>OZ240687.1:1797500-2106770 GCA_965199285.1 Parvibaculaceae bacterium | reverse complement strand
GGCGAAAGCGCTGAGTGTTGCGGGTCTTTCTGCCGCCAATAAGGTCTATGATGGGGGTCGGGATGCGTCTGTAAGCGGTGATGCGACGCTTGTTTCTGGTGGCGTTATTGATGGTGACACGGTGACGCTTGCTGTGAGTAATCGTTCTGGCGTTTTTGATAATAAGAATGTGGGTGAAGGCAAGACGGTTACGGTGTCTGGCTATAGCCTATCTGGTTCTGATGCGGGTAATTATAGTCTTTCTGGTGTTACGGTTACGGCTGATATTACGGCGAAAGCGCTGAGTGTTGCGGGTCTTTCTGCCGCCAATAAGGTCTATGATGGCAATAGGACGGCGTCGCTTAGCGGCACGGCTGATTTCGATGGCGTTATTGATGGTGACACGGTGACGCTTACTGTGGGTGATGGGGGGGCTTTATTTGATAATAAGAATGTGGGCACGGGCAAGACGGTTACGGTGTCTGGCTATAGCCTATCTGGTTCTGATGCGGGTAATTATAGTCTTTCTGGTGTTACGGTTACGGCTGATATTACGGCGAAAGCGCTGAGTGTTGCGGGTCTTTCTGCCGCCAATAAGGTCTATGATGGGGGTCGGGATGCGTCTGTAAGCGGTGATGCGACGCTTGTTTCTGGTGGCGTTATTGATGGTGACACGGTGACGCTTGCTGTGAGTAATCGTTCTGGCGTTTTTGATAATAAGAATGTGGGTGAAGGCAAGACGGTTACGGTGTCTGGCTATAGCCTATCTGGTTCTGATGCGGGTAATTATAGTCTTTCTGGTGTTACGGTTACGGCTGATATTACGGCGAAAGCGCTGAGTGTTGCGGGTCTTTCTGCCGCCAATAAGGTCTATGATGGGGGTCGGGATGCGTCTGTAAGCGGTGATGCGACGCTTGTTTCTGGTGGCGTTATTGATGGTGACACGGTGACGCTTGCTGTGAGTAATCGTTCTGGCGTTTTTGATAATAAGAATGTGGGTGAAGGCAAGACGGTTACGGTGTCTGGCTATAGCCTATCTGGTTCTGATGCGGGTAATTATAGTCTTTCTGGTGTTACGGTTACGGCTGATATTACGGCGAAAGCGCTGAGTGTTGCGGGTCTTTCTGCCGCCAATAAGGTCTATGATGGGGGTCGGGATGCGTCTGTAAGCGGTGATGCGACGCTTGTTTCTGGTGGCGTTATTGATGGTGACACGGTGACGCTTGCTGTGAGTAATCGTTCTGGCGTTTTTGATAATAAGAATGTGGGTGAAGGCAAGACGGTTACGGTGTCTGGCTATAGCCTATCTGGTTCTGATGCGGGTAATTATAGTCTTTCTGGTGTTACGGTTACGGCTGATATTACGGCGAAAGCGCTGAGTGTTGCGGGTCTTTCTGCCGCCAATAAGGTCTATGATGGGGGTCGGGATGCGTCTGTAAGCGGTGATGCGACGCTTGTTTCTGGTGGCGTTATTGATGGTGACACGGTGACGCTTGCTGTGGGTGATGGGGGGGCTTTATTTGATAATAAGAATGTGGGCACGGGCAAGACGGTTACGGTGTCTGGCTATAGCCTATCTGGTTCTGATGCGGGTAATTATAGTCTTTCTGGTGTTACGGTTACGGCTGATATTACGGCGAAAGCGCTGAGTGTTGCGGGTCTTTCTGCCGCCAATAAGGTCTATGATGGGGGTCGGGATGCGTCTGTAAGCGGTGATGCGACGCTTGTTTCTGGTGGCGTTATTGATGGTGACACGGTGACGCTTGCTGTGGGTGATGGGGGGGCTTTATTTGATAATAAGAATGTGGGCACGGGCAAGACGGTTACGGTGTCTGGCTATAGCCTATCTGGTTCTGATGCGGGTAATTATAGTCTTTCTGGTGTTACGGTTACGGCTGATATTTCAGCGCTTTCGCCGTAATATCAGCCGTAACCGTAACACCAGAAAGACTATAATTACCCGCATCAGAACCAGATAGGCTATAGCCAGACACCGTAACCGTCTTGCCCGTGCCCACATTCTTATTATCAAATAAAGCCCCCCCATCACCCACAGCAAGCGTCACCGTGTCACCATCAATAACGCCACCAGAAACAAGCGTCGCATCACCGCTTACAGACGCATCCCGACCCCCATCATAGACCTTATTGGCGGCAGAAAGACCCGCAACACTCAGCGCTTTCGCCGTAATATCAGCCGTAACCGTAACACCAGAAAGACTATAATTACCCGCATCAGAACCAGATAGGCTATAGCCAGACACCGTAACCGTCTTGCCCGTGCCCACATTCTTATTATCAAATAAAGCCCCCCCATCACCCACAGCAAGCGTCACCGTGTCACCATCAATAACGCCACCAGAAACAAGCGTCGCATCACCGCTTACAGACGCATCCCGACCCCCATCATAGACCTTATTGGCGGCAGAAAGACCCGCAACACTCAGCGCTTTCGCCGTAATATCAGCCGTAACCGTAATCGCTGCATCCGCATCCGACAGACTATAATTACCCGCATCAGAACCAGATAGGCTATAGCCAGACACCGTAACCGTCTTGCCCGTGCCCACATTCTTATTATCAAATAAAGCCCCCCCATCACCCACAGCAAGCGTCACCGTGTCACCATCAATAACGCCATCGAAATCAGCCGTGCCGCTAAGCGACGCCGTCCTATTGCCATCATAGACCTTATTGGCAACGCTAAGGCTCGTCACTGTGAGCGCTTTCGCCGTAATATCAGCCGTAACCGTAACACCAGAAAGACTATAATTACCCGCATCAGAACCAGATAGGCTATAGCCAGACACCGTAACCGTCTTGCCCGTGCCCACATTCTTATTATCAAAAACGCCAGAACGATTACCCACAGCAAGCGTCACCGTGTCACCATCAATAACGCCACCAGAAACAAGCGTCGCATCACCGCTTACAGACGCATCCCGACCCCCATCATAGACCTTATTGGCGGCAGAAAGACCCGCAACACTCAGCGCTTTCGCCGTAATATCAGCCGTAACCGTAATCGCTGCATCCGCATCCGACAGACTATAATTACCCGCATCAGAACCAGATAGGCTATAGCCAGACACCGTAACCGTCTTGCCCGTGCCCACATTCTTATTATCAAATAAAGCCCCCCCATCACCCACAGCAAGCGTCACCGTGTCACCATCAATAACGCCATCGAAATCAGCCGTGCCGCTAAGCGACGCCGTCCTATTGCCATCATAGACCTTATTGGCAACGCTAAGGCTCGTCACTGTGAGCGCTTTCGCCGTAATATCAGCCGTAACCGTAACACCAGAAAGACTATAATTACCCGCATCAGAACCAGATAGGCTATAGCCAGACACCGTAACCGTCTTGCCCGTGCCCACATTCTTATTATCAAATAAAGCCCCCCCATCACCCACAGCAAGCGTCACCGTGTCACCATCAATAACGCCACCAGAAACAAGCGTCGCATCACCGCTTACAGACGCATCCCGACCCCCATCATAGACCTTATTGGCGGCAGAAAGACCCGCAACACTCAGCGCTTTCGCCGTAATATCAGCCGTAACCGTAACACCAGAAAGACTATAATTACCCGCATCAGAACCAGATAGGCTATAGCCAGACACCGTAACCGTCTTGCCTTCACCCACATTCTTATTATCAAATAAAGCCCCCCCATCACCCACAGCAAGCGTCACCGTGTCACCATCAATAACGCCACCAGAAACAAGCGTCGCATCACCGCTTACAGACGCATCCCGACCCCCATCATAGACCTTATTGGCGGCAGAAAGACCCGCAACACTCAGCGCTTTCGCCGTAATATCAGCCGTAACCGTAATCGCTGCATCCGCATCCGACAGACTATAATTACCCGCATCAGAACCAGATAGGCTATAGCCAGACACCGTAACCGTCTTGCCCGTGCCCACATTCTTATTATCAAATAAAGCCCCCCCATCACCCACAGTAAGCGTCACCGTGTCACCATCAATAACGCCATCGAAATCAGCCGTGCCGCTAAGCGACGCCGTCCTATTGCCATCATAGACCTTATTGGCGGCAGAAAGACCCGCAACACTCAGCGCTTTCGCCGTAATATCAGCCGTAACCGTAACACCAGAAAGACTATAATTACCCGCATCAGAACCAGATAGGCTATAGCCAGACACCGTAACCGTCTTGCCTTCACCCACATTCTTATTATCAAAAACGCCAGAACGATTACCCACAGCAAGCGTCACCGTGTCACCATCAATAACGCCACCAGAAACAAGCGTCGCATCACCGCTTACAGACGCATCCCGACCCCCATCATAGACCTTATTGGCGGCAGAAAGACCCGCAACACTCAGCGCTTTCGGGGTTATTGTTAAGTCCCCGGCAATAAAGCTATATGTATAACCTAGAAAATTGGCCATTGTGCCGGTGCTGCCAGTAAAAGCGCCCACAATTGTGCCCACCCCATCCGTTCCGGGAGTATAGTTTTGCAAGCTGATGCTGGCATCACCAGCCTGGCCGATCGCATTAATCTCATCACCAGCAAGCAAGCCGGAGGTATAAGTGACACCGGGCAGAGCATTTGTATAGCCTGACCCATAGACAACTGAACCATTATTGACCGTATAGGTAAGAACAGGCCGGGTTGCGGTTTGATAAGCAAAAATATTATTGGTTGCGGTTGTTTTCGCAGCAATTGCCGCGGCAATATTTGTCTGACCAAACAGGCTTTCATTCGGTAAAAGACCCCCGCGTGTATTATTAACAGGGTTCGTACTATAAAGAGCCCACGTGGAATTGCTTGCTGTTAAAGCATTCGCACCTGCATTATTAATAAAATTACCACCCGCACTAAGCTGAAGCGCATTGGCCGTACTGCTGGATGTGGTGATAGCAGCTTCGAGTATGATATTCTCATCTGCCGATGCTATTAGCGGGTGTGCCAAGTTCACAGCACTATGAAACGTAATCGCGCCGTCCGAGGCAAGTGTCACATTACCACCCGCCGTAACCGCGCCCAATGTCAATGCACTGGCTTGGTCAATACTAATCGTGCCACCCGCACTCAAATTAACCCGACCACCATTCGTAGCTTCTAAATTGGTACTATCCAAATCAATATTACCCGTACCACCGGCAGTAAGCGTGATATTGCCATTATTTGTACGAATTGTACCCGCAGAAACATCCGTGATATTGCCATTCGTCGCCGTGATACTAATCGAGCGACCCGCATCAGCAGCTAACGTCTCGCCTTGCATATCAAGCGTCACATTCGTATCCGCAACCAATACAATGTTTGCAGTAGTAGATAAACTCTCAAGATAATCGACTGTAAACGTACTATACCCATCCGAAGCCATCGCCCGTTCTGCCTCAGTATTACCAGTGCCTGGTCCGGTTGGCGTAACCCCCCATTGTGCAGATTGATATTGCTCAATAAGCTGGCGGTCATCATCAGAAATCGCATCACTATATAAAACAATACCGCTTACATCACCATCGAAATTACCATGATACCCACGCCCAATATAATTCCCCCGCGCGGCACCGGCTCCGCCGCGACCAACACTCGTAGCGCTTTCACCATCAACATGATACTCAGCATTACCAGAATCATCAGCAACAGCCGTAAACCCTTGTGGCGAACCATCATTAAGATTATTACCAATCGAATAATCCCAAACAGGGCCGGCACTATTCTGTGAATATTGATAGCCAAACTTATCCTGATGGGGGGTAGAATACCCCGTTGTAATCAAACCTGTATTATTGAATCCAAATACATCTGCGTTTGTCGCAAATTCACCAATGTTTAGAATCGCCCGCGCATTACCTGTGGTCTGTGTCCAGCTAGCCGCCGTAACCGAAGAGTGACTTCCAGTAAAAATATTCAGGCTCTGATCCGTTCCCAAATCAAGAAAAGTGTTTGTACCATTAAACCGAAGAGACCCTCGACCATTCGTCTCAACATAAAGTGGCCTATTCGCAGCCACTGTCTGGGTCGCATTATTCCCACTCCCCGATCCATCAGACCACGAACTCACCAGACCGCGATGAATCACCGTGCCTGCCGAATAATCCTGCGTAAGTGCCGATGAAACAGTCACCGTCGTACCACTAATCGCCGTGATAATATAAGTATCAGCACCAACAGTATCTGCCGTTGCCGCAGAACCCGACGCACCAAGACGAATACGTGAACCAACCGCAAGAGCGGTAGAAATATCCGCCGAAGTCGTAATCGTCGTACTGCCGCTTGTACCACTCGCCGACGCCCCACTCAAACCATCAGCCGAATAGGTTAATTCTATCCGCGTCTGATCAGCTGCATCAAGCCATAGCACATTGTTAGATACCGAACCCGGATTAAAATTACCTCGAATGGTAATCGTGTTTGGGTCAAGTAAATATGTCCCCTTACGATAGCCAGAGGCGCGATGACTAAGATTACCAACACCTTCCGCTCTCAACCTAATCTTACCCGAAGTCTCAAGGAAACCACCATGACCACCAGATACACCACCACGTGAAAGCGTCGTCCCCGCATACTCCGTCGTATCATCAGACCAAATAATCGTCCGACCACCATCACCGACCTCAAGCGCATCATTCAAAATAACCGCACCAGCTTCAACATTCACTGTCTTCGCCGTTTGCGTCTCGCCCTTGCCTAGATAATCACCACCAATCTTAATCGAACCACCCGCGCGGTTTGCATGGGCTAAAAACTCTTCCTCACTGCGCACCCCATTATCGACACTGCGATCCGCCCGCAGGGTGGCACTGCCCCCATCCAGCCACTTCACAGCTTGCGCCCATATATCCTGCACACCCGCTGCTTGAGAATTCAATGAACTATGGCCTACAGAACTATGACCGCGGGCATCAATAAGCGCATTATCAGCAACCGCGATATGATCGCCTAAAACTTCAATCACCCCACCTTGCTGACCTACATCTCGACCAGAGGCATCGAGAATGCCTGTAACCGCAACATAGCTATCACCATCCTTACCCGTTTTGTTGGAACCGTCAGCGCCAATGATAATCGCGCCATTTTGGCCGCGCGCCACGCTATTGGCTTCAATCACCCCGCCTGCCATAATCAGCGCATTAATCGTGTCGGTTGCAGCCGCCGCCGTCATCGCAACCGTGCCGCCATCAGCAGACAAAATCCCATTATTGCTAATAAGCTGTGATTTCACAGCTTCATCATGCACCGCCACTTGCAAAAGATCATCATTATGGAAATCCACCGTCATCGCATCGCCAGAGGCCAGGTGAACCCGCCCTAGCTTGGCATAAATGATCCCATTATTGACGACGGAGGGGGCAACAAGACCAACAAGGCCAGCCTCCTTCGCTGTAATTAGGCCATTATTAATAATCACCGAGTCGGGATTGCCCGTTATATCGAAACGATTCGAGCCGGCCATAAAATCTTGTGGATTAATATTAGCAGTGGCCGCGATGATCCCGTTCACATCAACCCGGCTGCTGCCGTCAAAAAACACACCATTGGGGTTAATCAGAACAATATTGCCATTGGCGCTAAGCTGCCCAGCAATATGAGAGGGGTTAAGACTATTCACACGGTTCAGCGCAATCGCATCCGCACCCGGCTGATGAAATTGCGTATGCTCGTCAACCGCAATATCAAAGCTACGCCAATCAATCACCGCCCGGTCGCTATGCTGAGTGACATCAAGCCTTTTACCCACCGCCGCAATGGTGGCAGAGCCGCCCATGACCTGCCCACCTTGGGGATTTGCATAGACAACACCCGATGTGTTCATCACCAAGAGCACTGAAAGGCACACGCGGATAATAGCAGTTAAAAACAAATCATTCATTGTTGCCTCTTGAACCCCCACTCAAAGTGATTCGAATCAATTATACCACAACTTGCACTAATATAATATATAATATACGAAATATAATTTACATTATCTAATACAGATAATATACGGAATCGCCAATATGATAACATGTTATGACATAAGTACAAAACAGGAATGTGTCATTTTTATGGCATTTTATCAAAAATCTTTGATATATTTGCCTTTTAGTACAAAAAGGGGATAAATTTATGCCAAGAATGAGATGTCATATCTTAAGGAAAAATTTTATTATATAGTAATTAATTACTATATAATAAAGTATTTAGCAGGCTGCTGAAGAACTGATAATTTGTGAGCTTCGCAATATGTGTTATCGACGCCGTATATATGCGTGTGTTCAGCTATTCCGAAGTTTTATTACTGTCATCCATAGCTAATCCGAGTGTTCATACATACGGCCTCACCACCCATAGCGTATAATAGATATCATAGATGTCCGGGTTCATGGGGTTGCTCCATCTAGAAGTTTGGGAAGCCTCACCAGATTGCAGGCGATAATTGCTAGGTTGAAAGAAGCCTCAACCCGCTTTCTTCCTCGAAACTTCGTCTTGGCTTGTCCGGCGATTGTTTTTGTCCAACTAAATATTTCCTCAATGCGTTTGCAACAACGTAAGGATATGAGATAGCCTGCCGGTTCGGAAACCGTTAGCCCATCCCATGTCTTATCCGTTCTACGCGCTATATGTGGGATAATACCACGCGCCTTTAAGGCATCTTTGAACGCCCATGCATCATAGGCCTTATCCGCCCCCAATAACGTGGCTTCTCGTTCCGCTGTGCCGTTCACATGGGTAAGCGCCGCACTTACTGCCAGACCGTGTTTATTCTCCATCATCACATACCCCATATAACAAAGTCGGGCTGATTGGCCTGCACCCTTTTTATATAATCTGCAATCAAGGTTCGTAGTCGACCGATGCGTGTCATTCTAATGATCTTCTGATAATAACGGACGAATACGCGCCATCGATAAGAGCTTTGTGAGCAAGCGTGGCGCTATATCGTGTGATAACAGTCGCTCACGGTTCTTAGAAAAGCTTGAGGCACTCCAAACCTTCTCATCCGAGTTTAAGCCTACAAACCAGCGAAACAGGAAATTATACTCAATCTGTTCGACCAAATGACGTTCCGAACGAACGCTATAAAGAGCTTGCAAAATAAGCGCCCGAATAAGCCGCTCAGGCGCAATGGAAGGACGGCCTGTTCCCGAATAGGCTACGGAAAATTCCTCATTCATAAGCCCAAGCGTTTGATTAAGAAGTTCACGGATAACCCTCAAAGGATGGGTCTTGGAAATCCGTTCTTCTATGTCGATGTAAGAAAATAATTGACCGCTATCTTCGTCTGTTCCGCGCATTAAACCCTCCATTACTGAGAATATAACGGAATCATAAAAATCAATTACAAGCAACAGTTTTTCAACAACCTGTTAGAAGTATTAAAATTAAGAGTGGGTTGCAAATACATCTATTTACATGTAAATATTTACATAGGATTTTACATTCCTAGATTTATTATCGCGAAAAGGGGATATGTAAAAAATGGGAGCGCTATTATAATTCGGATTTCACCAAAATATGCTGGGTTTTTATTACTTATTTGCGTCATGATGGCTGATTCTGTCTATGCGCAGGAGCTTCCGGCGGCTGTCGATTCAGGGCGTATCCAGAATGAGCAAGCCGCACGCCAAAAAGAGCAGGAGCGTAGAACCAAACCAAAGGTAAAGCTTACCCAAAAAATCAAACCAGAAGCGCCAAAAGAAGCCGATGATATATTTTTTGTTCTCAACTCCGTCACATTTGAGGGTATGAATGTTTTTGACAAGGCGCAATTTGCCCCTCTATATCAAAACAAAACCGGGCAAAGCGTACCGGCCTCTTTATTGTGGGAGATCGCAACCGCCATTACCAAGCATTACAGAGATAAGGGATATTTTCTCTCCCGCGCGCTTGTGCCTGCACAAGCCATAAAGACAGGTGATGTTCGCATTATGGTCATTGAAGGCTATATCGCCTCAATTGATATTACAGAGGAAATTGAAACGGATCGCCTTGTGCAGACAATACTATCCGATATTTTGTCGCAACAGCCAGCTAATATCCAGCACCTCGAATCACAGCTTTTAAAGCTCAATGCTTTGTATAATGTCGATTTTAGCGCCACATTAGCACAACCAGATTTTGCAAGAGAGGGCGCCGTAACCCTGAAACTTGAGCGATCTGAATTATCATCATCGCGCGTACGCCTGTCTACAAATAATTATGGATCGCGCTTTAACGGTCCATATAGAACGACATTTACTGTCTCGCATTCTTTCTTCGACTATCAACAAACTGCCATTTCGGCGCAAACATCATCTCCCAATAGTGAAGAATTGGCGCTGGGGAGCCTTAGTCATAATATCCAGATAACCCCCTCTAGTGAAATAGATTTTCGGATTTCGGATGTTAAATCCGAACCAGGTCATACCCTTAAGGTACGCAATATTAAAAGCGAAAGTTTTTCCGGCGGGCTAGGGATAAGATGGCAACCCATCTACCAACGGGATGAATCTCTGACCCTTTCTGCCCGGCTAGATAGTCTCGATAACAAATCGACTATATTTAATCAGCTATTCTCGCAAGATAAGGTGCGCGCTTTGCGTCTTGAGACAAATTATGAGTTTATAGATCCATTGCAAGGGGTGAATTTTATCTCGCTAACAGCCTCACATGGCCTTAAGATAATGAATGCCAGCAAACAGGGCGACAGCAACATTTCACGCGCCGATGCTAGCCCCGATTTCGCTAAGCTGGAGGCCTATTATAACCGCCGCGATTTCTTCGGCGCTGACTTTGCGCTTACAACCAGCCTTTCCGGGCAATGGGCATCGCGTTCGCTATTTTCTTCTGAAGAATTTGGGTATGGCGGCGCGCGCTTTGGCCGCGCTTATGATTCTTATGAGATTTCTGGCGACCATGGAATTACGGCCTCTTTAGAACTCACTTATTCAGGGCTCAACTCTATCTATAATAATCGCATTAACCCTTTCCTTTTTTATGATATTGGCAAGGTTTGGAATGAAGGTCTTGATTCTGCGAACACAATGTCTGCGGCCTCGGCCGGTGGCGGAATCCGCGTCTATAATGATAGTGGTGTATATTTCAACACGCTGCTGGCCTTTCCGACCACCAAGCCTATCGAAACCCCCATACAGAGCAGCGATAATACCCGCCCTGTCTTAAGATTCGAGTTTAGCTATAATTTTGATATCGGTCTCTTTTAAAGCGCACAACACAAATATAATATAGGGCGCCTCCCTATCACCTCTTCAAAGACGTGAAGAATTTTGCTGTATCGCGTAAGGCGCGTTTCGCTTCCGGCAGGAACAAAGCAATCTGGTGGACATGCGGCATCCCCTCCCACACTTGTAATTCAACCTTTACACCAGCTTCTTGCGCGCGCGTGGCGAGACGGGTTGAATCATCATATAAAACTTCTTCCGAACCAATCTGAATAAGCATGGGCGGCGCGCCAGCATAATCGCCAAATAAGGGCGAGATAAGCGGATGATCAGCTTTTTCTTTGCCCAGATAATGTTGGGCATGATGTGTTAGCTCTTTTCCTGTGATCATCGGATCACGCGCTTCCCGTTCTGTCACCGAATTGCCACTTGCGGTGAGATCAGTCCAAGGTGAAAAGAGCGCCAATCCGCCCGGCAGAGCTTTGCCTTGCTGCTTCAAATGCAACATAAGTGCCAGCGATAAGCCACCGCCAGCGCTATCTCCCGCAACAAAGATATTTTCAGGCGCATAAGTTTCACATAGGCCATCAAACGCGGCTTGTGCATCTTCAATCGCCGCCGGAAACGGATGCTCAGGCGCGAGCCGATATTCCAACACAAAGGCGCGCACGCTTGCCCGTTTGGCAAGATAATCCACCATAATTGCATGGGTACGGACACTACCTTGCGTATACCCACCGCCATGCAAATATAATAAGACATAAGGCGCTGACGCCTTACCAACCCAAACCCCTTTTTGCCCATTGAGCAGGTGATGGTCAAAATTCATCAAGCGGCTTTTAATCGGCGTGATTAATCTCACCTGCGCTTCCATCCGCGCCCGTGAGGCTTCAAAAGACTTCAGCGGGGCTTCATTTCGAACATTGCGGCGTAAAAACCAATTATAAAATTTTGCTTGTAAACTTGTCATTATAAATTCTCCCAAAATACCCATATAATTCCAAGCGGAGATATGATCCGCCCCAACCAAAGCCAGCTCGTAAACATAATAGCTGATCCACCAAATGATGCCCGTATTTTTTCAACCGGCAAAGCCCAGCAGGCGAATAAAATCACCAAGAGACCGCTAAGCGGCATCAGAATATTTGCGGCTAGATAATCTTTCGCATCAAACAGGGTTTTGCCGAAAACTTTAACCTCTGCCCAATGATTAAAAGAGAACACTGTCGCCAGACCAATCACAAAGCAGCTCCCCAAAGTCAAAAGAATGGCCGTCGTGCGGTGTACGCCAAAGCTGGTTTCCAAGGCCGAGATAACCACCTCCGCCAATGCTAAACCAGAGGTAAGGGCTGCGAAAAAAACGAGCGTGAAAAATATAAAAGCCAATATCATACCACCGGATAATTGCGCAAACGCAATCGGCAAAGTGGTGAAGATAAGCCCTGGTCCGCCAGCCGGGTCAAGCCCCTGTCCAAACACAATCGCAAAAATGCCAAAGCCAGCAAGACATGCGATCAACGTATCAGCCAAACCAATCGTAATTGCCGCATAACCAATATTAATCTCACGATCCATAAATGCGCCATAAGTGATTAGCATCGCTGCCCCGACCCCGACCGAGAAAAACCCTTGGCCTACGGCCGCCAATATAGTTTGCGCATTTATTTTGCCAAAGTCAGGGGTGAACAAATAGGTGAGAGACGCTTTTGCATCGCCGCCAATCACCCCATAAACAGCAATCAGAATAAGCATGATGAATAAGGCAGGCATTAAAAACAGATTGGCTTTTTCCAACCCACCGCCAATCCCGCGATAGAGAATAAGAGCGATAAACGCCAGAAACAGAAACTGAAATACTATCATCATTTCAGCATTACCGAGCACCAGGTTAAAGACTGCCGCCGACCCATCCGCATCAACACCGACCAGAGTTCCATTTACAGCAAATAAAATATAAGCCATCACCCAGCCAGCGATCACCGCATAAAAACTAAGCAGCACATAAGAAGCCAGCACCCCGACACCACCAGGTAAAATCGCAAACGCACGTAATTGGGGCTTATCTTTCCCGACCAGATTGCGAAGACTAGCGATAGAACCCGCCTGCCCCATCCGTCCCAATAGCAATTCTGCCGCCGCAATGGGAATGGCGATTGCAAAAATCGTCATCAGATAAATCAGCACGAATGCCGAGCCACCATTTGTTCCGACCATATAAGGAAATTTCCAGACATTCCCCAACCCAACCGCTGCTCCGATACAAGCCAAAATAAAACCTGCATAGGATGACCATTGCTTATTTTGTGCAGATGGTGTGACCATAAACTGCCCTCCCCTTATTCCTAACTTGACAGATAGTTTACAGAAGCAGTAAAAAAACGCAATTATGAATTTCACTGAAACAGCACCTATTTTTACGACCGATGCGAACCCCGCCCCCGCTGGAGAGGTGGGCTATATAAAAGCAGCCGATGGCTTGCGCTTGCGGGCAGGTTTTTTTCCAGCCAAAAAGCCGAAGGCGGTGATGTTGCTGCTTACCGGCTATAATGAGTTTTTGGAAAAATATTTTGAGGTGATCGATAATTTCACCGCCCGCAATTATCATATCGGCATTATCGAATGGCGGGGGCAAGGGCTATCTGACAAATTATCGCGCGAGCTTAAACGCGCTAATATTATTCGCTTTGATGATTTTCTGCTTGATATGGATGCCGCCTATCAGCAGCTTATCAAACCGCATGATAGGCTGCCGCATGTGGTGCTGGCACATTCTATGGGCGGGCTTATCACCACCCGTTATCAAAGCCATTATAATAGGGGCTTTACCGGCATTGCCCAAAGCGCGCCTTTTTATGGTTTGGGCATAAAACTGCCGCCGCCTGCAAAATTATTTTTATTCGCTTATTACCAAATTTTGCAAGCAACGGCGGATAAGGGGGATCGCTGGAATATTTTTGACCCACCAAGCGCCGACCTTACCAGCATTAACCGTATCACATTGGATGAAACCCGTTGGCAAAGGTTACAAAACCTTGTGGCTCTAAATGACCATTTTCACTTTCACCGCCCGTCTTTGCGCTGGCTTGTACAAATCCTCAAAACCCTTGCCCATACGCAAAAGCAATCTCTGGCGCATATCAAAACCCCCTATTTTATCGGCACAGCGTCCGATGATTTATTGGTGAGCAATCAGGCAACCGAAAATATTATCCAAAAACTGCCTCACACGCAGCATAAGCGCTATACTCCTGCCTATCATGAACTATTGATGGAAACAGATCCAATCCGCAACCAGTTTATGGATGATGTGGATGATTTTTTCACATCTTTATGTAAATAAGTAAATATTTATGTTATACGCCATGAATTAGGAATTATATACTTGATAATTACTTATTTTAATAATTATATATTTAACGAAGAGGGGTTGTAGGGTGGTAGAAGGAAATAAATTTGTACTAAGAATTGTGAAAGAAGGCAGTAGGCGCTTTATGTAGTTCAGACCACTTATGAATGTGTCTATTATGACTATATCGCTTCTAAGTGTATCCCTTGCGGTTTTTTTAACTGAAAATGCGGCGGCGCAATTTTCAACTAGCGTGTCGGAAGGCAAAATCGATCTAAATACTATAAAAAGTGGTAAGGTTACAGTACGCCCGCCAGGTTATAAAAAAGGTTACAACAACGCCAACAGCAACAATCTAGCGCGCCGCTTCCGGTATATAATCCATCGCTTCCATATGATGCGGAAACCTCTGAATCAACACCATCTATGTTTAGGCCTTTACCAACGCCCATATCCCGACAGCCGCTAGCACCCCAGCAGCCCACAATTCCAGACAGATCGCAAACTCTCGAAGCGCAACCAATCCCGGAAGGGCGGGAGGAGCGGACGGCTTATCTGCAAGACTTATTAGAACAAGCTAAAGCGGGCGATAAGAGGGCACAATTTAGATTAGGGACATTTTTCTATGAAGGCGAAATCATCCCCCAAAATTATACGCATTCTGTCGAATTATTTTTTGCTGCAGCCAAGCAAGGGCACTTGGAATCGCAATATTATATGGGCAATATTTTCCGGCTCGGGCAAGGCGTTGATATAAACACGCAAGAAGCACGAAAATGGTATGAAATTTCTGCCGAGGGTGGTTATGCCCCTGCACAATATAATCTAGCCTTAATGTTGCGCAATGGTGATGGGGGCACAAAAGATGAAATAGCTTCCCGAAACTGGTTTTCGCGCGCGGCCGAACAGGGAAATGCCGATGCGCAATTTGCACTAGGCATTATTTATGGCCGCTATGATGATTATGAAAATCAGCAGCAAGCGGTGCAATGGTTGCGCATGGCAGCAGATCAGGGTCATAATGCCGCCGCCCAAAAATGGCATTATCTGGTCAATAATAATCCATCCTTACGTTAATTATTGCGTTAATCGGCTTCAATATAATTTTTAAGTGCGAGGTTGGATTTCTGGTAAGCCGCCTTCATTTGCGTATAATCCCAGAACAAAACGCCAATGCCGCGATATTCCTCTCGCTGGACAAGACGGGTATTTTCACCATCTTCATATAATTCCCAATAATGCCGGAAACGCATCACACCAAATGTGCCCCCTTGTTCAATTAATTTTTAAGGCGCGTCGAGCTGTACCACCCGCGATTGCATGTCAACAATGTCACCATTTGGTGGCATTGCAACCGTGTTTTGCATCTCCGCATCAGCTGCATATTGCCCTTGCACCTTTACCAAAACAGGATTCCAGTCGGGATATGTTTCGGATGCAGAAATAATTTTCCAAACCGTCTCAATAGGGGCTTTGATATTTACCTCGGTCGAAACAGATCCACACCCCATAAGCAAAAATGGTGTGAGGCAAAGTAAGAGAAACGCGCGGGGTAATAATTGCTTCATTTTATATCCTTTTATTGATTAGATCTATGCGGCAACAGGCCTGTTTGGCTTGACAGTGACAATAATGTGCCATCCTCAGCAAATTGATATTGCGTCCCCTGCATGGCTCCATTGGTGAAACTGGCAATCTGCGTGGTGCATAATATCCATTCTGTTTGTTTTATCGCGCATAAACGAAATGTATTATCAAGACTGGTTCCGCCACGGCTACGCTCATGCGCGCCCAAGAAAAAGTCTGAAATAAGCGCCAACAGCGCCGCATCAATCGGCGCGGTGAATTTGCCCGGAAATTTACAACGAATCCACATATGTTCAACCCCTGCTTTATTATCTTCATATGCGGTGCGACGTTCAAACTGTGCCAGCAAATTGCTGGCTTGGGCAAATGCATCATCTACCTTTAGTGGGCATTCGGCAGGCGGCGCGACATTTGGCATTTGCGCAAATTGTCGATCTGGTTCGCCATCGCGTTTTCCAAGTGCCGCCACCAGACGCTGAATCACCGTATCGCCGCGCTGCATCACCGCCATTGCCTGTACCACGCTGCGCCCGCCGCTTACTTGTTCGGTTTCAATATGAAGCGTATCACCCAGCATGGCATGGTTCAGAAAATGGGTGGTTGCCCATAAAAGCGGTTTATCAAAACGCCGCTCAAGCGCGTCAATAAGGCTTGCCATCCCCACCCCGCCCATGAAAAATTGATGCGTATCTGGCCCCACACAAGCAATGGGTGGCGCGGTGATGGTAAACTGATCCGACGCGGTTTGTGCGGCTTGCCAGAAAGATTTTTGGTCAGAAAGGGTTTGAGTTGTTTTATCTGTCATTTTTTATCCATATAAAATCCATGCAAGAAGCAACCCTGCCATCAGCACCGTCTCCAGACTTACTAAAACAAGCGGTCGCCACCCGACCAGCGTCAGAACTTTAAAGGAGGTTTTGGTACCAAGTGCGGCAATCGCAATAATAATGCACCATTGGCTTATTTCCGATAATAAGTGCGCCGCCCAAGCCGGGATGATGTCCAGCGCATTAAGGCCGATAAACGCTAAAAATACCAGCAAAAATGGGGGAATGATTGTGAGCTTACCCGCCCGCTTATCGCCACGTGACATATGCAAAACCAGACCAATCACCACAATCGCCGGGAACAGCATCGCGACGCGCAATAATTTCACAATCGTTGCGGTTTCGCCGGCTTGCGGACTTACCGAAAACCCAGCACCAAGCACTTGCGCCAGATCATGAATTGAGCCGCCCAAAAACAAGCCCGCCTGCAAATCAGTAAGCCCGAGCATATGGGTGACGATGGGGTAGAAAATCATTGCCAGAGTTGATAAAATCGTCACCGATACAATGGTGAAAATCGTATTGCGCTCAAGGCTGTCTGACTTAGGCAAAATTGCCGCCACGGCGAGCGCTGCCGAAGCGCCGCAAATCGCCACCGCACCGCCGCTCAAAAAGCCTTGCTCGCGCGATAAGCCCAAACCCCGCGCAAAAATATAGCCGGCGAAAATAATCATAAACACCAGCCCGATCATCATGATGACATTAGAAACACCAAGCCCGGTGATTTGCTCAACCGTAATGCGCGCGCCCAATAGCGCAATCCCGATGCGCAAAATCTGCCGCGCCGCGAAATCCAGCCCCGCTTGCGTCTTCTCCTCTTCCCCCAAAAAATTGAGTGACATTCCCAATAGCAAGGCAAAAAATATAACCGGCACAGTGTAATGAAGCGACAGAAATTGCGCCGCCAGGGCAATCAGCAAAGCGGTTGCAAGGCCGGGAAATAATGCCCGCGCGCGTTCAGATAATGTCGGTGGGGGTGTATCTAGCGGCGTGGTTTGGATGCCTTCAAAGGAATCCAAATAGCTATATTTATCGAGCGATAAATCATCCGCAGAATATTTTTTATAATGTGCCATAAATCTTAGCCCCAGATTGAAAACCAGATATTAACGATATGCGTACAAGTTTGGAACCTATATTTTCGGCTATCAGAATTATTTATGACGAAACGCGTATCAGACCGCAAGCAAAGCCGGGGAGATAATCCCCCCCCCCTCAAGCGTTAAGCGTCATAAGACATGCGAGCGCTTATACCCCATAATGGCGCTTACAACATAACTAAATGCCCGCGCGGGATGAGATTCGATAAGCTAACTCCCGTCAAAGGCTTTATCGTAACCTGAACATAATCGACTCACGAGAACTGCCCCCACAATAAGTGGCGAAAAAATAATAACTTTCACACAAATAGCTTTAACTGCCACTAGGGGGGTGGGAGGTACATTTTTTATCAATTTTACCGGCTGAAGCAATGGCGCAACGGACGCAATAGCAAGTTGCGTACCTTTCAAACCCCAATTTAATCGGGCAGCCTCATCTTTGGCCTTTATCATCCCCCAAGTGCCAAGGCCAATCGACATAGCTACTGATACAACACCACAAACAGATACTATTGGCAGCACTATAGGGCTTACGGCCTTCTTGGCTGCTTCTGAAACAGACGCAAAAGCCATAACAAAACCAAAAATGACAAAAATAAAGCGAAGCAACCAAAACACAACATCATTTACCCAAAGATCAAGATCTGTAATAGCAAACCCTAACGGGAAACTCGTTACTTGCATAAAAAGCAAAGAAAAGCTACTAAGCGTCGCTAATGTAGAGATTCCCCATCCAAAACCCGGAACCTCGCTTATGCTGAAAGCATCCACTATCCCTTGAAAAATAAAACGACACCCTAAAAAACCAGCTGTAGCAAGACCTAATACCCAGGAGACCAGATTGAGCTGCCTTTTAGTGAAATCAGACACCTCAATGGCTGTTCTTCTATTAGGATCAAACCAGAACATATCTTCTTTTTTAAGGGTTTTTAACTTACCGAAAACCACTTTTTCTTCGTCAGAAAAAGAAGACCTGCCCAGCAATAATTTTGCTGTTATGGTTGCCGGGATAGCGGCTCCCAAACATAAAAAATCAAGAACCGATAATTTTGACCGCCCTTTTGTAATCACCGTTTCATAAAGCCAGGTGATGATCGGAATATCAATATGCTTTGTCAGGAGGTTTTTAATTATGCGAATAATTTTTTCGATGATAGCCAGCAGAGTTGTAACAGTATTATTGACAATGCGAACAACATCGGCAAGAACGCTTTTGATAAATTCAAGCAAGTCACCAAAATTGAAGGAATCAAAGCTATTCCCATATTTGGTAAAAAGGTTTGTAAATTTATCAAAAATATCCTTCCCAATCCGTGCATCCTCTTTCAATGAATTTAGTATATCAGTAATAATATCCTCAAATGTTGGCGTTTGGGAAAATTTGATTTTGTTATGATGTTCGGCGATTGTATTTTTCACCCACCCCGCCTGCACACCTTCACGTGCAGGCATTGGGTTATGATCATTGCCAATATGCTTATCACCATATTGGCGCTTTGCATCATCATAATGCTGGGTAAATTTCTGCTCAATACCATTTAAAAAATCATGCACTTTTTCGCGTGCAAAGCCGACATTATCAGCCATTTTATCAAAGCCTTTATCGACATAATTATACATCGCCTCATGGACGGTAAGAATATCATCCCAATTAAATAGGGAGGTGAAAAACTTCAAAGCATCACCGATCAGGATCTTAACTTTCTTGAAAATATCGACAACCTTATCAATGGCATCTTGGATTGTATGAATAGCAAAAGCCATCGCATCTCCGGCCGCATCAACAATGGTTAGCACCACCGTCTTGATCACTTTCCCAATTCCTTCGATCACTTTTATGACTGTTTTTGCCACCACTTTTGCTGCTTTTTTAATCCAATCCCAAAAGCTCCCCAATAATTCTTCATCGGCATGAAAAGAAGATAGCGTATGCTTATACAGGGCTTGATAATCGTCCAGGCTGATCGTCACCTCGGGATGATGGCTATCGCCCATAAGATTTTGCTGGAACTTTGTCATCAGGCACGCCGCCTCAATGGAAGAGAGGGACGCGCAATAAGAGGCAACCTCCGCCGCCGATAAGTTTCTGGTTGTGCCAGTTTCAAAATCAACCTCAAAATGTGGTGTTTCCATCGCCTCCGCATTCGGGACTTTAACGGGGGCTTCCTGCCCATGATGGCAATGAATGCGGGTCATATCATTATGGGCGGTAAACCCTCTTGGAGTCGTATAGGCATTTTCCAGCGTGCTATTTTTAAGATAATCGGCATCAAGCCCATTTGCGGCAATATCTTCGGCCGGGTTTTTGGAAAAATTCTGATGTTCTGCCGAAACCGCCATCATATTTCGTACCAGCTTGGCGACTGTATCGGCATGTTTCTGATTCTCTCCCTTCAAAAGGGTTGGTTTATCGCGGGTTAAATCCGGAATTTTTGCATCCGGGTCATGCTCGCCTTTTAGCTGCTTACCGGTCACAGTCGCCATTTTATAATGTAAATGCCGGTCGGGGCTTACTTTCACCAGCTCTATATCCTCCATAAAACCGGCGCGCAGCGATAAATCTGGCGCTGTAAAATGGGCATCTGCTGGCAAGACAATCGATATCTGCCCATTCGCATTTGTTTCGGCCTTATAGGGCGCATTGTCTATACTAACGCGCGGCAAGCGGGCAGGTTTACCATTTACCAGCGCGTCAATTTCTTCATCGCACCAAATATGAATTTCACATGATGCCTTGTCTTTATCATGGTAAAACTGCCCATCATAATCAATCGCAGATACAATTGTGCGGAATGTATTTTTCTCCTCAAAACCATTATCATTAAAGCTGTTTCCCTTTGGCGTATAATCCTGCATATATTGAGTTTGCACAGCGAGATGCGGCTTGGGTGTCGTAAATTGTATATCGGTTTCAATAATTTCAGGATTGCCTTCATAAGCGCCGTGATTAGCCGTCCGCGAGCTATCTTTGGCAATGGCTTTATTATTAAAGTTCCACTGCCCAATCAAGCTTTGCGGGGAGAATTGCGCCTTCATTTCATAATGCATAGACGCTAAAATGGATTGAATATCCCGTGCCTCCGACCAGAGCTTTACTTGCGATAAATCAATATGATGATTGACTTTACTGCCATCAGCTTTAGGCGCACCAAAAATAAGGTCTGCATCAGAATTTATCGCAATCGTCTCATCATCTTTGAGGCCGATTTTATGAGCATCAACCGCAAGCCTATGCCCATCCATATATAGTGACAGCTCTCCCCCCCGGCGCACACAGGCAATATGATGCCATAAACCATCACCAATCTTCAGTGATTTTGTTTCCACCCATTGTTTGGATTCACCCTTATTTGCATGCAGAAAAAATGCGAGCTTATCATCTTCATACCAAATCTCAAATCCCGTATCATTACCCGTACCCTTCGTAATAAGATGCGCGCAAGGGCCGCGCGTATCGCTATTAAACCCACACACCCAGGCCTCAACCGTGAAATCACCCTTACCAAACTGATAGGCTTTATGATTGGGAATAACCACCCGCTTATTCGCATCATGCAAACAAACAGCAAGGTCTTTTACGGGGTATGAATATTTTGTATGCAGCTTTTCATAAGCGCCAACATGCTCAGCACTGCCCCATATTTCCGGGTCGTGCCCCTTTTTGAAACCGAAATAATTCTTATCCTTATTGGCTAAGGCGATCGTGCCATCGCCATTATTAATCGGCGATAATTTTTCATAATCGCCAACATAGGTAGCGCTCCCCCATAATTCTGGATCGTTCCCCTTTTTGAAACCAAAATAATTTCCATCCTTATTGGCTAAGGCGATCGTAGCATCAGAATTATAGGTCGGTAAAAACCGTTCATAAGCACCTATTTTCAAATGCTTATCGGTGACGGTAAGCGAGTTAAAAGCGAGGAAGTTTTTGTCTTTATTGGCTAAAGAAACAAGCCCCTGGTTAAGCCGCAATCTTTCATAGCCGCCCTTTCTGGTCTCATTGCCCCATACACCATCACGGTTAAAGCCAAAATATTTACCATCCTTATTTTGCAATGTAATGCTGCCATCATTATTATTAATAAGCTTAAATTTTTCACAAGCGCCAATTCGCGTTTCACCGCCTGAAACAGTGCTACCTTCAACGTTTAGGTAATTATTATCCGCATTCATAAAAGAAATTGTGCCATCGGAATTGCCAATAATGAAAAAATACTCATATCTTCCAGGCTGGGTGGCATCACCCCACACTTTTTCAAAATTAAAACCGAAATAACGATCATCCTTATTCGATAGGGTTGGTATAAGCGATGCAAGATAAAATTTCTCATACCCCCCTATAGTTTCAGCTCCCCCCCATATTTCATTGCCCTTAAACCCAAGGTGTCGCATCTCCTTATTACGTAAGGAAATAGACCCATCACCATTATTAATAATGGTAAGTCTTTCATATTCGTCTATAAAATGATCACCGATATATTGACTGCCAACCCATACACTGGCTTCGGTAAACCCTAGGTAACGACCATCCGCATTCTTTACCGCAATTGTTCCATCATTCAAACAGGTTAAAAGAAATCTTTCATACTTCTCGACTTTTTTATTAATAGCAGGACCGTAATCACTAACAAGGCTAAGATACTCACCATCCTTATTTTTGAGATTAAAAACCTGCAATGGTGTCGCCAAGCCAAACGGCAATGTATAAAACCCCCTAGTCATCGAAACTCCCCCATAAGTTGTATTTTATAACTTATTACTTTAATGAGGTTTTAAGCGATATGCAAACCCCTTATGCACATTTGGGAGGAAAAAATGGTGAAAATAAAGAATAAAGATGAACAAGGAGAATATATGGTGCGGCCGAGAAGACTTGAACTTCCACGGGTTTTATCCCACAGCGACCTCAACGCTGCGCGTCTACCAATTCCGCCACGGCCGCACAATTTATAGCTGATGGCTTTAGCAAATCGCCTGCCCGCTTTCAAGCAGAACTTAAATATTTAATGTCTACTCACCTTGCCAATGGGCGTGATAGGCTTTTGCCGCTTGCGCTTCATTTTTGGCATATTTCATGGCCGCCGCAAATGTGCCGAGCTTATGGTCTGGTTCAAGCCCTGCCCCCATCCGTAAAATTTGTAAGCAATGCCAGCCTTGTTGCCCCCAGCCATTTAAGCCTGCCATAAACCGAAACGGCGAATTTAAGCCTAGCCAACCAGGGCCAATTTGGAGGCTCTTTTCAAATTGTGGGGTAGCATCGACCTCACCCGCCAGCAATTTATTGACCACGTCACTGTCAGCGCATAAGGGTCTCCCCAGCCCAATAATATCGCAGGCATCGGCGCTAAGGGCGGCATTCATACCGGTAAGCGAGCGAAACCCGCCCGTAACCATAAGCGGCATTTTTGCCACCCCGCGAATATCCTTCGCATAATCGAGAAAATAAGCCTCGCGGGCAATTGTACTTTCGCGGCGGGTTTCCGCTTTTTCGGGATTAATGGATAGATTATCCAGCCCCACCAGCTTGGGTTGCTCATAAGTGCCACCTGAAACCTCGAGCAAATCGAGCTTTTCATCATTTAGCCATTGGGCAACTTGAATAGCGTCTTGATGGGTAAAGCCACCGCGTTGAAAATCTGTCGAATTCAGTTTCAGCGATACGGGAAAATCATCCTCCACCGCTTTGCGAACAGACCGCACCACTTCTAATAACAAGCGGGCGCGATTTTCTAAACAACCACCCCATTCATCCTCCCGCAAATTCACATCGGGGGATAAAAACTCTGAAATCAGATAACCATGCGCGCCATGAATTTGAACCCCACTAAACCCCGTCTCGCGGGCAATTTTAGCGGTATGTGCAAAGCGTTCAATCACATCATGAATCTCTTCCACCGTTAAGGCGCGCGGTTTACCAAAGGCCGCACCTGGCATTTTCAGCTGGGTTGGGGATGGCCCTACCGGCTCTGCCGCGACCGCTTGCGGCGTTTGCCGACCCGCATGGCTGATTTGCATCCATAATTGGGTGTCATTCTGGGTGCCAGCTTTTGCCCACGCTTTTAGGGCAGAAATTTGCTCTTTGCTTTGCGCCCCTTCAATCACCACATTACCGGGGCGTTCTAAATAGCGATGATCAATCTGCACGTTACCCGTTAGCAAGATGCCGGCGCCACCTTTCGCCCAACGTCCGTAAAGGGCAACGTGTTTGTCGGTTGCCTGATTAGATGCGGATGCCAACCCTTCCGTCATCGCCGCTTTACAGATTCTATTTTTACTTTCTACCCCACAGGGGAACTTGAAACTTTTCTGAATCATTTTATATCTCCCTATTAACTTCGAATTGGTTTAGTTTTTGCAAGCTGGTTTCGTTTTTGCAAAAGTGCTGCTAAATGTAAAGAGGACAAAATAGAAAGATAAAAATGGCTGCCCGAAAACAAAAAGATAATGATTTATTTACGCGCGCTCAATCGTCAGGAAAAAATGCCGGTCATAAAGACGTATATACCGCCAAAGATATTGAGGTTCTGGAAGGGCTGGAGCCAGTAAGGCGGCGACCGGGCATGTATATTGGTGGTACGGATATGCGCGCCATGCACCATTTATTTGCCGAAGTGATCGATAACAGCATGGATGAGGCGGTGGCGGGGCATGCGAGTTTCATTGAAGTGCATGTTGAACCGGATAATTATCTTACCATTCGCGATAATGGGCGCGGTATTCCTATCGACCCGCATCCGAAATTCAAAAATAAATCGGCTCTGGAAGTTATTATGACCACCTTGCATGCGGGCGGTAAATTTGGTGGCGATGCCTATAACACCTCCGGCGGGCTGCATGGGGTGGGCGTATCTGTGGTGAACGCACTGTCCGATGATTTAACGGTTGATGTCATTCGCAACGAAACCAGCCACCAGCAAACTTTTTCGCGTGGCATTGCGAGCGGAAAGCTCAAAAAAATTGGCGAGGCGAAAAACAAGCGCGGCACAACGGTACGCTTTCATCCTGATCCAGAGATTTTTGGCAAGGTAAAATTCGATCCGGCACGCCTTTACGCAATGACCAAAGCCAAGGCCTATTTATTTGGCGGGGTTGAAATTCGCTGGCATTGTGATGCAAGCCTCATCAAGGATGAAGTTCCCCAAACCGATACGCTAAAATTCCCCGATGGGTTGAAAGATTATCTCAATGACCTGATCGGTGGGCGCACCACGGTCACCCCGCAGCCTTTTGCCGGTAAGGTTGAAAAAGAAGGCGGTCATGGCTCGGTCGAATGGGCGGTGAGCTGGGTCGGCGGAGCGGACGGGATACGTGCTTCTTATTGTAACACCGTACCAACCCCAGAAGGCGGAACCCATGAGCAAGGCCTCCGCAATGCGCTAACCAAAGGGCTACGCGCCTATGGCGATATGACAAATATAAAGAAAAGCAGCCAAATCACTGCTGATGATGTGATGGGAACATGCGCGGCGCTGGTTTCGGTATTTATCCGTGAGCCGGAGTTTCAAGGGCAAACCAAAGATAAACTCGCCACCCCCGAAGCCACCCGAATTGTCGAAACCGCGATGCGCGACCATTTCGAACACTGGCTTACCAGCAGCCCGCAAGATGCTGATAAGCTGCTGCAATGGGTCATTGAACGATCGGAAGAACGGCTACGCCGTAAGCAAGAACGCGAGGTTAATCGCAAATCTGCGGTGCGCAAACTACGCCTACCGGGCAAACTGGCAGACTGCACCCAAGGCGCGGCGGATGGTTCAGAAATCTTTATTGTTGAGGGCGATAGCGCGGGCGGGTCTGCCAAACAGGCACGCCACCGCGCCAGCCAAGCGGTTTTGCCTTTGCGGGGCAAAATTCTCAATGTCGCAAGCGCCACCAATAGCAAAATCCAAAGCAATCAGCTGCTCAGCGACCTTATTCAAGCGCTCGGCTGCGGCACGGGCGCAAGCTATGATGAAGACCGCTTGCGCTATGATAAAGTCATCATCATGACCGATGCGGATGTGGATGGCGCTCATATTGCGGCTTTATTGATTACATTCTTCCATGAGCAAATGCCAACATTGATTCGCAACCGGCACCTTTATCTGGCCGTTCCGCCTCTTTATCGCCTTACGCAAGGTGGTAAGACATTTTATGCGCGCGATGATGCGCATCGTGACCAATTGCTAGAAACCGAGTTTCGCGCCAATGCCAAAGTCGATATTAGCCGCTTCAAAGGCTTAGGCGAAATGCTGCCAGCACAGCTTAAAGAAACCACCATGAACCCGAAAACCCGAATGTTATTAAGGGTTACAGTGCCAGATATTGAAACCGCTGCCACTCAGAAATCTGTCCGCAATCTGATGGGAACAAAGCCAGAATTGCGCTTCCAATTCATTCAGGAAAATGCCGCTTTTGCTGAAGGGTTAGATATATAAAGATAAATAATTTATCACTGCCCTCTAGACACGAATAGCGAATCAGTTGATTCATGTATTTGCGAAATATTCAACTATTCATATCTAGGGGGAATGTCATGGCGAACCTATTTTACAGTAAAAACTTTCATAATGTCCTTACGCAAATAAAGCATAAAGCGCTAATTACAGTATCAATATGTACAATTTGTGGCGGTTTTCACATACAAGGGTACACGCAAGAGATTGACCAAGTTACGGTTAAAAGCGCCCCCATTAAAGCCGGAACGCTTGATCTTGTATCAGCCATTGCGGTGATTAGAGGCCCGGCGCTCGATCAAAGCATTAATAGCAATATTGGCGAAACCATTGCCAAACAGGTTGGGGTTGATAATGCAAGCTATGGGCGTGCGGTGGGCAGGCCGATTATTCGTGGGGTTGGCGATTATCGCGCTGTGGTGCTGGAAAATAATATGAGCATGGGTGATGTTGCCGTAACCTCGCCCGATCACCCTATCGCCGCCTCCATCACCACCAGCAATCGGGTTGAGATTATCAAAGGGCCAGCAACATTGCGCTATGGTCCTTACGTGACCGGCGGGGTGGTGAATGTGTTTGACCCGCATTTATCGCCTGAAGCTGATAGCGATATAGATATTGGTTATATTCGCGCCGGCTATAATGATGTTGCGCGCGAAACCAATATTGCCGCTTTTGGCCAACGCGATATTGGCAATGCCAATTATGGCGTGTCTTTCTATTATCAAGATGGTGAGGATTATGAAATTCCGGTTCACTCCGAAAGCGCGGCGCAGCTGGCGAGCGAAGGGGAAGCCGCGCCTGCGACAATCACCGGGCGTGCCGCCAATACGGCTAAATTAGAAAAAGGCACAAAATTATCATATCGCAGGCAAGCAGGGATGGGTGATCTCTATACGGCGTTTAGTTTTAATGATGCAAAATTTGGCGTGCCTGCCCATCAGCATGCGCATCATGAAGAAGAAGAACATGAGGGCGAAGAAGAGGAAGAGCATCATGCCGAAAATAGCGTCGTCAATATTGATATGAAGCGCTATCGTGCTGATATACAATATAATTTACCGCTTGCCACAAATGGCAATAATATCCTGCTTTCAGGGGCGCTTACCCAATATGAACATAAAGAGTTTGAGAATGCTTTGGCGGGAAGCACATTCGAAAATGAGTCTTATGAAATGCGGGGCGAGTTTTTTCACAATAATCCGGCGGCTTGGTCTGGTGTTTTTGGGCTAAGTTATAAATCTGATGATCTTTCTGTCGTAGGTCAAGAGGCGTTTCTGCCCTCCACCCAAAGCGATGTTATGTCATTATTTTTACTCGAAAGCCTTAAACGCGATAAATGGATTGTCGAAGCCGCCTTCCGTGGCGACCGGGTCAGTTATAGCCGCAATAATTATGAAGAAGGCCTGTTTAATATGTCTCTCGGGCTTGGCTATAAAACCGCGCCAACCACATTAATTGGCGGCTCTATTGCGCGCACCGCCCGCGCCCCTTCCATTATTGAGCTTTATGCTGATGGTGCACATGTCGGCGCGCAAAGATTTGAACGAGGAAATGCAAGACTTGACCAAGAAAAAGCGCTGGCGCTTGAGGCCTATTACCGCATTGAACGCGGTCCGGCACGCCTCACCCTTTCCTATTATGAAAATCATTTTGATGATTTCATATCACCCCATAATACCGGCGTGCAAGATGCGACAAGCCAATTATATATCCATGAATATCGGCAAAGCGATGCAAAAATTAAAGGACTGGAAGTTGAGGCATATCTGGCGTTACCATCTGTTCAGGGCGTTGATTTAGGGGTGGCAGGAAATATAAGCCGGCAAAAAGGCACATTTGATGCGGGCGGCAATCTGCCGACAATCCCGCCAGTGCAGACAGAATTATCGCTTGTCGCCAATATGCTGAGCCTAAGCGGCGAGCTATCTGTACGGCATGCAAGCAAGCAAAGTGATGTCGCCGCCAATGAGCTGCCTACCAATAGCTGGACACGGCTTGATATGTCAATTAACTGGCAACCCGCATTGGAAGACGGTCCAACAATTTCTCTGGTGGGACGCAACCTCACGGATGAGGAAATTCGCTATCATACCTCAGCGATTAAAGACCTTCTGCCTGAACCAGGGCGCGATTTGTCGCTAACCATCAGCCAAAAGTTCTGATTTGACAATTGGCGGGAAACCTTTATGTTCCCCGCCAATGACAGAAAGCAAAAAAACAGGTATTAAAAAATTCAGCGATATGGCGCTTGCGCCGGAAATCTTAAGCGCTATTTCAGATGTCGGCTATGAAACCCCAACCGATATTCAAGCCCAAGCGATTCCAGTTATTTTAACAGGGCGCGATGTGCTAGGCATCGCCCAAACCGGCACTGGCAAAACCGCCAGTTTCACCCTGCCCGTATTGCATAAGCTGATGCAAGGGCGCAGCCGCGCTCGCATGCCACGCACGCTTATTTTGGAGCCAACCCGCGAGCTTGCCGCGCAAGTCGCCGATAATTTTGATTTATATGGAAAAAACACCAAGCTCAGTCAGGTTTTACTGATTGGCGGCGTTCCCTTTGCCGATCAAGAAAGAGGGATTGAACGCGGTGCCGATGTGATCATTGCCACCCCCGGTCGCCTTCTGGATCATTTCGAGCGCGGTAAAATTATGCTGCGCGGGATAGAGATATTGGTGATTGATGAAGCCGATCGGATGCTGGATATGGGGTTCATACCGGATATTGAGAGAATTGTGAAACTTTTGCCTTTCACCCGCCAGACCTTATTTTTCTCCGCCACTATGCCATCAGAAATCACCGCCCTTTCAGAAAAATTTCTGCAAGCCCCGCAACGGATTGAAGTCGCCCCGCCCTCTTCAACCAGCAAAAATATTAAGCAATATTTGGTTGAAACCGAAACCCGCCAAAAGCGCGAAGTTTTAAGACATTTATTCGCGCAAGAAGAGGTTAAAAATGCGATTATTTTCTGCAATCGCAAACGCGATATTGGCACATTGCAACGGTCACTGGAGCGGCATGGGTTTCGTGCCAGCGCCCTGCATGGGGATATGGAACAAAGGCTAAGGTTGAAAACATTAGACATGTTCAAAAATGGCGAGGTGACATTTCTAATCGCTAGTGACGTTGCCGCACGCGGTCTGGATATACCGGCTGTTAGCCATGTGTTTAATTTTGATGTCCCCACCCATGCCGAAGATTATGTTCACCGCACCGGCCGCACTGGACGAGCAGGAAGATCAGGCCGCGCCTTTACAATCGCAACCCCAAGTGACGCAAAATATGTCGCTGGCATTGAACAATTAACCGGTCAAACAATCGAGCGTTTAAACCCGTTTTCTAACCAAGATAATCAACAAGCCAAGGTGGCAGAAAAACAGAAAAAACAACCACAATCGCCCGCGCGCAAATCACAAAATGAGCAGTCTCCGGGTAAGGAGAAAAAGCGATCACGTGCTGAGGCATCAACCAGCAAACAAGCCCCTTCTGCAAAAGGCTTTGGGCAAGACCTACCTGCTTTTATGGAAATAGACCTACCTTCGTAAAACGCATTATTGTTGGGTGATCTTTCTTCGCTTGCAGCTTTATGAAGCCCACGCGAGCAGCTTGCACACCGCATCAACCCGCAAATTAATTCGGTTGAGCCCTCCCACACGGAAGCATATTGCATCGTCACCCCGACAAAATAGTAACGACAAGAGCGTATATCTATATACTATCAGGCAATAAGAGATATTAAGGCTACTTATTATCGACCATGTCTTGATAAGAGTTTCTAATTCCCAAGTGCTAGATTTTCCTAGCACCATCAATGGATTATGATAAAAAGAACAAAATCAAAGAAACAGAACTGGATAGCGCATGTGGATAGGCTTGATTATCGCGTTATAAATGACTATAATCTATTATAGGTAAAACTAGGGTTTGATAATTTCATGACGACATTAATTGCAGAAGTTTACGACGCATTTAAGGATGCTGGTGCAGAAGATACAAAAGCCCGTGCCGCCGCACAGGCGATTGCGGATTATCAGCGTGATATATCAGATGTAAAGTCAGAATTAAAGCTACCTCGCTGGATGCTCGGCACGGCGATTGCTTTGAATGTTGCTATTTTACTGAAATTATTTACCTGATTAGACGTTTTTTCGTTCGCGACTTTATTAAGTTCACGATATCCCGTTTTGTTGCTTTGACATCACCCCTTTTTATGATAATCTGCTAGCAGTGTCGGCAAAATCCGACACTGACGGGGATTACAAACCCCTAATACAATCTGGCTGTGGCAATAGCCATAAAACAAATTGCCATCCTGACGTTTCTACAGCGCCGGGGTGGCGGCGCCATATAATAGCCGCCTGCGGTAAAAACGTCGCGGCCGATGATTGTATTGGTTTTTGTAACACCCCGACACCAGAATTTTTTCTGGTGTCGTTTTGCTTTCGGGGGATGTTATGAAACGCAATTATATAATAAAAACAAATCTAGCTATTTTTATAATTGCTTTGGTAGTCACTGCATCTATTGCAAAAGCCACCACCGCAAAAAAGAGTCATTTTTCAAGCGACAAGGTAAAACTTATCAGGGTGATAGATGGCGATAGTTTCAAAGCCAAAATTACAATCTGGCATCAGAATGAGATTACCACCATTATCAGACTATCCGGCATAGACACCCCAGAGCTAAGGGGTAAATGTGCAGCAGAAATAGAGCTTGCCCAAAAAGCCAAAGCCTTCACCAAAAAATGGCTCACCACCGCGCCGCTTTATCTCACCGACATAAAACCCGATAAATATAATAATCGTTATATCGCGATTGTCTGGCGCGAAAATGATAAAATCGATATTTCAACCGCGCTGCTTGCTGCCAAATTAGCACAACCCTATCCCTCTAAAAAAAGCTGGTGTGATTAAAGGTGTGACTGGATATTGCGAGGGACGTAAATACCGTGAGCGAGAAAATCAAATCACCTTGCCAAAGTATAGCTTATTAAAAAATAAGATTACTATTGGGGTTATAGGGGTTCGAAGTTTAGATTGTATCCTTCTAAAAGTTCTGGCTGTTGCTCTAATATTTCTCTCACCAAAAGACGCATATTATGGGCGATCCCAATACGTATATTACCTTGAGTTGTAGGAAGATATAAAACTCTTTTTTGCAGTAATCCACCTGCCACTCCATCCTCCAGCGAAAAATAACAAGTATTTTGTTGGTTATATATATAAGGTAATAAACATGCTTTCTCATCAGGCGTGAGCGACTGCAAGATTCTCAATATATTTGCTTTCTGCTTCTTTTTGCGGAGAAGTTTCGTAATATATGAATATATTTTTCCAGCAAAATCAACAAAAACACACGCTAAAGAAAGCAGAAATACTATGCCTAATTCTGAAATATATTTTGCCTTTAATTCTAATAACCCATATTTTTCAATATATAGCTCAGGGGTAAACAATGAAATAGCACTGGCTATTCCAGCAATATAAACTAGGCGGGATAATGATGATACCCTTAGGTTTTTTAGAATATTCAAAATTCCCGTAAGAAATTCCATGTTCTAATCTCCCTAACCCTTACTCTTCCCCAACATCCAGTTTTTCGCGCACTAGCTTGTTGACCGCTTGTGGGTTGGCTTTGCCGCCGGTGGCTTGCATCACCTGGCCGACAAACCAGCCCGCCATTTTCGGCTTGGCTTTTGCCTGTTCCACCTTATCGGGATTGGCGGCAATCACTTCATCAATCGCGGCTTCAATCGCCCCCATATCGGTGACTTGCTTGAGATTTTTCTCTTCGATAATCGTAAGCGGGTCTTTGCCCTGATCTTCGCCCGCTTCGAACATCATATCAAACACATCCTTGGCGATGCGGGTGGAGATGGTGTCATCCTCTATCAAATCAACCAGCTGGCCAATTTGCACGGCGCTGACTGGACTTTCCGAGATTGTAAGCCCGCTTTTATTGAGACCTGCAAACACACTGCCAATCACCATATTGGCGGCCGCTTTAGCGTTGCGACCGGCGGCGACAGTTTCGAAAAATGCCGCATTTTCAGCTTCAGAAACCAGCACGCCAGCATCATAGGGCGACAAGCCATAATCCGCTATAAAACGCTGTTTTTTATCATCTGGCAGTTCCGGTAAATCGCGCGCCAATTCATCCACCCACGCTTGCTCAAATTCGAGCGGCACAAGATCGGGGTCGGGGAAATAACGATAATCATGCGCCTCTTCCTTTGAGCGCATGGTGCGGGTTTCGCCAGAGCGTGGGTCAAACAGGCGGGTTTCCTGATCAACCGTGCCACCATCTTCAATCAGTGCGACTTGCCGATGCGCCTCGCTTTCAATCGCCTGCCCGATAAAACGAATGGAATTAACATTCTTAATCTCGCAGCGTGTGCCAAGCTCATCCCCCGGGCGGCGGACGGATACATTCACATCGGCGCGCAGACTGCCTTGCTCCATATTACCATCACACGTGCCGAGGTAGCGCAAAATCGCCCGCAGCTTTTTGACATAGGCTTGCGCCTCGGCAGCCGAACGCATATCGGGTTTGGAAACAATTTCCATCAGCGCAATGCCGGAACGGTTAAGGTCAACAAAGCTCATCGAAGGATGCTGGTCGTGCATGGATTTGCCGGCATCCTGCTCAAGATGCAGCCGCTCAATGCCGATTTTTTTGGTCTCGCCATTGTCGAGGTCAATCTCAATCTCACCCTCGCCGACAATCGGCAGCGTGAATTGCGAGATTTGATAGCCTTGTGGCAGATCGGGATAAAAATAATTTTTGCGGTCAAAAACCGAGACGCAATTAATCTGTGCTTTCAAACCAAGCCCCGTGCGCACCGCCTGTTCAACGCACGCCTTGTTAATCACCGGCAACATACCTGGTAGTGCCGCATCGACCAGCGAGACTTGCTGATTGGGTTCGGCGCCAAAATCGGTTGCGGCACTGGAAAATAGTTTTGCCCGCGAGGTGACTTGGGCATGGACTTCCAGCCCCAGAACAATTTCCCAATCACCGCTTATGCCCTTAATCAGATTGCTCATGATAGCCACCATTTATCTGGTTGGGCAGTAAAACCGGCGGCGTGCTCAAGCGCATAGGCCGCATTTAATAAGGGCGCCTCACCAAATGCCTTGCCGATGAGCTGCAAACCAAGCGGCAGACCTTGCGCATCCACCCCGCAAGGGACAGAAATGGCTGGCAGACCAGCCAGATTAACCGTCACTGTAAACACATCATTCAGATACATTTCAAGCGGGTCGGCATTTTTTGTGCCAATCGCAAAAGCGCTATTGGGCGCGGTGGGGGTGAGCAGCATGTCGCAGCTTTCATAGGCTTTATGAAAATCCTCCGCAATTAGGCGGCGAACTTTCAGCGCCTTTAGGTAATAGGCATCATAATAACCGGCAGACAGCGCATAAGTGCCAATCATGATGCGGCGTTTGACTTCATCGCCAAATCCCGCCCCTCTGGTTTTTTCATACATATCGGTAATGCTGTCGCCATCCACCCGCGCGCCGTAGCGTACCCCATCATAACGCGCCAGATTGGAGGATGCTTCTGCCGGCGCAATAATATAATAAGCCGGCAGCGCATATTTGGTATGCGGCAGGCTGACATCAACAATCTCAGCACCTTGCGCTTTGAGCCAGTCAATACCCTGCTGCCATAGAGTTTCAATCTCGCCCGCCATGCCATCAATCCGATATTCTTTGGGAATGCCAATCCGCATGCCTTTTATATCACCGGTAAGCGCGGCTTCATAATCTTCAACTGGCTTGGCGACCGAAGTGGTATCGCGCGCATCTTCGCCCGCCATGCTGGCGAGCATAATCGCTGCATCGCGAACATTGCGGGTGATTGGACCAGCTTGGTCGAGTGAAGAGGCAAAGGCGACAATCCCCCAGCGCGAGCATCGACCATAGGTTGGCTTTAAGCCAACCGTAGCCGTAAAAGCGGCTGGCTGGCGAATGGAACCGCCCGTATCTGTGCCGGTAGCAGCAACGCCAATATGGGCAGCAACCGCCGCCGATGAACCGCCGGATGAACCACCTGGCACCAGTGCTGCATCATTATCTTTCGCGCGCCATGGATTAACCACCGCGCCAAAGCGGGAGGTTTCATTCGATGAGCCCATCGCAAACTCATCATTGTTTAATTTCGCAAGTAACACCGCCCCATCATTCCATAGATTTTGGGTGACAAAACTCTCATAAGGCGGGGTAAATTCCCCCAAAATATCTGAACCGGCTGTGGTGCGAATATCTTTGGTGCAAAATAAATCTTTCACCCCAATCGGCAAGCCTTCTAATTTGCCCGCTTCGCCTTTGGCAATTTTCTCATCCGACAAAGCCGCCATCGCAAGGGCGCGTTCGCTTGTCTCCAGCGCCACGGCATTCAGAGCTGTTGCCTTTTGCATATGGCTGATATGCGCTTGGGTGAGTTCAGTTGCAGAGACCTCTTTTTGCGCTAGCGCATCACGCGCTTCATGCAGGCATAAATCTGTAAGCTCGCTCATGATAGTGCCTATTCAACCACTTTGGGAACTGCGAAATAATCATCATCGCGCACCGGTGCATTTTGTAAAACCTTATCCGCATAACCCCCATCGGCAACTTCATCTTCGCGCTGGCGCATCGCAATATCAACCGCACCAGTCATTGGTTTTACATTTTCAGTATCCAGCTCATCAAGTTGAGTAACAAAATCGAGAATTGTCGATAGCTCTTTGGCGAGAACCGGAATCTGCTCATCTTCAACCCCGATTCGCGCCAGCCGCGCTATTCGCCTGACCATGCTCTCATCTACCGACATTTATATCCTCATCTAAACAATTAATTTATATTCGGGCAATTTATGTTCGGGGTGATAAGTAGCAAGTTCACCCAGCGCGCGCAATATAAAAGGCTATCGCGCTCATTCTTTTTTAATGTATAGTGGCTTTTTTTACTGTATAAGCCCTTTTTACTGTATAAGCAAAGTCATGCAAATCATAGACCCGCCCGAAACGCTTTTCACACATTTCGAAAAGGGACAAAGAGTGTTAGGGCTTGATTTGGGTAGCAAAACCATCGGGCTAGCGCTATCTGACACCGAATATAAAATCGCCTCACCATTTGAGACCATAAGGCGGAAAAAATTTACCAGTGATGCAGACGTGCTGCACAATATTATTGTCGGCCAAAATATTGGCGGTCTGGTGATTGGATTGCCGCTCAATATGGATGGGTCGCAAGGCGCCCGCGCCCAAGCAACCCATGCGTTTTTGCGCAATCTATCGCAGCTGGCTGATTTTCCATCCCTGCCCGCTATTTTATGGGATGAGCGTCTCTCCACCGCCGCGGTCACCCGTACCTTGATAGAGGCTGATGCCAGCCGCGCACGACGCGCCGAACTGGTCGATAAGCTCGCCGCCGCTTATATTCTGCAAGGCTATCTCGATTTTTATCATAATCGGTAAACCCTGATCAGGAATAACCCGCCATAAATATCCCTTGCCAAACGATTAAAGAATCCGTATAGGATGGGTTTTTAATGACAGATGTTTCAAATAGCTTTCCGCATCGCCATTTATTGGCGATTGAGGGGCTTTCTGTTAGCAATATAAATCACCTTCTTGACCTTGCCGATGATTATGTTGCGCATAATCGCCAGACCGATAAAAAGGCGAGCATTTTGCGTGGCCGCACCCAGATTAATCTGTTTTTCGAAAACTCAACCCGCACCCAAAGCTCGTTCGAATTGGCCGGTAAACGGCTCGGCGCCGATGTGATGAATATGAGCGTTGCCCAAAGCGCGGTTGCTAAGGGTGAAACTCTGCTCGATACGGCCGCCACGCTCAATGCCATGAACCCCGATCTGTTGGTCGTGCGCCATAAGGATAGTGGCGCGGTTGAACTTTTGTCGCAAAAAGTTGGCTGTTCGGTTCTCAATGCTGGTGATGGGATGCATGAACACCCGACGCAGGCTTTGCTTGATGCGCTGACCATGCGGCGGCATTTCAAATCGCTTGCAGGGTTGCGGGTGGCGATATGTGGCGATATTGCCCATTCGCGGGTGGCACGCTCTAACCTTATTCTACTTAATATGATGGGAGCGCAAGTGCATCTTATTGGTCCGACCACGCTTATCCCCGCCCATGCGGAAAGTTTAGGCGCGCATGTTTTTACCAATATGCGCGACGGTCTGGCGGGGTGCGATGTGGTGATGATGCTCCGGCTCCAAAATGAACGGATGGAAGGGGCGTTTATCCCTTCAGTGCGGGAATATTATCACCTCTATGGCTTAAATGAAGAAAAATTATCTTACGCCAAGCCCAATGCCAAAATCATGCATCCGGGTCCGATGAATCGGGGTGTTGAAATTGACAGCCTGTTGGCCGATGACCCTGAGATAAGCCTGATTGGTGAACAGGTGGAGATGGGGGTTGCGGTTCGCATGGCGGTGTTGGAAACGCTGGCAGCAAATTTGCCTAATCATCATGCGGCGCAGCATGGCTAATGCGAGGTGTTGAGGAAAGATAATGAGTATAATTGCTTATAAAAATGCCCGCCTGCTATGCCCAGCCCAGAATATTGATATGACGGGGCATATGCTGGTCGAAGGCGGCACCATTAAGGCGCTTGGGGAAATTGATATATCTAATGCCAAGCATGTGGTTGATTGCAGTGGCAAAGCGCTTATTCCGGGGCTGATTGATATGCAGGTCTTTACTGGTGAACCTGGGCAGGAACATAGAGAAACACTTGCAACCGCCAGCCATGCGGCGGCTGCCGGTGGGGTGACCAGCATGGTGGTTATGCCCAATACAGACCCGGCGATTGATGATGCCGCCTTAGTTGACTTCATTATGCGTCGCGCGCGGGATACGGCGATCATTCGGATTCTGCCGATGGCGGCAATCACCAAATCCTGCGCCGGTGCGGTGCTTACCGAATTTGGTCTGCTCAAAGAAGCCGGTGCGATTGCCTTTAGTGATGCCGATCAGGCGGTAATGAATGCGCTCACCATGCGCCGCGCCTTAACCTATGCGGCTAATTTTGAAGCTCTGATTATGCAACATGCAATGGATAGAGATTTAGCAAGCGCCGGTGTGATGCATGAAGGCGAATTATCAACTCGTATGGGGCTGACGGGTATTCCGGCGGCGGCCGAAACCAGCATTATTGAACGTGATATCAGGCTCGCCGAACTGTGCGATGCGCGCTATCATATTGCACAGATTTCAAGCGCCCAAAGCCTTGCGCCGATAAAAGCAGCGAAAGCGCGCGGGGTTAAAATCAGTTGTTCGGTTTCGATTAATCATCTTAGTTTGAATGAAAATGATGTGACAAATTATCGTAGCTTTGCCAAGCTCAACCCGCCTTTACGCAGCGAGGCAGACCGGCAAGCTCTCGTACAAGCACTTGCTGATGGGGTGATTGATGCGGTGGTTTCTGCCCATAATCCGCAAGATGCAGAAGCCAAGCGTCAACCGTTCGCGCAAGCTGCCTATGGTGCGGTGGGGCTTGAATTATTATTACCTGGTCTTATCAGCCTTGCTTACGCGCATGATATTCCGGTTTTGACAATGTTAAAAACCGTTACCAGCAATCCAGCGCGTATATTGGATTTGCCTTCTGGTACGCTTGAGGCGGGCGCGGCGGCGGATTTCTGCCTGCTGGATTTAGAAACACCATGGACAGTGGATGCCGATACGTTACGGTCAAAATCACAAAATGCGGCGATGGAGGGGCGTAATTTGCAAGGCCGCGTGCAAACAACTTATATTGACGGCAAGCCGGTTTTTAAGGCAAACTAGGCGTGATGTTAAGCGACTATATCATTGTTATTATATTAGGGTATTTATCTGGTTCCGTGCCTTACGGCTTGTTATTTACGAAAATGGTAGGGCTGGGAGATATTCGCGATATTGGTTCTGGCAATATTGGTTCAACCAATGTTTTGCGCACTGGCAATAAGCCAATTGCAGCGATGACATTATTCGCCGATGCCACGAAAGCCGCGCTACCGATTATGATTTTTCAGCAATATGGAATGGCGGCGGAGATATATTTATGGGCGGGGCTGGCCGCTTTTTTTGGGCATTTATTCCCGATCTGGCTGAAGTTCAAAGGCGGCAAAGGAATTGCCTGTTATATCGGTATTATGCTGGCGGCTTTACCGCTTGCCGGATTGGTTTTTGCTGGAAGCTGGTTGATGACGGCGGTGCTGTATCGCATATCCTCCCTCGCAGCACTGATGGCAAGCGTGATCACACCCGCTTTTCTATTTGTGATTGGGGTACAAAATATCGCCATGCTCGCCACCGCCTTATCGGTGATTGTGGTTTGGACGCATCGGCAAAATATTCAGCGCCTCTGGCAAGGCGAAGAACCACGTATCGGACAGAAAAATGGAGACTAAAGAGCGTATTGCCAGTATCCGGCTGGCGCGTACCGACCATATTGGTCCGGTCACATTTCAGAAACTTTTACAGATTTATGGCACCGCCCAAGCCGCCCTTGATGCTTTGCCAGATATTTCTGTGCGCGGGGGACGTAAACGAAAACTTGTTCCTGCCTCTCAAGCAGAAGCACAAAAAGAACATGCGCGCAGCACAGAATTAGGCGGCCGGATTCTGATATGGGGGGAAGCTGATTATCCGGCAGCCTTGCAGCCCCTATCCGATGCGCCCCCGATTTTGGGTGCATTTGGTGATATGTCTTTATTACAAAAACCAGCGCTGGCGATTGTTGGGGCGCGCAACGCTTCGGCGGCGGCGCATAAAGTCACCAGCCAGATTGTCGAAGCAATCGGCGCTGAAATTGTGATTGTTTCTGGTCTTGCCCGTGGCATTGATGGCACCGCTCATCACCATGCCATCACCACCGGCACGATTGGTATTATCGCCAATGGGGTTGATATTACTTACCCGAAAGAACATAAAGAGTTACAACACCAAATGATGCAAACCGGACTTGTCTTAACCGAACATGCACCAGGAACTCAGCCCTTATCAGCGCATTTTCCGCGCCGCAATCGTATTATCTCCGGCCTGTCGCTGGCGGTGCTGGTGGTGGAGGCGGCGCGACGCTCTGGCACATTAATCACCGCGCGCTTTGCCGCCGAACAAGGGCGCGAAGTGATGGCTGTACCAGGTTCACCGCTGGATACACGCTGTCATGGTAGTAATAATCTTATTCGCGATGGCGCGAGTCTGGTTGAAAATGGCTCGGACGTTATGGCGGTCTTGCGCCCCCTTATGAACCGTGATGCAGTTGAAGCACGCCAGCAGCGCCTCACCCCTCTGCACCCGATCACGCCACCAGATATTGATGATTCACAAAGGCAAAGCATCATATCGCTGCTTGGGCCAACGCCGATTGATATTGATGAGATCATTCGTCTTTCCGACCTCCCTGTACCAGTTGTTAATCTTGTGCTGATAGAGTTGGAGCTAGCAGAACGGCTTACCCGCGCCCCATCCGGTGGTTATTGCTTATTATAACGATAACCCGCCAATCATATGGCTCTCTTATATTTTGGGTATGATGAATATGAAGCGTATAATTATACGCTCTCACAATTATTAGCTTCCAATATCAACTTCCAAATGCGACACGGCATGAACAAAATTATTCGGCGCGTGACGCTGCTTACCCGTCCAGCGAATATTCGGGAAGCGGTCGAGAATACGGCGATAAGCGGTTTCAAGCTGCATATTGGCAATCCGTTGACCAAGACAGACATGCGGGCCCGTACCAAAGGCCAGATGGTCTTGGGCATTATTGCGAAAAATATCCATCTTATCAGGCTCATGGAACACATCTGGGTCCCGATTGGCCGCGCCATACCACATAATCACTTTTTCATTGGGCAGGATTTTTTGCCCTGAAAATTCGGCTTCCGCCAGTGCGGTGCGGCGCATATACATAACCGGTGAAACCAGCCGAAGAGCTTCGGGTATGAGTTGCGGGATAAGGCTCGGGTCTTCCAGCAATATTTGCTTTTGGTCTGGAAATTGAGTCAACAGACGCATTGTGCCAGACAGCGAATTGCGGGTCGTATCATTGCCGGCAAAAATAATCAGCAGCCATGAGCCATCGAGATAGCTTTGCGACATTGGTTCCCCATCAATCTCGGCATTGGCAATCACGCTCAATAAATCATCGCGCGGATTTTTGCGCCGGTCGCGCAATACTTTTTCGCCATAGCGAAACATTTGCCGCACATTCCATAAAAATTTTGCGATAAAGGGAAGGCTCACCTTATTATCGGGGTCAGAGGTCACATATTGAGCAAGTTCAAGATAATGCATCCAGCGTACAATTTTCGGGCGGTCTTTCGGATCAACCCCAAGCATTTCGCATAAGGTAAAAAGCGGCAGCCATTCAGAAAAACTGGTCACCCAATCCACCACCGGCCCTTTTTCTTCAATCCGGTCAAGCAGGCGGTCAACTTCGGCTTCAACTTTTATTTGGAGTTTCGCAATATAATCGGGCGTAAAAAAAGGCCGATGTTCCATCCGCAACGGAATATGGAACGGGTTATCCATATTGATCAAATTATCGAGAGAGGCGGTGCGCAATCGCTTTGGGCCTTGCTCAGAATAGCCCATTAAAATGCCGCCCTTTTGCGACGAAAACCGCTTCGCATCCAAATCGCATTTTTTGACATCTTCATAGCGGGTCAGCGACCAAAAGCCTGCCATTTTTGCTTGTTCCGGCAGCTCCCACCAGCTCACTGGTGCGTGCGCCCGCAATTTATGAAAATACTCATGCGGCTGCCCCTGTGTAAACATCATAATATCAGTGAGGTCAAACCCATCCGGGGTCTGATATTTTACCCCTTGCGGTGGATGATAACCAAATTCTTCAGCTTCCAGAATTTCAGACAAGGCTTGCATATTACATCTCCCTATAACACGGTGATTTATATCATATCATTATCGCCAAGAGATGCAACTCTTCTCATCTGCCGCATTATGAATGTTTCTTTAGGATTTGCTGCTCAATCCAATTTATAATTTCTGCCCGTCTTATCTGGTCATTGATAATATCATCACCTATCCCTAGCTGCCAGCGCATCGCTTTATTATCAGGCGCGGCGGCAAGCGCGGTGATTTTATCAATATAATCGGTGAGCTCTTGCGCGGTTTCGCAAAAGCCTTCGGCCAGCATATTTTTTTGATTTTCCCGTAAAATTTGCGCCATATGGGGAAGGTCAAATTCGGGATGATATTGCATACCCCAAAATTCTGATGGCCCAATCATAAAATGCGCCGCTTGCACAAAACTATGCTGATTATAAGCCAAAATCACCGCATCAGCAGGTAGTTTCGTAACCTCATCATAATGAATACATAGGGCTTGATAGGCAGGTTCTTTACCGCTCAAAAAAGGGTGGCTTTGTCCCGCCTCGGTTTTGATAATGGTGCGAGAAAAACCAGCTTCGCGCCCTTTTTGGCTAAGCGCAACCGCCCCACCCGCGGCGATGGCAGCAATCTGAATACCCCAGCAACTGCCCAAAATAGGTCGCCCTGTTTGCGCGAATTGGGTGAGCAAATCAATCTGATTGGTCACTGCAAAATCCGTATCATAAGCATGCAGACCAGAGCCCGCAATCACCAAACCATCATAAGCGTCAAGGCTGCCAGCAGGCAAAGTTTGCCCCCGATCCGCCGCATTGATAATATCAATCGCAATATCTGGAAAATGCGCCTCAATCGCGGCCCTATAAATCCCGCTTGCGGTTCGCATCCCCAAGCTCATAACTTGATTTTGCCGCGCGATTATATTACCTTCCATAAGCAAAAGCTGGGTCATGAATATCCTATCCCTGATTATCCATAGCGGGCTAGAATGGTTTTCAAAATTGGAAATATAAAAAACGGCAGAGTAAAAAAGGCGAGCGCCGAAATGAGCGGGGTGGTGAAAGAATATAGCCCCCAACCAAGTCCAAATAATAAATAAGCTAAGCCCACAAAGGCAAATAATACCTGTCGTGGCGACAGGCCAGCCCGTTGGAGAATGTGATGCAAATGCTTACGGTCACCGGCAAAGGGTGATTTACCCGCCCGTACCCGCCGGATGATAATCGCTAATGTATCGGTCACCGGTATGGCAAGAATCCATAGTGCCATTGCAGGCGGAATATGCGCTTGGGTCGTTGGTTGTTGTGAAAAATCAATCACCCACCACGCTAATATAAAGCCGAGCAATGTACTGCCGGCATCACCAAGAAAGACTTTCCGCCAGGTTAGAATTTGCAAATTGACAAATAGGAAGCCAAGCAGACAACCGATAAAAATCGCTGATTGTAATATAAAAGAAGGCGCTGGCCATACCCCGCCCAAACCGAGCATAATCCATAACAGGCTCACACAACTCATCGCGCAAACCGCCGCCAGACCATCCATGCCATCAATCATATTAAAGGCATTCATAAGTCCGATAGTGGCAATAATAGTAAAGATAATGCCCAAAGGTTCCTTAGATACAGAATCCGGAAACACCCCCAAGCCCAAAGAGGTCAACACTGGCCCATCGCCATAAACCATCAAAATCGCGACTAGGGCTTGGATCGAAAATCTGAGCAGGCTTGATATTTCAAAGCGGTCATCTATAAGACCGGTAATCATCAAAATGGCGGCACAAGCAATAAAGAGCGGCGACACCAAATTTAAGGATGTGGTGGCGATCATATAAACCAAAAAAATGCTAAAGCCGCCAATTAACGGAATCGTGCCGCTATGTTGACGACGCGCATCAGGCTCAACCGCCAGCCCCGCTTTTTGCGAAATGCGGGTAAACAGGCGGATCACCAAAAAGGTAACGACCGATATGCCACTAAGCCATAAGACAAAACTGCTAAGCATTTAATATCCCCTCCAACAACACGCTGGGATAGTTATCTTATATCAGAGCTGATGTGACTCGTCATTAGAGGATTTTATCGTGGGTAAAAAAGAATCACTCTACTTGAGTAATACTTGCTTTCTGTACATTTCTTGTGAAGTGATTCATTTGTGCGCGCCAAAAATATTTTTATTTTGAGCTTTAAAAAGCCTATATTTCTGCGGGGTTTGATAGGATAAAAATAGCGCCCAAAATACTACTGATTGACATGTTCTCCTCTTGTACACTATATCTAGTAGCTAGTCGCAAAATTCTGCTTTCGCCTAAATACCTCTCTTGGCAGTACAAATAAAGTGTAATTTTGAAGGCTGTAAACATAAAAAAGAAGGAAGGGAGAGATCGTTTAGTGCAATTTTATACTTAGTTAAGAAAGTATAGATAAGTAATAATACTTAATTATAACGAAAATAAAAGAAGTATAAGGCACAAAACAACTATAAGTATTGTAAGTTACGAATTAAATACTACTTATGTCATATGCCAGATGAAAATCTACTCAGATAGAATATCGTAAAATCTATAAAATTTTATGTGTCTAGACGGAATATGCTTATAAGGAATTAGTAGAAAAGCATTCACAAGTAAAACATTCACAGGCAAATCACAGACTCATAAACAGATTTTTGCTGAAAGTTTTGGATAATTTAATGATTGTACTTACGCCCTTATCGAGGATGGAGTAAACTATGTTTGAAGATAAACACTTAAGCGATGAACAGCGCGCTGAACAAATAACAAAGGAACGGTTGAAAGAGATGAATCTTGAGGCTGCATTTGATCCTGCTGATGATTCTGCATTTGATGATGCTGAGCAGATTTTGGCAAAGGCTGACGCTGAGAAATTTGCGCATATGAAATCTGCGCAAAAAGAATCTTCTGAACCGCCTCAGAAAAGTTTTGAGGTTACCGATTTTGTTCAGATTCCAGGGCGTCCACGGGTGCAAATTGACCATAATCGCGATGAACTTCTGACCGAATTTGGTCGTGAAACCATGCGCGACCGTTATCTTATGCCGGGGGAGACGTTTCAATCTCTATTTGGGCGGGTTGCGTCTTATTATGGCGATGATGAAGCGCATGCACAGCGCCTTTATGATTATATTTCAAAACTCTGGTTTATGCCGGCCACACCGGTTCTCTCAAATGGCGGTACGGCGCGCGGGTTACCGATTAGCTGTTTTTTGAACGAAGCCAATGATAGCCTTGGCAGTATTGTTGATTTATGGACGGAAAATGTTTGGTTGGCTTCACGCGGTGGCGGGATTGGCAGCTATTGGGGTAATTTGCGTTCGATGGGCGAAAAAGTTGGTGCGAATGGCAAAACCTCGGGCATTGTACCGTTTATTCGGGTGATGGATAGTCTGACGCTGGCGATTTCACAAGGCTCGCTGCGGCGTGGTAGTGCGGCGGTTTATTTACCTGTCGACCATCCTGAAATTGAGGAATTTATTGAAATTCGTCGTCCGACGGGGGGCGATGTGAATCGCAAAGCGCTTAATTTGCATCATGGGGTTTTAATCTCTGATGCCTTTATGCGTGCGGTTAAGGATGATGCAGAATGGGCGCTCAAAAGCCCGAAAGATGGCGCCGTACAACAAACCGTTTCGGCGCGGTCTTTATGGATTCGGATGCTCACCACGCGGATCGAAACCGGCGAGCCTTATATGATTTTCAAAGATACGGTGAATAATGCCCGGCCTGAACAGCAAAAAATGCTGGGGCTTGAGGTGAAGACGTCTAATCTATGTGCAGAAATCACCTTGCCAACCGGATTGGATCATCTTGAAAATGAGCGCACCGCGGTGTGCTGCCTGTCATCGCTTAATCTGGAAAAATATCTGGAATGGCATGAAGATGAAGACTTTATTGAAGATGTGATGCGCTTTCTTGACAATGTGTTGCAAGATTTCATTGACCGCGCTCCCGATGATATGGCCAAAGCGCGCTATTCCGCCATTCGGGAGCGCAGTGTGGGCTTAGGTGTAATGGGCTTTCACAGCTTTTTGCAATCGCAAATGATTCCGTGGGAATCGGTCATGTCAAAGGTTTGGAATAATCGTATTTTCACCCATATTAAAGACAAGGCTGATGCCGCCTCTGTTAGCCTCGCCAAACAGCGCGGCGCCTGTGAAGATGCGGCCGAATGTGGCATTGAAGAACGGTTTTCAAATAAAACCGCGATTGCGCCGACCGCATCCATATCGATCATTTGTGGGGGCGCCAGCCCTGGCATTGAACCGATTGCAGGCAATAGTTTTACCCATAAAACGCTTTCCGGCTCGTTTAATGTCCGTAACCGGCATCTAAAAACCCTTTTACAAAGCAAGGGTAAGGATGATGATGAGACATGGTCATCTATTGTTACCAATAAAGGCTCGGTGCAGCATTTAACCTTTCTCACCCAAGATGAAAAAGACGTCTTCAAAACCGCCTTTGAACTTGACCAGCGTTGGTTGATCGATTTAGCCGCTGACCGCGCCCCGATGATTGATCAGGCGCAATCGCTCAATATTTTCCTGCAAGGTGACGTACATAAGCGCGACTTGCATCAAATCCACCTGAAAGCATGGGAAAAGGGCGTTAAGTCACTTTATTATTGTCGTTCGCTGTCTATTCAGCGGGCTGAAAGTGATAAGGTTGTAGAGGCTGCCCAAGCCATGCCGCAACAAAATGAAGATGATTATGATGAATGTCTTGCTTGCCAATAATAGAAGGCTTGCCAATAATAAAAGACCCATCAACAGGTAAACAGGAGTAATATATCAATGGCCTCACTATTAGAAGAACGTATGGTTTATAAGCCGTTCCGGTATCCATGGGCATATGATGCATGGCTCACCCAACAACGGATTCACTGGTTGCCGGAAGAGGTTCCATTGGCGGAAGATGTGCGCGACTGGGCAAAAAACCTATCCGATGCTGAGCGCAATTTGCTTACCCAAATTTTCCGCTTTTTTGTGCAAGCCGATGTTGAAGTGAATAATTGCTATATGAAACATTATTCGCAAGTCTTTAAGCCAACCGAAATTCAGATGATGCTGGCGGCGTTTTCAAATATGGAGACCATTCATATTGCCGCCTATTCGCATTTGCTCGATACAATCGGCATGCCAGAAATTGAATATGAGGCGTTTTTGAAATATGGCGAGATGAAAGATAAATATGATTATATGCAAGAATGGGGGGTTGAAACCAAAACCGATATTGCCAAAACGCTGGCGGTCTTTGGAGCTTTTACCGAAGGCTTGCAGCTATTTGCGAGTTTTGCGATTTTGATGAACTTCCCGCGCTTTAATAAAATGAAAGGGATGGGGCAAATTGTCACTTGGTCTGCGCGTGATGAAACCCTGCATACGGAATCGACCATCAAGCTGTTCCGGACATTTATTTCTGAAAACCCTGAATTGTGGAATGATGATCTGCAGCGCGATCTTTACACCGCTTGCGAGACTGTGGTCACGCATGAGGATGCCTTTATTGACCTTGCCTTTGAGATGGGTGGGGTAGAAGGCTTGGAACCACAAGAGGTGAAAGATTATATTCGCTTTATCGGCAATCGCCGCCTCAGCCAGCTTGGCCTTAACCCGATTTATGATATTGCCAAAAACCCCTTACCGTGGATGGATGAAATGCTAAACGGCATAGAGCATATGAATTTCTTTGAAGGCCGCGCCACTGAATATAGCCGCGCCGCCACGCAAGGCACATGGGAAGAGGCGTTTAATTAGAGGAGCATCACCCATGCAACGTTTGGATTGTCTGGTTTTTGAAGATATAACGCCGCTTGATTTGGTTGGCCCTTTACAGGTTTTGTCACGCCTTCCGAATATAGAGATAAATCTCATCGCACCGGCGGCGCATATTGGCGCGCAATCTATTGTCACAAGCCAAATTAACGGCATCCCTTTTCAGGCACAGGCTTATGACACCATCACCGCCACTGATATGTTGCTTATCCCCGGTGGGCCCGGCATAAGACCCTTGCTTTTGGATGATGATTTAATCGACTGGCTACAGATGATTGACCAAACCACCAGCCGCACAATTTCGGTCTGCACTGGCGCGCTCTTGCTTGCTAAAGCAGGATTGCTTACCGGTAGAAATGCAACCACCCATTGGGCATCGGCACCATTATTGGAAGAATTGGGGGCGCAATATCAAGAGGCGCGGATTGTTGAAGATGGTAAATATATGATGGCCGCTGGCGTTTCCGCCGGTATTGATTTGGCGCTGGCGCTTGTGGCGCAACTTACAAATCAGGATATTGCCGAAGCCATCCAATTATCAATCGAATATGATCCGCAACCGCCCTTTGATAGCGGTTCGCCTTCAAAAGCACGGCCAGAAACCATTGAGCGGGTAAGCAAAGTCATTGCCCGTTATGATGATGAAACCGCTTAGCAGATGCTAGTACTTCCGTTACAAAACATTTTATGTTTTTATTATTTTACTTAAGGAATTTACTTAAAATAAAGCAAAAAGCATATTACTTTTTCTTGCGCCACCTGATAAACATATAGATGCAGCCAATCAGCACTGCTCCAACCCCGACATGAGATAGATATGTTGACAAAACATTTTGTGCAGCTTCTTGCACTAAAAGACCACCAACAACTAGCAAAGCGGAAAAGACTTTCATAATCGTATCATTGAGTATGAGTGGTGTTTCTTCACGAACAATCATGCGAACATTATCATTAGCATAATCTTTTTTAATTTCAGATATGCTTTCGTTTATTTTTTCAAGTCGATCACTTATATCATCATATTCTGCCGTAACGGTTTCAAATTGATCGTCAATTTTCTTCAGCCGTGTCCCCAACATGTTCCATGGATAGCCTGAATCAAGTAGCTCCTTCAGAGCATTTTCAGGCCCTTTTCCATCAAAAGCATCTATCCATTCATCCTTTCTCATACCTTGCGGTGCACCGCGGCGCTGCGAAGGAATATATCCTTTCTTACCTTGATAATCACCCTCATATAAAGAAGATGGAATCTCATTATTTTGTAACTTAAAAATAGTAAGACGGTAAAATGTTTCGCCTGATAAAAGCTCAACTTCTCCACTTGATGTATTGACCATCGTCCAGTTTATTATACCATTATAGCCTGCATCAATCTGCGTTGTTGGTGCAACCACGCCTTCGCGCGACCAATCAGTCGTTGGTGACAAGATACCATGTAATTGGCAACCCGGAAAAAACTTGTGCACCGTTTCTTCTCTGAAATCAATCTCTTCCAAAGATGTGAGAGCAATAGATTGACCTGGCGGTAATCTTGCACCCTTTTTTTGATCACTAAACTTGAATTTTTTATGCGTATTTAGAAAAGCTCCTTCTTTTCCGATCCGTATCACATATGAATTAGGGCGAATACCTGCAGAGACACCATCCTTAATCACAGTACCAAACAATGTCTCTAATTCTTTATCACTAAGTATTTCAGCCATAATTGCCCTTTTAGCTACTAAACCAAATGCAATATCTAACATCACAAAAATTTTGGAAAGTCTTAATTAGATGCAAAGTACAAAGAAAATACCATGCGCGTAATTATTAACATTTTGCTCACAAATTTGCGCTCATAAATATCCACAAAAGCTATAAAATAGACCAGAGCCGGTCGATCAACCAATAGGATGAGATAATTCCCATCCCCCATATTACAATTGTTTCTAAAGCCGTAAGCGCCGCGCGCGAATATTTTCCCAAAAAAGCCCATATCGCAATACAAGATGCCAAGATAATGAGCTGCCCGATTTCTAAACCAATATTAAAAAGCGCTAACGCCATAATCGTATCGCCTTGCGGCAAGCCAATCTCATAAAGCACACCGGCAAAGCCAAAGCCATGCAGCAAGCCAAACCCAAATGCCAGGCTTTGCGGAAACCGCGTCGCAATGAGAGAGCGCTTATCTGGTGAGCGGGTGAGCTCAACCGCCAAAAACAGAATTGATAAGGCGATCACCGCTTCAACGGGGGCTTGGTTGATACGAAAAATATCCAATACAGAAAGCGCCAATGTCAAACTATGCGCCACTGTAAAGCCGGTAATCACCCACACCAAACGCCGCCAGCCGCCGACCAGCAAAAATAAACCAATCACAAAAAGCACATGGTCATAGCCGCCGAGCAAATGCTGAACACCCAATATGAAATAAGATAGGCGGGCAACCCCGCCGCCAGATATTTGATGCGCTGGCGCGGCGGGGGTGAGGCGAAAATTTATTTCATCACCCGCAAGCGGCTGGTAGCGGACAAAAATATCGGTAATAGTTTTTTGTAATCCCTTAACGCCAATGGTTTTACCCATCATGCCGCCATCACAGGCAAGCATAATATGTTCGATTAAAACCCCTGGTCGCCTAATATGGCGGCTGTCGCGCTGATGCTGACAATTTTCCGGAAAGACCGGCTGCAAGCCAAGCCCTGTTACCGCATCAATATTATCGCGTACGGGCTGCTTCCAGCGAATATCAAATAAATCCGTTTCTATTTCCTGAATATGAATATAGGCAGGGCGCACCTCATGCGCCTGCACCAGTGATAGGCACGATAAAAGGCACAAAATAATGAAGTAACGCATATTCGTGAAACCAGCTCTATTGCGCGTCAAGCGGCTGCATTTTTATCTGATAGGCGCGGCGTAAATCTTGCCACGCCTTATCGCTTGCTTGTTTTTGCCTATCATTCATCCAAGCGCGCGCTACCGCATCTTTCACCTTCGCAAAAGCGATTTGCTGCGCCGGAATATGCGTATCTAGCTGCACAAGATGATGGCCAAATGCCGATTGCACAGGCAACCATTTGCCTTTTTCAAGCTGCCGTAATTCATCCATAAAGGCTTGCCCAAATATTTGTTGCAGCTGCATTGCGCGCCTGTCACTATATTCGCGCTGCAACATAAAGGGTTTGCCAAGCCCACGCCAATCCTGCCCTGCGGCAAGCGCGGCTTTAATGCGGGCAATCTGCGCCTCATCATCGCTTAGATAAATATGCCGAAAGCTAAACCGCTCTGGCGTGGTGAAGCGCTGCTGGTTTTGCTGATAATAATCGGCAAGCACGGTTTCATCTGGCACGAGCAGCTCATCTTCCGTGCCTAAAATAAATTGCATTTTTTGCGCCAGCCGGCGACGGATAATGGTATCGCCCTCATCCAGCCCTAACCGCATCGCTTCACGCATTAATATTTCTTCCCTTATATGCGCTTCAATAAGTACATCCATTTCCTGCGGTGAGGGCGGGCGCTTGGCTTGCGCTTCCCACTGTGCGACCAGTTTTTCAACCAAGGGCAAATTAATGATAATCACCTGTTCATCTTGTTTTTCCTGCCATCCCTCCAGCAAGAAAATGAGAATACCGGCAAGCGCAAACCATAAAAGCGGATCAGATAAAATCTGCCATCGTCTTGTGTCTTTATTGCTGTTCATACCGCCCCCTTTATTTTTGCCCACCCGATCATTCATATCAGGAATAAGTCTTATAGGCTAGTGCAATGCGGCGCATAATAAAAGCAACAGGCGGCGCATCAAATGCACCGCCTGCTCTCACTTTCTCCCTCTCGAGAAAATTATTCTGCCGCTTGTTTTATCGGCCCTGATTCTTGATTTTCTGTCTGCTTATTGCCTGCCGGTTTGCGGGAAAATACCAGCCCCTTATTTTTGACGCTGCCAAAGCCGATCACAAATAAATCGATAAGATAATTCTGATAGGCTTGCCACGGCGCTTTTACCCCTTGCTTGGGCATAGTGGATTTGGCGCGTTGAATATAACCAGATGACAGATTAAGCATGGGTTGCTCGTCCAGTGGTTCCCCCAAAACGGGCGTACAGTAATCATGCTTATGACGGCTCATATGGTTGAGCAAGCGGGACACATATTTGCTGGTAAGGTCACATTTTAAGGTCCATGAGGCATTCGTATAACCAAAAGATTGCGCCATATTCGGAACCCCTTCAAACATCATCCCCTTATAATTAAACACATCGCCTGATTTTACCGGTCTGCCATCCACCACAATCTCCATACCGCCGAAAAATTGCAGCTTAAGCCCGGTCGCGGTGACGATAATATCGCTTTCAATCATCTCGCCAGATTTAAGCTCAATGCCGGTTTTGGTGAATTGGGTAATTTCATCGGTCACAATGCGTGTCCGCTTTTTTTTGAGCGCCATAAAAAAATCCGCATCAGGCGCGAGGCACATACGCTGATCCCACGGATTATAAGGCGGGGTCAGATGCTTATCAATATCAATCACCTCGCCCAATAAATCTTCCAGCCCTTTTCGAAGCATGGCTTTCACTTTTTCTGGCTTGGTCTTGCAATACCAGAACATAAAACGCTGCATGAAAACCTTAAAGCCACGAATAATACGATAGGCAAACATATCCGGGAAATATTTATGCATAAAAACAGCAAACCGGCTGATTGCCGGCATCCCGACAATATAGGTTGGGGTGCGTTGTAACATGGTCACTTGCGCGGCACGTTTGGCAAGCTCCGGCACCAGCGTTACCGTCGTTGCGCCCGAGCCAATCACGGTCACTTTCTTGCCTTCATAAGCAAGCTCTTCTGGCCAAAATTGCGGATGCACAATATCACCCGCAAACGCCTCTTCATTCATAAATTGCGGCCGATAACCAGATTGATAATTATAATAGCCAGAACATAAAAACAGAAAATTGCAGCGATAATGTGTGATTGTGCCGGTGCTTTCCTCTTCAACCGTGAGCTGCCATTGCGCTTTATCGCTCATCCATTCGGCTTTGGTGACGTTGCGCCCAAATTGGATTTTATCTGTAAGCGCAAATTCGTCCACCGTTTCGCGCAAATAATTCATAATCGAAGGCGCATCCGCAATCGCTTTTTCATTCGTCCATGGGCGAAATGAAAAGCCCAGCGTATACATATCAGAATCAGAGCGAATACCGGGATAGCGGAAAAGATCCCATGTGCCGCCAATATCTGCACGGGCTTCAAGAATTGTAAATGTTTTATCCGGATTATGCTTTTGCAAATGATAGGCGGCACTTATGCCAGAAATACCCGCCCCAATCACAATAACATCATACTCATTTATCCCATCACACGCCTCTGCGCCAAGAGATTGTGCGTGCGATGGTTTATGTTCAGATACGGTTTCCATAAGATAGGCGATAATTATGAACAAAGCGTCAGTTTTTGTAAAGAAAAAAGTGACGCATCCGTCATATTTAAAAGGGTATAAATTTGACCCACCCCCTATATAATTGAGTCCGCTTTTAGAGTGAATCTGTTAGCGCTAAGTGGATAATCAATTATGGAGGAAACAAATGGCAAGGAAGCGTTTTACATCGGAGCAAATTATCGGATATTTGCGCCAAGCAGAGGTTCTGATTGGTCAAGGTCAGCGTATTGAAGAGGCCTGTCGTGAGCTTGGCATCACCGGCAACACCTATTATCGCTGGCGTAAGGAGTATGGCGGCATGGGGGTAAGTCAGGCCAAGCGTCTCAAACAGCTTGAGGCAGAGAATGCTCGCCAGTCCTTGGGAGAATGGCTATAATGAAATCTTTAACGGCAGACTACGCGATGAGCTGCTCAATGGTGAGGTTTTTTATACGCTCAAAGAGGCACAAATTATCATTGAACTATGGAGACATCACTACAATCACATCAGACCTCATAGCTCACTGGGCTACAGACCACCCGTGCCAATCACGCACATAGATAAAGCCTCTTCCGCCGCTTACGCTCCAGAGCCTTTATCTATGCAAATACCCTATGAAAGGATTCATTTTCAACCCGGACTCACAAATGGGAGTTGACCAGTTATGAATGCTTGCTTAGATTTAAATTTACCTACATTCATAACTTGCTTTTGCTTTCGTATCACTATTTTAACTTACGTATAAATCCCACCTAAAACTAGATTTACTTTTGTCGTATAAGATTATTTAAGCGTCTTATAGACCAAAAATATTTCTAGTCGGAACAAAACCACAATAAATGCAAGTAAAAAGCAATAGAATTATTTAAAAAATATTTGATCGGAGTATAGTCGTTATTATAAATACATATAGTATGCGGAATATATAAATTATCTATATATAGGTGAGCGATCAAAAATTATGTACTTTTACAAAACTAAGGAGAATAATTCTTTTTTCAATATACTTGCAAATATTTGATAAAATCACTACAAAACGAATCACTTCTATAGAATACTTATCGATGGTATTTTATATATCTCTTTTAGCCGCGTGAGGTTGGTGCGGGGTTTTATACCAGTGATAGGATCCGACAAAGCGCCGATAAATCGCCAGCACTGTAGGCGCAAAAAGCAAAAGCCAGTATAAAGGCATAAGCGGAATGATCGGTAAGAGATAATAGGTTTTCTGGCGGCATATTGTCACCGCCATAATTGTAAAGCAGGACAAATAGGCGAAAATCGAAATCCAGCCAATAATCGAATTGGTAAAATAATATAGCGCCGCTCCCATATCATAAATAATCATCCCGCAAAGCGCAAAATGGGCAGCGCCGCCAATGATGCGGGCAAGCGTCAATAAATTAAAAATCATGAATTTAAGGCCTCCCAAATCTGACCAGAGCTGCCACGGGCGGCGCATATGCACAAAAAATGTCTGAATATGCCCGCTTATCCAGCGTGTACGTTGAAAATACCAGCTCTTAAAATCGGCGGGTGCATTTTCATAAGTCGGCAATGCCACCATATCGGTATAATATCCAGCCCGCGCAAGGCGCACGCCCAAATCCGCATCTTCAGTGAGATTATACGCATCCCAACCATAAAGATCGCGCAAAATGCTGGTTTTGAAATGATTGGACGTGCCAGATAAGGGCATGGCCTGCCGAAACTTTGCCATCAGCGGAAATAATGTGTTGAAGAGTAATAAATATTCCAACTGAAAGACATATTGTAGCCAGCCCCCATCGGGGCGTTTTACCTCTAAGGGCGCTTGCACACAGGCAAGCCTTGCGGGCGCATCGCGCATTTTTGCGACCACTTGCCGTAATTGTTGCGGGTGCGGAATATCTTCGGCATCATAAATCACCAATAAATCGCCTGCTGTCTGCATCAAGCCATAATTACAAGCGCGCGGCTTGGTACGCGGCTGCCCATCGGGAACAATCACCAGCCGGATAAAATCTGGCCAGTTCATATTTTCTGCCGCCATGATGGTTTCCTTATCCTCAGCTTCCAGCAAAATCAACACATCCAGCTTTGCGGGCGGATAATCCAAAGCGCCCATCGCGGCACAAATTTGCGGCAACATATTCACCTCGCGATAGAGAGGGATAAGAACACTATAGCTTGGCACATCATCTATATCCGCAACCGGCGCAGGCGCGGCGATAGGGCGCAACAGCAATATGGGCGATAATATCAGCCCCGAAAACGCGCAAATAAGCCCGACAAGTGACAGCCATATCGTGGCTGTGAAGGGGAGCAGAAATGAAACCCCAATAGACAAAGCCAGGCCTATCAGCGTGTAATTTATCTGCCATCCCGCCCCGCCTGCACTTAAATGCGGTTGATACAGACAAAGCGGGTTAAAATCTCGCTTTGGCGCAGAATGCGTATCCGAACCACGCGGAAGCGCCAGATAAGACGCCGCCGCTTCCGCAACGCCATATTCATATTCATTATCATCCTGCTCATCAGGGTTTTGCCGATCCTCTCCCATCTCGACAAACAAGCAAAAACAAAATAGGCGCAAAACGCTCTACAGGTTGTGCAAAATTTTCCCTCTAGCAGTAAAATAGGATTAGGACTGTTTACGAAACGGGTAGAGCATAATATCATCCAGTCTTTCGGTTAAGTTACAATCACTTATTGTTTCCGGCAGACCAATTTCCATAGCCTCTTGGTGCGGTTCAGATTTTTGTTGATAAGTTGCAAACAATCTATCCCAAATTGAAAGACAAAAGCCAAAATTACTCTTATCATCATCTTGACGGGTCGAATGATGGATTCTGTGCATATCGGGGGTGACGATAAGCCAGCGCAAAAGCCGATCCGCCCGTCCCAGATTCCAATTACTATGCGACAGCATCGCCATTCCATTTAACAGCATTTCAAATATAATCACACTTGCCGGATGAATGTTCAAACTCCAAATCGCGGCCAGCTTAATCGCATAGCTTATCAGAATTTCAAGCGGATGAAACCGCAATGCCGAGCTTACATCCAAAGCGCGATCACTATGATGCGGCAGATGAAAGCGCCATAAAAAAGGGATTTTATGAAACAAGCGATGCTGCATATAAATGATAAAATCGAGCATAATCAGATGCACGATAAGCTGCCCCACAAACCCCAAATATGAAGCGGGGTGATAATGTAGTGCCGCAAACGCGCTTAAGCTAAGCGGCAATATCAGCCGCGCCAGCACCATATTAATAAACCCTAAACCGAGATTAACCTGCCAGCGCAAATAGCGTTTAACCTCATGCCGGCGCGGGAAATATATTTCCAGCACCAGCAAGCTCACCAGCAAGACCAAAAAAATCCCTAGCCTTAAAGGGGCTTCATAATGTTGGATAAGCTCACTCATTATGGTCTTGGCTTATCATTTGGTGACGTATATGGGCGCTATAATCTATGGCGGCGCGATCGAGGCGCGAGACTTGCAATTCATCTGCCAATAATTCAAGAAAGCGCATTTCTTCCGGCGCGAGAACCCCATTTCGGGCAATAAACTCCGCCGTTTGAGCATAAATATAAGCGCCATAATGATGGTGCGGCGCAATCAGCCCAAGCATGGTTTGAATAGGCTCCGGTGCAGATAAAAGCGTCATTACCTCATCAAAAAGAGCCTCTTCAAAAAGCGCTTCCATACTGGTTGTATTTAATAAATTCATAATCAATGCCCGCTCCGCTTGCGCGGGGGGCGCATCGCTTGCCGCTGCCGTTATCAGCGCAAAGGCAAGCGCTTTTTCCACGCTTATATCCATTAAACCAGCCTATCCCTATCAATCCGTATGTTTACCAACTTGATTTTTTTGTGACATGTCTTATAGCAGAAATAAAGAGTAATATCATATGACAGATATAAAAACCCTAAATAGCACCCTAAATAGTAATGCTTATCAGGAAGCGGCACAAACCAGCAAAAGCTGGCCGTTTGAAGAAGCGCGCAAAATTTGCACGCGGATTGCGCGCACGGGGCAAAAATCTGTCTTATTTGAAACTGGCTTTGGGGCGAGCGGCCTGCCTCATATTGGCACATTTGGCGAAGTGGCGCGCACCATTATGGTGAAGCACGCATTTGAATTATTAGCGCCAGAGATTGCGACAAAACTGATTTGTTTTTCCGATGATATGGATGGTTTGCGGAAAGTCCCTGATAATCTGCCAAACCAAGACATGCTGGCGGCGCATCTTGAAAAACCGCTCACTGATATTCCCGACCCGTTCGACACGCATGCAAGTTTTGGCGCGCATAATAATGCCCGCTTGCGCGATTTTCTTGACCGCTTTGAGTTTGACTATGAATTTGCCAGCGCTACAGATTATTACCGCACTGGCAAATTTGATGACACGCTCATGAAAATGCTGGCGCATTATGAGGATATTATAGCGATTATCCTACCCACACTTGGCGAAGAGCGGCAGCAGACCTATAGCCCGTTTTTGCCCATTTGTCCGGATACGGGGCGGGTTTTAATGGTTCCCATGCAAAGCCATAATCCGGATGCTGGAACCGTCACCTATATCCACCCCGCGCGGCAAGAGGCGATTGAAACGCCAGTCACAGGCGGGGCGTGCAAAATGCAGTGGAAGGCGGATTGGGCGATGCGCTGGCTGGCGCTTAACGTCGATTATGAAATGGCGGGTAAGGATTTAAGCGAAAGCGTGACGCTTTCGGGTAAGATTGTCGAAAAACTTGGCGGCACACGGCCGGAAGGGTTAAGCTATGAATTATTTTTGGATGAGCAAGGGCAGAAAATATCCAAATCCAAAGGCAATGGTTTGACCATTGATGAATGGCTGCATTATGCGCCGCCGCAATCGCTGGCGCTTTACATGTTTCAAGCCCCGCGCAAAGCCAAGCGGCTTTATTTTGATGTCATCCCCAAAGCGGTGGATGAATATATTACATTTTTGGATAAATATCAGAGCCAAGAGGAAACCGAGCAGCTTGCCAACCCTGCCTATCATATTCATAATGGGCAACCGCCGCCAGCTTCCGCCTCGGTGAGCTTCGCGCTTTTGCTCAATCTGGTAAGCGCCAGCAATGCCGAAAGCAAAGACGCGCTATGGGGCTATATTCAATCCTATGCGCCGCATGCCAACCCCCAAAGCGAGCCTTTTTTGGATGAGCTCACCGCCTATGCGCTTGCCTATTATACTGATTTTGTCAAACCCCATAAACGCTATCGCTTACCCGATACAAAAGAAAAGACAGCGATTTACGCGCTTATCGAAACGCTGAAAACCCTGCCCGCTAACAGCGATGCGCAAACCATCCAAAATCATATTTATGAGATTGGCAAAACCCATTTTGCCGAAAATTTGCGTGACTGGTTCAAGGCGCTTTATGAAATTCTATTGGGGCAAAGTCAGGGCCCGCGCTTTGGTAGTTTCGTCGCGCTTTATGGGCTCGCCGATAGTATCAAGCTGATGGAACGCGCCCTTGCGGAGGAATTGGTCTAATGGTCTATCGCTTTTCACGTCCGCTTTTATTTCTTGCCCCGCCGGAAACCGCACATAAGGCAACGCTTTATGGGCTAAAACATCTGCAAGATATTTTGCCGCCCCCACGCCAAGATGATTGGCGGCTGGCGACCAGCGCGGGCGGGCTAAAATTTTCCAATCCTATTGGGCTTGCGGCGGGATTTGATAAAAATGCCGAAGTGGTGCAAGCCATGTTAAAGCTCGGCTTTGGCTTTAGCGAAGTGGGCAGCCTCACTCCTCACCCGCAAATGGGTAATCCTAAACCACGTATTTTCCGCCTCCCCCAAGAAGAGGCGGTGATTAACCGCTTAGGTCTTAATAATGAGGGGCAAGCGGCCGCCTATCAACGGCTTGAAAAACTTGGCAGCGATAAGGCGGGGGTGATTGGTGTCAATCTAGCAGCCAATACAAAGAGCGATGATGTGATTGCCGATTATGTCGCGGGGGTTGAAACATTTAGCGGGCTTGCTGATTATCTCACCCTTAATGTATCCTGCCCCAATATTCCGGGTAAAAGCGCGGTGCCGGATATAGGGCAGATTAGGGATATTCTAAACGCCATTGAGCCAGTAAGAGGGCAGACAGATATTTACCTTAAAATATCCCCCGATATTGACCCGCAACATATTGGCAAACTTGTTCAGACAATTCGGCAAAAAAACCTTGCCGGTATTATTGTCGGCAATACCAGCACCCAGCATGAGGCGGTGCAGCATTTACCACATGGGCATCAGCAAGGCGGGCTATCTGGCGCACCGCTTATGCAGCCGTCAACCCATTTGCTCACAGAATTTTATCGCCATACGCAAGGCGAAATAACCCTTATCGGCACCGGTGGTATTCGGAGCGGTGCTGATATTTACCAAAAAATTCGCGCCGGTGCCAATCTCGTCCAGCTTTATACCGCGCTTATTTATCAAGGCCCGTTTTTGCTCACTCGACTTAAAAAAGAGCTTTTAGAACTTTTGGATTATGATGGCTTCACCCATATTCAAGAGGCGGTGGGCGCTGACATGACCAAAACACCCCCCAAAATCAAGCCCCTTAAAAAACGGAGACGCGCTATGTCCTTAAAAATCTATCATAATCCACGCTGTTCAAAATCCCGCCAGACATTGGCGCTGATTGAAGAAAGCGGCGCGAAGGTGGAAATTATCGAATATCTAAAAACTCCGCTGCAGCAGAAAGAGATTAACGAGCTACTCGCTATGTTAAAATGCAGCGCCCGCGACATTATGCGGGTGAAAGAGAATATCTATAAAGAGCTTGGGTTGAAAGATGTCACCACTGAGGCAAAACTCATCGCCGCGCTTGCTGCCAATCCGATATTATTGGAACGCCCGATTGTGGTGAAAGGCAAAAAAGCAATTATTTGCCGTCCACCCGAATTGGTTATTCCCTTTTTATAGGCTTTGTATTAAAAATAATTTGTGGAACAGGAATAAAAGGGGATTTTTGGTGGATAAAGCCGCACGCCTATCAATGGTCGATAACACACAATCTGCAACGCCAGAAAAACTTGAAGACAGCAAGCGCGCCCAAAACCGCGCCACCAATCGGCAAGCGATTTTGCACGCCGCGCAACAAGTATTTGCCGAACGCGGCTATGGTACCACAACGGTGCGCGATATTATCCGCCGCACCAATCTTGCCACCGGTACATTTTATAATTATTTCCAAAGCAAGGATGAAATTTTCAACGCCCTTATCGCGCAAACCCAAGCCGACTTAAACAAAGCCTTGCGTGATGCGAGACGACAGGCTGATAATTTTGAAGATTTTGTCCATAAAAGCTATCTCACCTATTTTTCTTATTATGCTGAAAATCGCTCGATTTATGAGATGATGCGCGCCAATCGCGGCCATACCGCCAATCCAAAATATTCTGATGACCCGCACCGACAAACCGCCTTTCATGAGCTGCGTGAAGATTTGGAAAAAGCGATTGCCGATGATCTTTTACCCGCGGCCGATGTTGATTTTCTAACCGCCGCCGCCAGTGGTGTTGCGCTCGCGGTACTTGACGAAATGATGAACCGCGATATAACAGACCCCGTAGCGGCAGCCCAATTCACAACTGACATATTTTTAGGCCGCATTAAAAACAACGAGACTTAGGAGAGCTTAAGCGCATGAGCATTCAACGCATTATCTTATCAGCCTTAAAAAACACCCCCACGCCGCTTATCAAAATACTGGCAGGAAGACCATTGGAGATTGATGGCAACGAGCTTGATCCCAATCTGCATTTGCTGGCGAAAATGGCGCCTCCATCGTCACAAGATGTGGAACTTCATGAAATGCGTCAAGCCGTGCATGACACATTCAAAAATCTAAACGGGGCAAGGCGGCGCAATATCCATATTTATGACACCACAATTCCCGGCAAAGCAGGCGAGCTGCCGGTGCGGTTTTATGAACCCGAACATATGAGCGATAATGCGCCAGCGATTTTATTTTTCCATCAAGGCGGGCTGGTGCTGATGGATCTCGATTCGGATGATAGTTTTTGTACAATTCTGGCAGATGAATGTCGTGCCAAAGTCATCTCGCTTGATTATCGGCTCTGCCCTGAGCATAAATTCCCTGCCGCGCATGAGGATGCCGATACGCTATGGACATATGTCCAGAAAAACGCCAAACAGCTTGGCATTAACCCTGAAAATGTCGCCCTTGCAGGCGATAGTGCAGGCGGGCTTATCGCCTCCGTATTATGCCAAACGCTAAAGTCACGCAAAAGCGCGACCATTAAACCTAAGGCGCAATTATTGGTTTATCCTTGGGTGACGACAGAAGAAGAAGGCTTCCCGTCTCTCGAATCTTGTGCCGATTGTTTTCCGCTTAATCGCGAGACAATGGAATTTTTCAACGCCTTAGTGTTTCCCGATGGCAAACTGAGCGATCATCGCCAAGCCAATCCCTTAAAAGCAAAATCTTTAAAAGGGCTACCACCAGCAATCATTGCGACCGCCGGTTTCGACCCTATTCGCGATCAAGGCGATGCTTATGCGGAACGCTTGAAAAAAGCAGATGTGCCCACCATCCATCATCGCTTTACCAATTTATGCCATAGTTTTTTATCCATGGGCAATGTCAGTAAGGCGGCGGAAAATGCGCAAATCCAGCTCGCCCGCGACCTTGCCAGCCTGCTGGTTGTTTAAATTATGAGCACCCGATAATACGCCATATGGTTTTGCGATAGATTTTGATCCTCCGGCAGGTTTTATAGTTTCGGCTTGGGAGGATCTTCATCAATATTAAGCAAATAACTTTCGGGGTGATGAACCATATCTTTACCTTTGGGCTTATCCTTGCCGAACCTGTCCATAATCCATTTCACGGTATTTTTTAGCCCAATCATTAGGGTCACAGTGATGATGGTAAAAGAGATAATCCATATGGCTTGGACGAGATCGGTTGAGGTGTGATATTTATTGAGCATATCCGCCCAGACATTATACTCATACATTGGCTTTTCCTTTCCGTTTTACATGGGTCAAACAAAACGGCATCAAAGCTCTTTTTGAGCGCCTCATCTTATCCCCGCCTATTAGCAGGGGATGAGGCTGTTGCTCTGATGCCGGGGTGTTAGTACGACCATTCAGTAGAGTAGCCACGACGCTTTTACCGCGAACGGCTATTTTATAGCGTCGTCACCCCGACACAATAATAACGACAAGAGCATCTGCCTATATAATATCGGGCAATAAGAGGTTTTAAGGCCGCTTATTGTCGGCCACTACTGAATGAGGAGTACTAATCCCCCTTCATGTCGATTTTCATCGACATTGGTAGACTATCACAAAAGAGGGCAATGTCAAAGGGGAAACAGACTGGATGGTGCAAAGGAATAGGCTTGCGACTGCAAGCCCGGCAAATAGTTTCGCCGCCCCGGTGGAGCGGTGATGCGTAAGCATCACTAGCGTGAACGAGAAAAACGCCGCATCAACTTATCTCACTTCACTTCGTTTCGCTCGCCCCATGGAGCGATGGCTGAAAGCCATTCGCGTGAGGAAGGTAAATAAAATAAATATGCTAATCGTCATATTGTGACTGTCTGGCGTGAAAATGATAAAGCTAACATTTCAACTGTCCTGCTCGCTGCTAGATTAGCCCGCCCTTATCCCGCTAAAAAGCTGGTGTGAGTAGAGGCGAGGCTTTTTAATTCTCACCAAAAATATCGCGGGTGAAAATCTTATCCTCAACATCAGCCAGAAGCGGGGTACGGCGATTGCAAATAATCACATCGGCTTGCGTTTTGAATTGTGTGAGATCAGCAATAACCGGCACGCCTTCAAACTCATCTGCCTCAAGCGCCGGTTCATGAATGATAATCTGAATATTCGCCGCGCGCAGACGGCGAATAATCCCCAATATCGCAGAAGACCGAAAATTATCCGAACCCGCTTTCATCACCAGCCGATAAATGCCAACGCAAGCCGGTTTTTTATCGATAATCTGAGTGGCAATAAAATCCTTACGGCTACTATTGGATTTTATGATCGCCTCAATCAGATTTTGCGGAATTTTATCAAAATTAGCATGTAGCTGTTTGGTATCTTTGGGCAGGCAATAGCCGCCATAGCCGAAAGAGGGATTATTATATCCCTCACCAATCCGCGTATCCGCGCAGACGCTATCAATAATGCTTTTACTATCCAGCCCCCATTGCAGGGCATAATTATCCAGCTCATTGAAAAAAGCGACCCGCATCGCCAAATATGTGTTGGAAAATAATTTAACCGTCTCTGCCTCTTTCGCGTGCATAAAAATAAGCGGCGTATCATCTGGTTCGGCAGCGGTTTTCAAGATGACGCCAAATTCTTGCGCTTGCGGAATATCACTGCCGACAATAATCCGCGAGGGATAGAGACTATCTTCCAGCCCGCGCCCTTCGCGCGAAAATTCGGGCGAGAAAATAATTTTATCAGTCGCATATTTTTCTTGCAAGACTTCCGAATGACCGATGGGGATGGTGGATTTTATCACAATCAACGCCTCCGGATTATGTTCGCGGGCGGCCGCCACGCACTGGTCAACGCTATCTGTATTAAACGCATTTTTGACCGAGTCATAATCTGTCGGCGTGGCGATGACGATAAATTTTGCTCCCTCATAGGCTTCTTTTTCCGTGCTGGCGATGGTGAGATTAAGCGATTTGGTTTGTAAGAATTTATCAATATCCGCATCCGCAATCGGTGATTGCTTACGCTTTATCTTATCAATTTTTTCCGCGTCAATTTCAAGCGCGGTGACAGCGTGATATTGCGCCAGCAACACTGCCAGCGACATGCCAACATAACCCATGCCCACCACTGTGATAGATTCTGTTATAGATTCTGTTTTATCCATAAGATTATCCCTATCCGCTTGCAACGTTCTAGCACTGCGAATCAATTATATAAAGATTATGTCTGATTATCATCAAAAACTTATCAATTCCGCGCAAAAAAAGGGAAGCCTCTTATGTTTGGGAATTGACCCTATGATTGAGGCCATCCCCTATCAAGGCGACATTGCCGATATTATTGTGCGCTATTATGGCGGATTAATGGAACGGTTATTTCAAACCACCCCTGCCCCTTCCGCAATCAAACCAAACACTGCCTATTTCGAACAATATGGGCGCGCCGGTTATGATGCCTTGCACGAGATTATCGCTCTTGCCAAACATTATGAGGTGCCGCTTATTTTGGATGCCAAGCGCGGCGATATTGGTCGCAGCAGTGCCGCTTACGCAAAGGCGGTTTTTGAAGATTTACAAGCCGATGCGGTAACCGTGTCGCCCTATATGGGCGATGATTCAATCATGCCTTTTGTCGAAGCGGGCGGGCAGGCAGGCGGCGTATATATATTATGTCACACCTCAAATGCGGGGGCGCAAAGGTTCCAGCATTTGATGATAGATGATCGCCCGCTCTATCTCAAAACGGCCGAAGCGATTGTTGAATGGTCGAAAAGCGGCGCGGTTGGCGCGGTGGTGGGGGCAACTAATATCACCACACTTAGCCAGATTGATGCCTGTTTTGCTGCCGCCAAGCAGGATATTCCCCTGCTCATCCCTGGCGTTGGCACACAAGGCGGCGATGCCCAATCAGTCTTAAACGGGCTTTGCTCTGATGCGCGCTTGCATCGGGTGAATGTTGGCTCAGCCATTGCCAATGCGCCTCAAAACGCGCCTGATAAAGACCCGCTTGATGCGGCCTTTGAAGCGGCGCAAGGGTTCTTGCAGGATTTAGCTTTATAGGCTTTATTTAGTTCACGGTATTTCTTCCCTCACGCGAAGGGCTTCGCCCCCGCTGCGGGCGCGGCGAAACTATTCGGCGGGATGCCGCATCAACCGAGCGAAAGCGAGATAAGTTGATGCGCCAAAAAGAGACAGTCGCAAGCCTTTCTTTTCCCATGCAATATTTCGCGGGCAGCGCCCTTATACTTTTTCATTCACTCTGCCCCATGTTTTAGACTTGTGTTTTAGATAATTATGCGGCACATTTAAGGTTTGGGAGGATTAGTCATGAAGTTATTTTCTTACGCATTTTGCGCAGTGCTTGGGGCGAGCCTAACCGCTGCTTATAGTAATCCGGCAGAGCGGCAGGCTTTTTTCGGGGAAACCCATGTCCATACCGCCTATAGTTTTGATGCTTATACATTCGGTAATCGCAACACGCCGGACGATGCTTATCGCTTTGCCAAGGGGGAAGCCATAAACCACCCGGCCGGGTTTGAAATGAAACTTGACCGCCCGCTTGATTTTCAGGCCGTGACCGATCACGCCATGTATCTTGGCGTTATACCCGCTTTGTTTGACCCCGACAGTACCATTGCTGACCACCCGCTTGGCGTTAGCCTGCGAGCAGCGGAAACCGCGCGCGAACGGCGTGAGGCGTTTCAGGGCATTTTCCCCTATCTCACTATGAAGCCGGAAGAAAGCGATTTATATAATCGCGAAATCATCTCTTCCGCCTGGCAGGATATTATCAATAAGGCCGAAGAGCATAATCAACCCGGAACCTTCACCACATTTGTCGGCTATGAATATACCATCTCGCAAGACCAGTTTGAAAATCTGCACCGCAATGTTATTTTTGCAAGCGAGCGGATTCCCGATTTGCCTTTTAGTCGGCTCGAGTCAATGAACCCGGAAGATTTATGGGTATGGATGGATGATTTGCGCGCTAAGGGTATTGATAGCATTGCCATTCCGCATAATTCCAATGGCTCAAATGGCTATATGTTCCGCCCCTTAACCTTTGACGGCAATCCGATTGATCCGACCTATAGTCAAACCCGCATGCGCAATGAACCAATCGTTGAGATGACGCAAGTCAAAGGCACATCCGACACCCATCCGCTGCTTTCGCCCAATGATGAATGGGCGGATTTTGAAATTATGCCCTATCAGATTGCCACGTGGCGGTATAGCCGCCCCGAAGGGTCATATATCAGAAGCGCATATCAAGAAGGGCTTAAACTGCAACAAGCGGGGCTTGGTAATCCGTTCAAATTTGGCTTGATCGGCGCTTCAGATACGCATGTTGGCGCAGGCGCTTTCCGTGAGGATGATTATTGGTCAAAAATCGGCATGGTCGATGCAACCGGAAAATTGCGCGGTTCGGTTCCGCTTAGTTGGACAGAGCGCTTATTTGTCGCTTATGGGCGATGGATGGACAAATTATTCCCGTCCGAGGTTTCACAACAAATGGATATTGGCGCGCAACCACCAGACCCTGCGCCTGGTTTCCTCACCATGCAGTGGAATACCTGGAGTGCCTCTGGCCTTGCGGGGGTATGGGCGGATGAAAATACCCGCGAAGCGATTTTCGCAGCGATGCGGCGAAAAGAAACCTTTGCGACGTCGGGTCCGCGTCTGCGGGTGCGGCTGTTTGCCTCCACCCAATATCGGGATAAAATCTTGGATGCGCCAACCATGGTTGAAACCGCTTATGCGCAAGGTGTGCCAATGGGATCGGATCTTGTCGCGGGTAGAACGGCACCGGTATTTTTAGCCTGGGCATTGCGTGATCCGTTAAGCGCGCCTTTGCAACGGGTGCAAATCATCAAAGGTTGGCTGGATGAAGACGGCAATACGCATGAACGGGTTTATGATGTCGCCTGCGCAGGTGGCGTGGCGGTGAATCCACAAACCCATCGTTGCCCTGATAATAATGCAAAGGTTGCGCTTAGCGATTGTAGCTATACGGCCGATACAGGCGCCGATGAGCTAAAGACCCTCTGGCGTGATCCAGATTATAAGCCGCGCGAAAAAGCCTTTTATTACTTGCGCGCGCTGGAAAACCCAACCTGCCGTTGGTCAAGCTGGGATGCGTTGCGCGCTGGTACGGAATTTAACCCCTCCATGAAAGCAACCCTGCAAGAACGTGCTTGGTCATCGCCAATCTGGGTGAATTAAAACCGCTTATAAAAGCAAACATGCTTGCGGCACATCTATCGCAATGCTATAAGCCGCTATTCTTCGGACGGCCTCGTGGCGGAATTGGTAGACGCAGCAGACTTAAAATCTGCCTTCGAGATTCGAAGTGCCGGTTCAAGTCCGGCCGAGGCCACCATTTTCCCACTCGTTTTTGGAAAAATCACCCGCCCCATAGATGATAGCCTAAATGCAAAACCGCCATGCTTATCATCAGGGGTAATAATAACCCGTCCCGCCAAAAGGAAAAGGCAATCGCCGCCGCGCCGGCAACCCATTCGGGTGGAATAGTGTTATCTGGTGCAACCAGAATAAGTGGCGCGATAATCGCACTTAAAGCGGCAGCCGGAACAAGCTCCAAAGCCTGATGCACCCATTCCGGCAAGCGGATATATTTCCAGCCGACAATAAAAGATGCCCGATAGAGATAATTAATCAGCCCGCCAATGATGACGATAAACCAAAAATGTTCTGGATGAAGGGTCGGGATTGATAACATCATCACTCTGCCTCAGCGCTTGTACTATCATAATATTGATGGATTGCCCCTGCCGCCAGGCCAGAAAAAATTGCGGTCAGCAAGCCAAGTGAAAACGGCCAATCCTGCCCGATCAGCGAAACACTGCCCGCCACAATCATCGCCGTATAGGCTGGCTTGGTTTTTAAGGTAGGAACCAGCAGACTTAAAAACACAAGCGGCATGATAAAGTGCAAATATAAATCATCCGGCAAAACCAAACCAAAGCGGGCGCCGAGATAATTACCCACCAGCCAGAAACAAAGAATCATCCCTGTAATGGTAAGATAATAAATCACTTTTTCATGAGGCGACAAAACAGGCAATGCTGTGAAGCGATGAGTGGAAAGCGCGTAAATATGATCACCTAAGGAATAGGGTAGAATAAATTTCCAGCCGCCGACATTCTGCATATGTGGTGCGATTGAAGCGCTGTAAATCGTAAACCGAGCAGACATAAGTGCCAGCGTGAGGATAATCAGAACAAGCGGTGTTTGCTCTGCCAAAAGCTGCAAAATCACGAGTTGAGTCGCGGCTGAATTTATCAGCCCCGCCATTGCCAGAGCATGCGCTACATCATACCCCATTGCAGCTGTCAGCACCCCAATAACAACCCCAAACGCAAGCGCGCTTGGCGTAAAAAGAGCTGATTGCATCAGGGCTTGTTGAAAAACCTTATTCATTATCAAACCTTATCAAATCGCCGCGACCAATACTGTATCATGATGCCCGCCGCAATACCAAATATGATCGCAGGGAGTAATCCCGCCCGCAAAGGCAGGTCGCTAAGCACAAGCGCCGTAACGCCCGCAACCAATGCCGCTATAATATGTGGTAAGGCAATCAGACGCGATTTTAACAAAACCAAGAAACATAAGGGAACAATAAATTCTAGCCGTAAATGGCTCATATCTAACTGCCCAAAATAAGCCCCCATGAAACAAGAAAGCGTCCATATGATCGCGATTGAAACCGCAATGATGAAATAATAAAGCCGCTTTTGTGCATTCGAAAAATCGGGATTGCGCTCATAGGCGATAAGGCTCTGCACATAAGATTGGTCGGTCATAAAAAGAGGTAAGACATATTTCCACCGCCCCATATCTTGCCAATGCGGTGCGATAGAAGCAGAGTAAACCATAAACCGCGCATTAATGGCGATAATCGCTAATATGATAATTGCCATTGGCGCAGCCTCTTCAAATAATTGTACCGCCGCAATTTGCGCCGCCCCCGAAAGCATAATCAGTGACATAAGGGCGGTTTCAAAAGGCGATATGCCAAGCAGCGAAATCGTTATCCCTGTAACGATACCATAGGGGATGAGACCAGCATAATGCGGCAGCGCAGCGCGCAAAGCCTGTTTCCAGATTGAGTTCATCTTAATTCATTTACCGATACGGTTTAGAAATTGCCGCACATCAGCTGCCGTTTGTAAAGGAATTTCGCTCATCGCTAAATGCCCCGCATTTTCATAAATCACAAGCTGGCTGGCTTTGATTTTGCGTTGCAAACGCGGCGCATATTTAGGGCGGGTTAACATATCTTGCGCGCCCCATAAAATCAGGGTTGGGGTGTTAATCGCTGCCAGCTGATCATCCAAATCTTCGCGGGTGATCTTAAGCCGCGCCGCACGCGTCTCTTCCATCAGCAGAAAATGCCAGTAACGGTCAATCCTCTTCTTGGTTACAAAATTATCCGGCTCAGCAACAACTTGCCGCACTGTGTTTTCAACCATTTTGCGTGGGGTGATATGTCGCATCAAGAAACGTCCAATCGGATTTTGTAAAAACTGAAACGCACCAACAGCTTCATCTTCCGGATCGCGTGCCAAACCACTTGACGAGATGGGGATAAGGGCGGCAACCGATTGCGGATAGTCTAACGCAAATTGCAGGCTGACATTACCTCCCATTGAATTACCGGCCAGAGCAAATTGATCCAGCTTCAAATGATCGGCAATCTCTTTCACAAAAGCCGCCATCGCTTTGATCGAATAATCACCGTTTGGTACTGTGCCGGTAAGCCCATGCGCTGGCAAATCTATTCTGATCAGACGATAGGTATCGCCAAGCGGCGCAATCCACGCCTCCCAGGCGTGCAGTGAATCGCTAAACCCGTGAATGAGAATAAGCGGAAACCCATCGCTTTTCCCCTGATCATAAATATGCGCAACCGCACCAGAGGGAAGTTCAATAAATTGTGACGCATCTGTTTTATAAGCGGCAATAAGGGCGGCGCGTGAAATATCCGGTTCCCGAAATGCAAAAAATATAACCGCAAGTATGACACATAAAACACCGAGCGATAAAAGCAGTTTTCGTAAAATTCTCATTACACCGCAACCAGCGCGGTTGCAGGTTCGCTTTCATCCGCGCGCAGCGTTTCTTTATAACGATAGCGGGTTGAACAATAGGGGCAAATAATTTCCGTTTCATCCCCCATATCTAAATAGACATGTGGATGATCGAAAGGCGCCGAGGCACCCATACATTGAAAGGCTTTCACGCCAATGAAAATCTCACTAACGCCAGCATCATTTGCAAATTTTGGAACTTGTTTATCTGCCATATCACCTCACTCGCATTTATATGTAACAAAAGCGATAATTAACAGCAAGGTGATTTTAGCCAATCTTAAAGGGCATGCCTAAAAGCATGCCGCCATCCACCGCCATCAGCTGACCGGTGATATGCTGGCTCAGATCGCTTGCAAAAAACAAAATCGCCCCAGCAATATCTTCTGCCCGCCCCGCCCGATTAAGCGGGGTGGCACGTTTTTGGGCGGCATCAATTTTATCAAACCCTTCTTCGCCAAACGCATTGCGAAACCAATCCGTGCCAACAAAACCCGGACATACCGCATTTACCCGAATTTTTTCGGGAGCAAGGGCGCGCGCCAAAGCCATCGTCATTGAATTAAGCGCCCCTTTTGAAGCAACATAAGCCACAGAAGAGCCGACCCCACGCAAACCCGCAACTGATGAGATATTCACAACCGCCGCCGTATCCTGCTTGGCAAGATGCGGGCGTGCCAGCCGCACCATTTGATAGACACCGATTGTATTTAAGGCATAGATGGACTCAAAATCAGCCTTATCGAGACCATCAAGATTATCATGGTCATTAAATTTTGTCGTACCGGCATTATTGACCAAAATATCCAACTGCCCCCATTCACTGATGGCAGCATCAATAAGCGTCTGGCAATCTTGCTCATCCGCCACATTTGCCTGCACAGCGATCGCATCGCCGCCATTATTTTTGCAATTTGCGACAATGTCTTGCGCGGCTTGCGCGCTTTTGGAATAATTAATCACCACCCGCGCCCCGCGTTTGGCCATTTCAGTGGCGGCGGCAGCACCAATCCCTGCTGATGAGCCAGTAATAATCGCGACTTTATTTGTAAAATCCATTTTTTTCTTCCTTCTTTTATATTTATATTGCTTATTTATTTTGCCTGAAATTGTGGGGGGCGCTTTTCAGCATAGGCGCGACGGCCTTCAATAAAATCTTCACTTTTTATGCACGCGGCGGCACGTTCACGCATCCCCTCGACATCGCCCATCCTGCCCTGATCAATCGCATATTTCGCGGTCTGCAAGCTAAGGGGTGCCAAACCGCAAATGACGGCTTCAAGCGCTGCCAGTTGCTGCGAAAAATTATCCCGATCGGTGACTTCATTTACCAACCCCATATCAAGGGCTTCAGCCGCATTATAGGTTTTTGCCGTATAAAAAATCTCTTTTGCCTTTGCCATACCGACAATATCAACCAGCATATGGGTCGCGTTAATTGGATAGGCAATCCCCAATTTGCCAGCCGGAATGGAAAATTGTGCATCATCCCGCGCCAGCCGCATATCGCAAGCAAGCGCAACCCCCAACCCGCCACCAATACATAAGCCTTTAATCGCGGCAAGGGTTGGAAGCGAGCACGCCCTTATCGCCGCAAAGCCTGCTTCGGTCGCATCGTCATAATGATAATCTTGCGCCTGCGCCCCAAACGCATCGTCAAATTGCGAAATATCTGCCCCCGCAATAAACGCCTTATCGCCAGCGCCGGTAAGGGTCACAAGGCGGATATTGGGATTAGTCGCGAGTTCCTCAAAAAGCGGCGGTAATGCCTGCCAGGTTTCAAAATTTACAATATTATGCTTGGCCGGATTATCAAAAATAATCCGCGCAACCGCCCCCTCAATTTCAGCATATAAATGCTTGGATCGTGTCTCTATTCTTACCACTTACCCCCCCTTATCGCGCCTCACCAGCAAAGCAAAATATGTACCATAAATGAATATACAATAAATAAACTCTGGACAAAACCACTAATCTAACCTACATTTTATCGTGAGTAAGGTGATGAATGAAAAACACACAATCAACAATCGAAACAAAAATCGAAATTGCTGATCCGGTATGGGCACGCATTTGTGATGAAGCAAAAGAGGTTGCGACATCCGAACCAGCGTTAAGAGGATTTATTCATACGACTGTATTGAATTGCGATAGTTTAGAGCAAATGCTAGCGGCGCATCTTAGTGAAAAGTTGGGCAGTGGCGAATTGCCGGCTCGTCCCTTGGTAGAACTATTTCATGAGGCACTCACAGATCATAAAATCAAAGACGCAATGCGGGCTGATATTGTCGTCGCCTATGAGCGCGATCCGGCTTGTAAAACCTATCTTGATGTAATTCTTTATTATAAAGGCTATCTGGCGTTGCAAACCCATCGTGCCGCACATTGGCTGATTAACCACAACCGCCGGAGCTTGGCACTTTATTTACAAAACCGTATTTCAGAGATTTTTCAGGTCGATATTCACCCTGCCGCCCAAATCGGCAAAGGTGTATTTATCGATCATGCAACTGGTATTGTCATTGGTGAAACAGCTATCATTGGCGATGATGTCTCTATGCTGCATGGTGTTACCTTAGGGGGCAGCGGCAAGCAAGAGGGGGATCGGCATCCCAAAATAGGGGATGGCGTCCTCATATCTGTCGGCGCAAAAGTATTGGGTAATATTCGGGTTGGTAAATGTGCCAAAATAGGTGCCGGCTCGGTAGTGCTGACCGATGTGCCAGCGCATGCAACCGCGGTTGGTGTGCCGGCAAAAGTCGTGAGTGGTCCAGCGGGTGATATTCCGGCTCGTGATATGGATCACCGCTTATCAATAAATTATCAAATTTAAGGAGATATATAATTTAAGGAGATATATAATGACGAATGAAACTGATAATATAACAAACGATGAAATGCAAAAAATGCAAGCTGAATTACGCAAAAGTTTTTCCAATGATACTATAGCCATTCGTCGGAGTGGTATGCCTAACGTACTTGCAGTCTTTGTGGGTGACAAATTTGCTGGTACACTTACCCCCGACATAGACGGGGATGAAGGGGATTTTACCTTTCATAGAGCAGGAGAAGTAAAGAGTCCAACTGAGGACGAAATAAAAAAACTACAAGCTCAGTTACGCAAAGCTTTTTCCGATGATAGTATAGTCCTTCGTCAAGGCATCTCGAATCACACAATTGATACCTTCAAGGGTGACAAATTCATCGGTATAATTTCCTGCGACGTTGAAGACGGCGAAAAAACTTATACCTTTCACGCGAAGATTTCAAACCTTTGATCTACCGACAATTTAAGGAGATATATAATGACGAATGAAACTGATAATATAACGAATGATACGATACAAAAACTGCAAGCTGAATTACGCAAAAGTTTTTCCAATGATACTATAGCCATTCTCCGGAGTGGTATGCCTAACGTACTTGCAGTCTTTGTGGGTGACGAATTTGCCGGCACACTTACCCCCGATATAGGCGGGGATGAAGGGGATTTTAGCTTTCATAACGCAGGAGACGTAAGGATCCCAACTGAGGACGAAGTAAAAGAACTACAAGCTCAGTTACGCAAAGCTTTTTCCGATGATAGTATAATCCTTCGTCAAGGCATCGCGAATCACTTAATTGATGCCTTCAAGGGTGACAAATTTATCGGTGTAATTTCCTGCGACATTGAAGACGGCGAAAAAACCTATACCTTTCATGCGAAGCTTTCAAACCTTTGATCTACCGACAATTTAAGGAGATATATAATGACGAATGAAACTGATAATATAACGAATGATGCGATACAAAAACTGCAAGCTGAATTTCGCAGAGGTCTTTCCAATGATACTATAACCGTTCGCCGGAGTGGTAAGCCTAACGAGCTTTCAATCTTTGTGGGTGACAGATTTGCTATTACACTTATCCCCGATATAGGCGGAGATGAAGGGGATTTTACCTTTATTAAGGGGGAAGACCCAAAGAATGAAACTCAGGACAAAATAAAAGAACTACAAGCTCAGTTACGCAAAGCTTTTTCTGATGAAACTATAATCCTTCAACAAGGCATTGCGGGTCACGTAATTGATGCCTCCAAGGGTGACAAATTTTTCGGTACAATTTTCCGCGACGTTGGAGAAGATGGCGAAAAAACTTATACCTTTCATGTGAAGGTTTCAAACCTTTGATCTGTCGACAATTTAAGGCGCGAGGGGTTTTAAGGAGTCTTTATTATGGATAATGATGAAGTTCTCAGAATACAAACTTATTTGCGCCTTAAATTTTCCAATGATGCTCTAAACCTTCGTCGAGGCGTTAAGGACGACATGGTTGAGGTCTTTTTGGGCGACGAATTTATCGGCACACTTTTCCGCGATGAAGAAGACGGCGAAGTATCTTATGACTTTAATATGGCGATTTTAGAGTTTGATCTACCAACAATTTAAGGATTAAGGGATTTAGGGAAGACTTTATTCACTTCTTATTTTGCGCGCATTGGCGCGCCAGCTCTTAAAAAGCTGATAAATGGATTGATCAATCCGTCGCCAATCAACCAACAGGTTTTTGTGAATACGATAACTCACCTGCACATTTTGTGCCGGCATTAAGCGCGTTTCGCACATATCCGCTTCGCATAAAAACAAAATATCATGCGGGCGGTGACTTAATCCCGTATCCTCTGCATGGCGCAATAGGGTGCGCCCATGATATGAGCTTCCCTCGCGAAAATGAAACGCATCTAAATCATAACCCCATGCCTCTTTTTGGTGGGGTGAAATCAGCTCGGGCTTATAGATTTTATCGAAATAATGAGCCAACGGCAAACCATCTTCAGCTTCAAGCAAGGTCATCAAAATAACCCGCTCATCCATAGTTTCAATGGCATCCGCCGTATCAGAATCATAGCCAGACATATCCGGATAAACCGCATGCAGAATAACATGCTGGTGCTTATCAGCCCGACGGTCACGACCATAGCGTGTATAATTTCCTGGCACCGGAAATAAAGCACCCCCCATCTCAATATGAACGATCTCTGGCGATGAACTAAAGGATAATTCATCCCCCCATAATGCCGCAAACCCCGGCCCAAAATAAAACCATATCACCCCTAAAGCACATAAAATAATACCCACAAAAACACCGATCGGAATAATCCAAACAGACCATTGCCGCTCTAAAACTGATTGTGATAAATATCGTTTCATTGGCTTAAAAAAGATTATTGCATAAAAAAGACTTGGTTTTTAGTGCTAATTTTGTCACCATATCATCACTATCAGGAAGAGGGAAAAATGGCAATTTATAAATTGGAAGATACACAACCGCAATTTCCAGATTCTGGAAATTATTGGGTTGCGCCCGATGCACAAATTATCGGCAATATTATCTTGCATGAAAATGCTAGCATCTGGTTTGGCGCGGTTTTGCGCGGCGATAATGAACCGATCATTATTGGCGAAGGCAGCAATGTACAAGATGGCGCGGTTATGCATACAGACCCAGGTTTTCCGCTCACCATCGGGGCGGATGTCACCATTGGTCATCAGGTTATGTTACATGGTTGTACGATTGGCGATAACAGCCTTATCGGTATCGGAGCGACCATTTTGAATGGCGCAAAAATTGGCAAAAATTGCCTGATCGGCGCGCATGCGCTTATCGGTGAAGGCAAGGAAATACCCGATAATTCAATGGTGCTTGGCATGCCCGGCAAAATTGTGCGAGAGATTGACGAAGCCACCACCAAGAGTTTGCGTGCCTCAGCCCAACATTATGTTGAAAACTGGCAACGCTTTAAACGAGACTTACAAGAGATTTTAAAATAATAAGGGAGACAAATAATGGATTATGAATTTGCCAAGGTCGATATTCACGAGCATATAATGACAATCACAATAAACCGGCCGGAGCGGATGAACGCGCTTCACCCCCCCGCAAATGAAGAATTTGTTGGTATTATTGACCAGTTTGAAAATAATGATGATCTGTGGGTCGCGATTATAACCGGCGCTGGCGATAAAGCATTTAGTGCGGGCAATGATCTGCGCTACCAGGCCGAGGGGCATAAGATTACAGTTCCCGAAACCGGCTTTGCAAGCCTCACCTCACGCTATGATCGTAAAAAGCCGATTATTGCGGCGATTAACGGTTTTGCGATGGGGGGCGGGTTTGAAATTGCGCTTGCCTGCGATATTATTATCGCCGCCGAACATGCCATTTTTGCCCTTCCTGAACCGAAAGTCGGGCTAGCGGCGCTGGCGGGTGGACTACAACGTTTGCCGCGCGAGATTGGCCTTAAACAAGCAATGAGTATGATCTTGACCGGCCGCCAAGTAAGCGCCGCCGAGGGGCAGCAGCTTGGCTTTGTAAGCGCGGTTGTGCCTGCCGATCAGCTTATCGATACCGCGCAAGAATGGGCAGGCATGATCAGCGCCTGTTCGCCCGTATCGATCCGCACATCACGGCAAGTTGTTCTGGAAAGCCTGAAAATAGCCGATATAACCGACGCATGCGATAACTCACAATATTCCGAAATTACGGTTTTAATCCACTCAGAAGATGCACAAGAAGGCCCCCGTGCTTTTGCCGAAAAGCGTATGCCACAATGGAAAGGAAAATAAATATGATAACCACAGCAGATTATATTATTATCGGCGCGGGCAGCGCCGGTTGTGTGCTGGCCAACCGATTAAGCGAAGACAAGCAGAATAAGGTTCTGATTTTGGAAGCCGGTAAAAAGGATAAGAATTTATTTATCCACATGCCAGCGGGCTATTCGCAACTTGTGCCCGAAGCGAATGACCATAATTATGGGTTCACAACCGAACCGCAAGAGCAAATGGGCGGACGCGAACTCTATTGGCCGCGTGGGCGTGGCTGGGGCGGTTCCTCTTCCATTAACGCCATGGTCTATATAAGAGGGCATGCATGGGATTATGATCATTGGAGCCAGCTTGGCAATAAGGGCTGGTCATATGAAAGCATTTTGCCTTATTTTAAGCGCGCCGAATGTTTTGAGGGTGATGGCGATGAGGATTATCACGGCTTTGATGGCCCGTTAGGGGTTAAAAAATCTGATCGCAAAAATGATCTTTTGCTCGATAAATTTATCGAGGCAGGGCAACAGGCAGGGCTTCCCTATACCCGCGATTTTAACGGCCGACAGCAAGAAGGTGTATCGCGCTATGAGCATACGATAAAGGGAACCAAACGCTGCTCGGCAGCGCGGGCTTATTTGCACCCTGCCTTACCCCGCGATAACCTTATCGCCGAAACCGAAGTGACCGTAAACCGGATTATATTTGAGGGCAAAAAAGCGGTTTCTGTCGAAATTATCCAAAATGGCGAAACCCATATTATTGATGCTAAAAAAGAAATTATCCTCTCCGCCGGGGCGTTGAACAGCCCGCAAATTCTGATGCGCAGCGGGGTGGGTGATAGGGGCGATATTACCCCGCATGGCATTGATATGGTTCATGAATGCAAAGGGGTGGGTAAAAATCTGCAAGACCATATTTCTGTCACTAGCCAATTTTCCTGCACCCAAGACGTAACCCTACACCGTTCCGCCTTATGGTGGCGGCAGCAATGGGCGGGGCTGCAATATTTGCTCTTTGGCACCGGCGATGCCTCTTACCCGCCAACCGCAGGCGGTGCTTTTTTAAAGTCGCACCCTGATAAGGATATTCCGGATATGCAAATCCATTATGTATCAGTGGCGATGGCGGACTCACATGGGCGGGGCGACATTCCCAGACAGCATGGGTTCTCATCGCTTGTCTATGGCTGCCGCCCTGAAAGTCGCGGCCATGTCACCCTTGCCAATGCTGAGCCCATGGCAGCGCCTTTGCTTTATCCGAATTATTTTAGCGCCGAGCAGGATATTATTGATTTGCGTAATGGCTTTCGCAAAACCCGCAATATTTTTCTGCAAGCCGCTTTTGATGATTATCGCGGTGAACAGCTTAGCCCGCCCGCCGATATTAATGTTGATAATGATGCCGAGCTTGATGAGTGGCTGCGTGCAAAAGGCGAGACGCTGTATCATCCGGTCGGCACGTGCAAAATGGGAACCGATAAAATGGCGGTCACCAATGAGCATGGGCAGGTGCATGGGCTGTCTCATATCCGCGTCGTTGATGCCTCGCTTATGCCAACGCTTATCGGCGGCAATACCAATGCCCCAACCATTATGATGGCAGAAAAAATATCTGACCATATTCGCGGCAAAGCCTTTCTGCCCGCCCAACATGTGAGTTAGATATGACGCAATTCGAATTTTATTTTGATATTTCAAGCCCATGGACATATCTCGCTTTTTCACGGGTAGAAGAGATTGCCGCCCGCTGCGCGGTCGAGATTGACTGGAAGCCGATTCTGGTTGGCGGCATATTTAATAAAGTCAATGAAACGGTTTATGAACAACGCGCCAAGCCGCATAAAATAAAAAGCCGTTATTATGTGAAGGATTTGCAAGATTGGGCAAATTATTGCGGCATTCGCATTGGCATGCCGGAAGTGTTTCCGGTGCGCGCGGTTGAGATTATGCGGGCGGCATTAGTGGCGCAAGATGAAAATTGCTTGCCTGATTTTGCCCGCAACGCCTTTCACGCTTATTGGGGGGAATTGAAAGATATATCCCAACCGCAAGAGCGCGCCGCCATTTGCAAAAGCGTGGGGCTGGCACCGGATATGGTCGAGGCGCGCATTCAAGACGATGATATAAAAGCCCGCCTGGTTGAAAACACCCAAAGAGTGATTGAACGCGGCGGCTTTGGTTCACCGACCATGTTCATAAACCAGACCGATATGTATTTTGGCAATGACCGTTTGCCTTTGGTGGAAGCCGCCTTGCAGCGTGCCCAAACAGCATAATGCGCGAACCGATATTTAAGATACCGCGTCCGGTTGGGCTGATATTGATGCTTATTTTGGGGGCGCAACTCGCCCGCCAATTTTTGCCCGCAGCTTTGGCAGAGCCATTTTTTGTCAATATGGCACTTCTGCCTGCACGGTTTTTTGCCACCCCTTTTGAGTGGACCTCACTTGCCACCCTTATCAGTTCGGGTTTTATCCATAGCGGCTGGGAGCATATGTTGGTGAATAGTGTCTGGCTGATGGCCTTTGGCACAATGGTCGCGCGGCGGCTTGGCACGATAAGGTTTTTTAGCTTTTATCTGTTTTGCCTCATTATCGCGGCGCTGGTGCAACTTATTGCAACCGGTAATCAGCCGATTTTTATTGTCGGCGCATCAGGCGCTGTATCTGCTTGCATGGGGGCGAGCTTGCGCTTTGCTTTTCGCGCCGATGACCACCCGCGCAAGCGTCTTATGTCGATTGTTGAAATTATCAAAAATCGTGCCGGCGCAGGCTTTATCCTTGCTTATATTATCGTCAATATAATCTTCACCCTGCTTGGCACATCCCCTTCTGGTGAGATTATACAAATTGCGTGGCAGGCGCATCTAGGTGGCTTTGTCGCAGGCTTATTGGGGTTGCCTTTATTTACCCCGCCTGCCCTTTCTGCTTCCGGCGGGCCGGGTAATGTCGATTATGGCAACTGGCTTGAGTAAAGCCCAAGCAAAATTTGTAAATATAAAATAAACTTGTCAAAAAGCTATATTTCGCGCATGATAATCGCCTAAGTGCAGAATTTTGTAAGAAAAAATGTGCAGATAAAAGGATGGTATCATGAATGTGAAAGAAATTTTGAACACAAAAGGGTCTGAGATTATTTCTATCCCGGCGGAAAAAACCGTATTATCGGCGGTCGAATTTATGATTGAAAAGCGAATTGGCGCTTTGGTCGTCAGCGAAGGGGCGGATTTATGCGCCGGCATTATTTCTGAACGCGATGTGATGCGCGGCATTGCGCGGGCGGGGGATAAAATTCTCACCGCATTGGTTGGCGATTTTATGACCCGCGAGCTGCATAAAATCACCCCCGATACAGAGCTTACTTCAGCTATGCAGATTATGACCGAAAATCGCTGCCGGCATTTACCTGTATTTGATGACACGCGTCTGTGTGGCATGATTTCAATCGGCGATGTGGTAAACGCGCAAGTAAACGAAGCCCGCCGCGAGGCGGACTCGCTAAAAGCCTATATCGCGACGGGATAATTAATAATAATTCTGGCTGAGCAGACCTAAAAGCTGCGTCGCTATAAGACAGACCACCAACAGACACCCCCCCCGCTTATTATAGGCGGCATAAGCGCTCGCGCCTGCCAGCATTTTGCGATACACCTGTTCTTTCAACCACAGCCTATGCGCAATCAATGCCAGCAAGTGAAAGAGAATAAGCAAAGGTACGAGCATATGCAGCGCAATATGCCATCGCCCCATCGGGCTTGAGAGCATCGGCGCAAATGCGGCAAAAGGCGCGCTATATAAAATATCATCGCTCATAAATAAGCCGGTGATCGACATAATTAGAAACAGGGTTATCATCGCCAAAACCGCCAGCGCGCCGAGCGGATTATGCCCCTCATATTCATTTATATCGCGTTTTAGAACCCCGATAAAATAGTGCCAAATAGCCGATGGGGCGTAAAACAGCTGTGAAAACCGCGCCGGCGGCGCGCCGATAAAGCCCCATATAAGTCGAAACAATAATAGCCCCAAAACCACCAGCGACACCGTCTCATGGATTTTGGGGGGCGCATTTTCACCAGTGATAAAGGCGGCCGGAATAAACACTGCCATCCCCCAATGAAATAAACGGGTTGGTAAATCCCACATATATCAATCTCCCTTATGCCATAAGCGCTTGCAGGGGCGACAAATCACATTCATGTGCGGCAATAACAACCAATCCTTTCGGCGCTTGGCTGGTGGGTGAAATCTCGATACGCTCACCAACCGCATGCAAAATATAAGCCCCCTCATCATCAGATAAAATCGCCTTGGCGCGCAAAAGCGGCAGGCTTTGTAAGGTGCGCTGCAACACCGCGCGGGCTATCGGAGCTGCCGCCCAGCTTTGCGAAAAAAAATGCTGATGCGCATGTGCGGGTGGCGGCATAACGCCCCCCATGCGCGGCTCTAAAATAAGCGATGGCTCACAGACACCATGCGTTATGACAAGCTGGGGCGTATCGGGATGGTTTTCTTTAAGCTGATTTTCAATCGCGGCAATATCATCGACAAGGTCAGATTTGCTCACCACAAACATATCCGCCGCATTGGTTTGGCACATTAATGTATCAACCAGATGCGGGTCACGGAGCTGGCGCAAAAAATTGAGACTATCAATCATCGTCACAATATTATTAAGGCGCAATTCCTTATCCAGAAACGTAAAGGCGGCAATCCGCGCCGGGTCACTAATCCCGCTTGCCTCAATCAGAATATGATCCGGCGGCTCCACCATAATTGTCGCAAGCTGGCGCGCCAAATCATCGCCCAAACTACAACACACACAGCCATTTGCCATTGTGACGGAGCTTGCGGTTTGGCTTTCAATAAGCGCTTCATCAATATGAAGCGCGCCAAAATCATTAACAATCGCGACCAAGCGCTGCCCCTGATTATGCGCGATGATATGACGTAACAGGCTGGTTTTCCCGCTTCCTAAAAATCCGGCAATAATGGTAAGCGGGGTCATTGCCTATGAACCAGAATTTGAGCCAGAATTTAGAAACGCCTCGCCCCCAACAACCGTTCCATAAACGCCAATATCTTTAAGCGCCATTGGATCGCAGGTCAGCGGGTCATCTTCAAGAATGGCGAAATCAGCCCGCTTGCCGACTTCCAGTGAACCAATTTCAGCATCCATCCGCAGACTATAAGCTGCCCCCAGCGTGATCGCATAAAGCGCCTCATAAACGCTAATGGTTTCCGCCTCACCGCCCAGTCTCACACCTTTTGAGCTTAGCCGGTTGACCGCGCACCATGCCGTAAATAAAGGCGCCAGCGCGGTGACGGGCGCATCGGAATGGATGGCAAGCGCAACCCCTTCTGCCAAAGCACCGCCCGCATCATCCAGCCGCGCGGCACGGTCTGGCCCCATTGTGGTTGAGATATGCGCATCGCCCCAATAATAGAGATGGTTGGAAAATAAATTAACCCCCACCCCGAGAGCTTTCATGCGCCGAAATTGCGCACGGCTCGCCATCTGACAATGCTGCAATGTATGGCGGTGGTCGCGCCATGGGGTTTCTCGCAACACTGTTTCAAACACATTTAAGGCATGGTCGGTTGCCTGATCGCCATTGGTATGTATATGAATTTGGATACCCGCCTGATGATAAGCGCGGACATAATCAAATAATTTATCCGGATCAATATACCACAGACCATTTGCCGCGCCGTTAAAGTAAGAGGGCCAATTCAGCCGCGCGCTAAACCCTTGCAGGGAACCATCCAGCACCAGCTTTACCAAATTCATCCGCAATTTATCTGTTTGCTGGTTTTGGATGGATTGGAAATATTCGACCCCTTCTTGCGGTTCCACACTATCGCCCCGATAGGCAACCACGAGCCGCAGCGGATAATCATCCGGCGTGGTGATGGTAAGCAGATTTTGCAGGGTTTGCGAATCGAGCGGATTGGTGAGATCAGTTGCGGTGGTGACACCTGCTTCACGGGCGACATGAGCAAAATTCCATAACGTATCGGGGGCGGAGGTCTCAGAAAATAAATCCAGCCCGACAACCCGCAATGCCATATACATGCCCGGAGGGCCTAAAAATTCTCCCACCGGCTCGCCATCCTCATTGGTACGGATATTTGGCGAATTGGTGGTGCGATCAACCCCCGCCGCTTGCATGGTGAAATGATTGCTGCTGATAATATGCAGCGATGCGTGAATCGCCAAAACCGGACATTGGGTACTCACCTTATCAAGGTCATCCGCCGTTAGCCGCGTTTCAAAAAAAATCGGATCAAACCCCCAAGCGATAAGCGGCGCGGTTTTATCTTCACGGGCGGCATCAATTTTTTGTAAAAAAGCGATGACCTCATCAATGGTTTTAAGACCAGAGTGAACAGAGCCATCCGGCGCGCGGCGGTCATAATAGCCAATATAATGATGGTTCCACATCATCCCTTCCATTAAATGACTATGCCCTTCGACAAACCCTGGCAGGATGATTTTATCGGCAAAGCGTTCATCCACCTCCATCTCCCCCCAGACAGATATATCTTCTAGATTACCAACAGCTAAAATCCGCCCCTCCGCAACCGCAATATGCGTCGCTTCTGGCATGGTTGGATTCATAGTGATCGCTTTTTTACAAGAAAAGATTTTTCGCGCCGTCATGGGGCTCCCCCTTTATTTACAAATCACATTAGCATAAGATAAGTAAAAGCAAAGAGAGATAAAATGAAATTATTTGGCGTGCGCCGCGAAATCGCCCCGCATTTCGAATAGCGGGTATGATATGGGGCGGTTCTTACAATCATATTTATTTTGGAAGAGCTTACGGCGGCTTGGGGTTATCTGCTTCACCCTAATGGCCGTGATGTGGCTGGGACAGCTTTTGAGCATTATGAAAGATTTTCTGGTGCTGGGGGTTTCTTTTTTCGCCATTCTCAACCTCTCCTTTCTGCTTTTACCGGGCTTATTATCGACATTGCTCACCCCGTCTTTACTGATTGCCATCATTACCCAGTTCCACCGTTTGCTGGAAGACCGCGAATATTTTGTGATGCTCACGGCCGGCATTAGCCCTTGGGCATTATTGCGACCGATTTTGTTTTTGGTCTTCTGGGTGACGATTTTACAAGCGGCTTTATCGTTTTATATTTCGCCCTATGCGTTGCAAATATTGCGCTTTGAGCGCGACCATTATGAGCGGCAATTCATTGGCAATGCCATCGCCCCGCAAGTGTTTCGTGATATTATCCCCAATCTCACCACTTATGCAAAATCCGCCGGAGAGGATGGGCGCGTCAATGATGTTATGATTTATGATGATCGCAACCCGCGTTCACCAACCATATATATTGCCGAACAGGGGCAGATTACCCGCGCTAATGATGATGCGCTGCTCATCCTTTATAATGGGCGGATTTTACAGCAAAATGCCGATCATCGCCCTACAAATAGATCTGTGCCATTTATCGCGTTTGAAGAATATCGTCTGCCGATTATCCGTAACCAACAAGCGCCGCTCGATCTTGCTGATTTACATGTTCGGCAATTATTATTGCACCACTTAATCGCGCCTGAAAAAATTGGTGTGACGCGTGAGAAAAACCTCACCAAAATTCGCCGCTTTTTATATGAACTTATCGGCAATCTTGCTATGCCGCTTATTTTTGCGCTTATCGCTTTGGGGGTGATGGCGGGTGGCGAGCTGAAACGGCGCGGCTATGGGCGGCAAATATTTACCGCAATTATCTTGGGCGTGATTTATTATCTTATCTCTACGCTGATTGCCGGACGCGCCGCCAGCGCGGTGGCTTATCTGCCTCTGCTTCTTATCTGGCCAATATCTGTATTATTGGGAATCAGCCTGTTTTTGCTATGGCGCTATGAACCGCAATTAAGATTGCGTCAAAGGTAATGAACCGCAATTAAGATTGCGTCAAAGATAATGAACCTCAATTAAGGGTGCGACAAAGATAATGTATTCACATAATCGGTTAAATGGGGAATCCGCTCAATAATCGCCGGATGGGTTTGCAGGAAACTTAAATCGCTTTCCTCCGCCAGTGCACAGGCTTCATGATCAGCACAGAAAAAATTATAGAGCCGCACAAACCCCATGCTTAAATAATGCGGATTAAAATTACCGCCAGCCAAATAACGTGCCCCCAATTCATCCGCTTCGGTTTCATCTTGGCGCGAGCTTTGCAGCATAGACAGCGTAATCGCGCTAGCGGCAACCTCTTCCAGCAAGGAATCAGTACCGCCAAATAAAATCAGTGACACCGTAAATAAACCAACCCCTTCAACAATACGTTTGAGCCCATGCCGAGCAACCAAATGCCCATATTCATGTCCGATAATGCCAAGAATTTCTTCATCACTGGCAATCTCTAGCAAGGAATCCGTCACCACAATCGGCCCCCCCGGCAATACAAAAGCGTTTGGGCCAAGAATATCTGTATTGTGAAAATAAATATCAACATCCGGCAAGTCATTCGCCTGCGCCAGCAGACGCGATTGGGCGATAATTTTTTGCTGCCGTTTTAACGGGACAAGGCTATCAGAAAGTATTATCTCACGATATTGCTCATAGGCCGTTATGCCGATTTGCGCTTCAATATCAGATGGAATAATCGCCGCAACCACCCCGCTTACACCGCTAATGAATAATCGAATAAAAATAATTGCCACAATAATTCCACCCAGAAATACACCTGCTTTTAGAAATGTCGGTCGCTCGAGATAACCCGCCACCCTCTCATGGCGTGATTGTAAACGCTGCCAAATCTCGTCTTGCCGATCATTTGGAACAAATACACAGCCATTGGAAAAATAAATCCGCCGCTCTACCCCCTTCATAAACGGATCGACATGTTTTACCTGTAAGTCTGAATATGTGGTTTCAGCCGTTGAAATCACAAACCCGTCTTCTTGTCGCGAAAGGGTAGCTATATATTTCTGGTTTGATTGTGGCAGATAAAAATAGCCTGTGGTTTTATCGATCATATGCCTATATCAATATCTCCCAAAAGCGCATATTCATCGCCAATCGCTGAGCCTTCTGTTTCGAGCATATCGCGGAAATCACGATCATCGGTTAAAGGCATAATATCTGTATGCACGCACATATAACGCCGGAGCCGGATTTGCGCCCACGGTGTGGCTAGAAACAAAGTACCAATAATGGCGATGAGATTAGAAACATATATCCAAAACACGCGTACCGATGAAAGGCGAGACCTAAAGAGAGCAAATTTCCCGAGCCGCAAGCCATTAAATAAGATATTCCGCACCATTGTCGCATAAATTGTTGCCGCCAGGAAAAGGATTAAATATCCGCCAATTATCGGCGCAAAGGCAGCCATAAATTCTTCTCTCGTTGACGCTGGCAAGAAAAAGGATAAGTTGATTACAACCCCGACAAACCCCCAAGCGATAAAATTAAACCCTGCCACAAATAAAGCGGTATAATAAGATGATAATTCGGTTGCGGCCGAAAATTGCGTTGTGCCAAGCCGCAAATGATTCATAATATATTCATTGCGCTTTTTTGTCGCCACCGGCAATAGCAGGCCGAATGTCAGTATGCCGATAAATGGCCAGACAATAAACGCCATAAAAGTGCCGCCATAAGTGCTGTGCCAATGAAAATGAATAGTCTCCCAACTCGTCATCCGCGCCCGAAAGCTCAAAGCGCGGTTAATCAGCACGGGCAGAAAGAGCAACAACACCAGTAAAGCAAGAAAATATATATAAGGTGAAATTTGCTGCGCCAAGCTCACTAAAAGCAAAATACCGATCGCCACCAAGCGGCCAATCAATATCTGCTTGCCGGTTGCGTGATAAGACAGGGGCGAACCTAATATGCGCGTATGCCCATATAAATATTGGGTTTGTCGCACTTTCGCCCAAGCTGAATAAATGCCGATTGTTAGAATCGTCAAAAACAGATTGGCAATCCATATCCCGAAATAGTCTTTTGTGACACCGGTAAATTCAACCGGCTGCGTGTCTTTAATATCCATTAATTTACTTTCCCTTGCCTTTAGCCTAGTATATTTTTAGCGATTGTAAATAGAAATAAAATAATCCCTATTGTCATCTGTAAGAGAAGTTTTTATAAGGATGCGATAAAGACAATGCCGGTATAGCTCAGTTGGTAGAGCATCTGATTTGTAATCAGAGGGTCGGGAGTTCAAGTCTCTCTGCCGGCACCATTTTTCTTCAAAAAAATTACCATTGGGCGTTTTGGAGCCATCCCCTTAAACGAAGCGCGTAAAGTGGCGCAAGCATATCTCGGAGATATTGCACGTGGTTATGACCCTGCAAACGATAGAAAGAAAGCTAAACTTGATGGTAGCATAACGATAGAACTTGTTTGCGATGAGTATTACCAAGCTTTGCAGAGCGGTATTATTCTGAAACGCGGAAGACCATTAAAACCACGAACTTTAGAATCCTATCGAGGCATTATTAAGCAGCACGTTAAACCACTTCTCGGTGATGCTAATATTAAATCCTTAGCGCATGATGACATTGAACGCTTTGTACTGAACGTTAAATCAGGAAAAACAAAAAAGACATTTCAAACTAAATCTGGGGGTATATCTCATGTAACAGGTGGAGAATCCATTGCTAAAAACGCCATCGTCACGCTATCCGCTATTTTTAACTACGCCATCAGAAAAGGTTATATTGATAAAAACCCCTGCACACTTGTCGATAGACCTGCTCCAAAAGCAAGAACACGATATTTAAATGAGGAGGAATATCGCTCGCTCGGTGAATGTTTCAAGGCTTTAGACAATCAAAATGGTTTTGCGACAGCCATAAATGTTTTAAAGCTCGTCGCTCTAACCGGTTGCCGGAAAAATGAGATACTTAACCTTAAACGCTCAGAAGTAGATAAAGTGGGAAGGTCCATAAGATTTGAAGATACTAAAACCGGCGCACAAATCCGCCCATGCGGAAGTTCTGCATTTGAGATTATACAACGACAACTTACAACACATGATAGCGCGTGGGTGTTTCCGTCTCAGCGACGCGAAGGGCCTATAGATAACATCAGAAAACCAATGGCAAAAATCATGAAACAAGTGGAACTGGAAGATGTTACCTTACACACTTTTCGTCATAGCTTCGCGACAATGGCGCATATGCTTAACTATAGCGAGTTAACCATAGCTGGTTTGCTCGGCCATCGTGCCGGAAGCGTCACCGCCCGCTATGCTCATCATGTTGACCATGCCCTTGCAGATGCTGCCGATAGAGTTTCAAATCATATTAATAGCCTTTTGCTTGGCATTGAGGAGGAAACAAACATCATTCCGTTTATTCAGAAGTAGACCTGTTTATTTTTAACTGGATATAGGGGGTATAACCACCCATTTAAGAATAATAATAAACATATTCCTTGAATCTGTTTATATAAACCTGTATATAGGTAGTATGGCTACCCATATAGAAACTAAAATAAACAAGATATTGAAAACAACCCCCTCAGGCGTTGTCTTGCCATCATCATGGCTGACATCACAAGGGTATAATTTGGATTTACAAAAATACTATAGAAAAGGTCTATGGCTCGAATCCGTAGGGAGGGGAGCTCTAAAGCGGAGCGGCGAAACAGTTGATTATTTAGGGGGGCTATATGCGCTGCAAAACCTCATGGGCTTATCCATCCATGTCGGCGGGCGAACAGCTCTGTCACTTCTTGGTCGTGCACATTATGTCGACTTTAGCGCCGGGCGTGCCATCTTGATAGGGGCACCTAAAACAACATTACCTTTATGGTTCAAAAAGAATGAGTGGGAAACAAGAATAAATTATTATTCGACGTCTTTTCTGCCTGCCGATATGGGGTTAGTAGATTTCCCGCATAATGACTTTTCGGTGAAAATATCAAGCCCCACCCGCGCTATGCTGGAATGCCTACACCTTGCCCCCAAACATCAAGAGCTTTTTGAATGCTATGAGCTAATGCAAGGCATGAATGATTTACGCCCTCAAACCGTACAAGTCTTGCTGGAAAATTGCTCATCCATAAAAGTTAAACGCCTGTTCCTTTACCTCGCGGAAAAACTAAATCATGGCTGGTTGGAATTTGTGGATTTATCACATATCGATTTGGGCGCCGGCACACGAAGCCTCGTCAAAAATGGCGTATATATAAGCAAATATAAAATAACCGTCCCGAAAGAATTTGAGAAAAATGACCAATCGGAACTATAAAAAGCAAGTCGAGTTGCTGCTAAGAGTTCTCCCCTGTGTTGCAAAAGAAGAGTGTTTTGCTCTGCATGGCGGCACAGCGATTAATCTTTTTGTGCGTGATATGCCACGCCTATCGATCGATATTGATTTAACCTATCTGCCGCTTGAAGGCAGATCAACAACATTTGAAAGTATTGCCAATGCGATCGGGCGTATTAAGAGCCATATTGAAGCCACATTACCGCAGGACAAATAATAGATAGACCCGATATGGGCAAAATCATTATTCGTGCCAGTGGAGAGGAAATTAAACTTGAAGTTAATCTGGTCGCACGCGGCACACTTCACCCGCCGGAGCGCATGGTCTTATGTGAAAAAGCTCAACAATCATATAACACTTCATCTGTCATGCAAATTGTTCCTTTCGGCCAGCTTTATGGCGGCAAGATTTGCGCCACATTGGACAGGCAACATCCGCGCGATTTATTCGATGTAAAACTATTGCTCGAAACGGAAGGGTTTTCCGACACGGTACGGGAAGGCTTTCTGTTATGCCTGCTTTCCGGCAACAGACCGATACATGAAATACTTGCGCCGAATTTTCAGAATCAACAACAAACCTTCAAAAATCAGTTTACCGGCATGACAGATATTGTCTTTTCTTATTGTGATTTTAAACAGACCCGCACGGAATTGGTCACAACAATCAACGCCAATCTAACACAGCAGGATAAAGAGTTCCTTCTTAGCTTCGAGAATTGCGAACCGGATTGGAGTATCCATAATTTCGCCCGCTTCCCCGCCGTGAAATGGAAACTCCAAAACCGCAGTGAACTTAAACAGGAGGATTCGGAAAAGCATCTGAGCCATTATGAACGCCTAGAAAAAACGTTGAGATAAGTTCCGCTTGATGGGCCACAGACCACCCGCACCAATCGCGCCCATAAAAAGGGGCACTTTCAACCTAGGTTCATAAATGGAGGTGACCAGTTACATAGCTAGTCGCAGCCAATAACACATCAATTTGCTACCGTTGTACGCGGCCCGAACCATCACCCGACATGAGTTTTTCAACTTCAGAAACGCTAACACGATTAAAATCACCAGTGATCGTGTGTTTCAAACAACTTGCTGCAACCGCAAAATCTAATGCTTGCGGCCGATCCTCATAAGCGTTTAGACCATATATTAAGGCAGAGGCGAAACTATCGCCGCCGCCAACCCTATCAACAATATCGTGCATAGCGTATTTACGTGAGACATAAAAACCATTCTTATTTCGTAGACAGGCAGACCAGTCATTATGATCGGCATTATGGCTTTCTCGTAGCGTAATCGCCATTTCGGTTAAATTTGGATAAACCTCCATCATCTTGGCGGATAAAGCCTCATATTTGGCAATATCCAATTCACCCGATTCCACATCGACATCAACACTAATACCGAGTGATTTTTGACAATCCTCCTCATTGGCAATGCCAACATCGACATATTGTACAAGCTCGCTCATTACCTCGGGCGCAGATTTTCCATATTTCCATAATTTACCACGATAATTAAAATCACATGATATGATCACACCATTCGCTTTTGCTGCTTTAACCGCTTCCAGAGTGAGTGCTGCAGCAGACTCACTAAGTGCTGGTGTGATGCCGGTAAAATGAAACCACTTTGCGCCCGTAAAAATTTCAGTCCAGTTAAAATCACCGATTTGCGCTTCACATATGGCTGAACCGGCGCGATCATAAATCACATTTGAGGGACGTGCATTCGAACCTGTCTCCAGATAATAAATCCCCACTCGATCACCCTGACGAATAATCTTATCGGTCGTAACCCCGAATTTACGTAGTTCCTGAATAACCGCATCGCCTATACCATTATCGGGAAGTGCGGTAACAAAGGCCGCATCACAACCATAATTGCAAAGTGATACGGCAACATTGGCTTCGCCACCACCAAATGTTGCTTCTAATAATGGCGATTGGAATAACCGTTCATGCGCCGGAGACTTTAAGCGCAACATAATCTCACCGAAAGTTATAAAATCAGTCATAAATTATCCTTTATAATCTTTTGCTATGGTTAAAGCTTCTGTGGCACGTTTTGTGATCGCCGCATAATCGCCTGCCATAATCGCATCCGATGGTGTGAGCCAGCTACCACCGCAGGCAATCACCGATGGCAGAGCCAAATGCGCGCCTAAATTGTCAGCATTCACACCGCCAGTGGGCATAAACATGACGTCACGAAATACCGAAGCTAAGGCCGCAATCATTTGCACGCCGCCTGAAAGACCAGACGGAAAAAACTTAACCGTCCGTATCCCCATATTCCACGCCGTCTGTAATTCGCTCGCCGTTGCGATGCCGGGGAATATTGGCAGCTCATCTGATTGTGCCAGTTGCACCAAATCAGCATTCAACCCCGGTGAAACGATAAATCTGGCACCGCGCTTAATGACCGCTTCGCCTTGTGTCGATGACAATACTGTTCCTGCACCAACCCAGATATCGGGGAAGGTGGTTGCAACCGCTTCAAGACAGTCGAGCGCCTGCGCCGTACGTAATACCACTTCCAGAACTTGCAAACCACCATCGTGCAAGGCTTGTGCGATGGCAATCGCTTCTTCAGGGTTATCAGATTGGATCAGAGGTACAATCGGTGCTTTTCGTAATTGCCCTAAAATATCAGTAGCCATGAATATCACCTATTATGAAAAGGCCATACCGCCATTAATATCGATAGACGCACCGGTAATATAAGAGGATGCATCTGACGCCAAATAAGCAATCAAATTGGCACAATCCTCCGGATGACCTTGCCTGCGCATTGGTACGCTCGCTTCGACATTACGCCGCGCGGCATCAGGCGTAAACATATCATGGAAAGTCGTATCAATCATCCCCGGGCATATGGCATTTACGCGGATGCCCTTCGGCCCAAGCTCTTTCGCAAGCCCTCGCGTAAAGGTCATCACGGCACCCTTAGATGCCGCATAGGCGGTTGCGCCATTGCCGCCGCCATCGCGACCAGCTAATGATGCAAGATTAATAATCGCTCCACCTTCAGGCATATGCGGTACGACAGCCTGGCTGGATAAAAATGTTGAATTGAAATTCAATGCCATAACATGGTTAAGAAATTCCTCATCCATTTCATCAATGGTTTTACGCGCGACCAGACCACCGACATTATTTACCAATATATCTATCTTATCACCAAAAGCATTTTGGGTTTCTTGTACCAGATTTTCAACATCAGTTCTTTTGGTCATATCGCCACCAACCAAAATAGCGTCACCACCGGCCTTTTGAATTTGTGCCAATGTTTCTTCACCAGCGGGTTTATTATGGCAATAATTCACGGCAACCCTGACCCCCAATTCAGCAAGTTTTACTGAACAGAAACGCCCAATATCGCGCGTTCCCCCTGTTATGATCGCTGTTTTTCCATCTAAATCTATCATTTATGTTTCCTTTATATTTAATTGGTTTTGGGTGAAAGAGGCTGGATTTTTCCACACATAATCCAAACACTTAATACAGATAAAATAGCTAACGCCGCGCCAACGGCAAAGGCTGGTGCATAGCTATTTACCGTGATAATGGGAATAAGGAAGTTAAGCCCCACGACGGCGAGCTTGGCGGCAGTTCCGGCATAGCCTGCCAATGTACCGACAGATTTACCGCTATAAAAATCGCTTGGCAGAGTTTGAATATTGCCTACCGCCGTTTGAAACCCGAATAGAATAATCGCCATTAGCAAGATCGCATAAAGCGGTGTTGAGGCATTAATCGTCATCAACAAAGAAACCAGCATGATGATGCCGCCAAGTCCGATAACAAATTTACGTACCTTATTTACTGACCAACCAGCAGCAATACGATTTTGCGCCAATATGCCACCAAACCATGCACCGAGCATCGCCCCGACATATGGCCCCCAGGCATAAAGACCAATTTCCTTAACCCCAAACCCATAGGTTTCTGCAAGATAAAGTGGTAGCCAGCCGACAAATAACCACCAAATTGGATCAAGGAAGAAAGAAGCCAGAATCACCCCCCAGCTTTCCTTGCGCGATAAGATTTCCACTGAATCAGGTGCATATTCGATTTCCTCATTTGTTGCGGTATTTTTCTGCCCTGACAAAATATAATCGCGTTCCTTGTCTGAAAGCCATGGATGTTTATCAGGACCGGATTTATACAAAATCAACCACGGAATGAGCCATAAGAAACCGATTAAACCGATAACAATAAAAGTAGCTTTCCAGCCGCCTAGCACGACAAACAATAAAGCAATGAGTGGCCCCGAAATAATACCACCAATGGCCGCTCCTGAATTAAAAATACCTTGCGCTAAGGCACGTTCCTTAATCGGGAACCATTCGGCATTCGCTTTGGTTGCGCCCGGCCAGTTACCTGCCTCGGAAGCACCTAACAATCCACGAAAAATGGCAAAGCTGGTCAAGCCGCTTGCGACTGCATGTAGCATGGTTGCTGTTGACCATATCACAATCGATAAAACAAAACCGACGCGCGTACCAACCCAGTCGAAGATGCGACCGAACAGAGTTTGCCCGAAAGCATAAGCAAAGGTAAATACATTGATGATAATTGCATAATCGGTTTTGGTAAGCCCCAACTCGGTAGAAATCTCCGGCCATAAAAACCCGAGCGCACCACGATCAATATAGTTAATAACTGTTGCCAGAGCAACAAGACCAACAATAAACCAACGGAAATTATTTTTCATGAACTATCCTTTCTTATAATTTTCAAAAAAATCTTCACGAATGGGTGAAAAAATATCCAACAACACACCTGCCTCAACACATATTGCGCCATGTCGTATGTGGGGAGGAATAAAATAGCTATCGCCTGCTTTTTGCCGCTTGGTGACACCATCAATCGTAACATCAAAAACACCGCTTTCAATATAGGTAACCTGACTGTGATAATGTTCGTGCTGATAACCTTCGGCACCTGTCTCAAAGACCGCTTTGACGAGCAATATATCATCATTATGACCTAGAATCTGACGCTTAATGCCGCGATCAACATCTTCATAAGACACATCATTACCGAATAAAAAATGAGGACTTTGCATTACTCTTCTCCTTTTGAAGTTAGCTGTGACGAAGGAAATAAATGATAAGGCCCTGTCCACTCTATTACCTGGTTTTCCCCAATCGCAATACTGTGCTTATGGGTTGGCGTCTGGTCTTCAGAAAGGGCAAGGTTGATAATTTTTCCTGATTTCGTTTCAATGCGGATAAGTTTCTCATTGCTGTCTTGATGATAGCTAATATTCTTGATCTCACTATGGCTATTTTGTGTAAACTCCTCGGTGGGATTATATTCGCCATGTGGTTCAATCACGGAAATAAAAGAGATATTCCTCTCACCCTGGCTACGCAGGATAAAAACTGGTTCGTGACGCAAATTGAAACTCGGATCATTGGCACCCGTTTTGGCAAAAATAATTTCACTATGTCGCGGTACATGTGATGAGATGGTATAAAAGCGATTGGCAAGCAGGAATGTCACTTGAGATAAATTACTTGGCAATCGCACCTGCGCTAATTTCCATAGATGCTGATAACCATTTTTTTTACTCAATGGTTTTAATTCAGTCTGATGAGCGGTAAGCGGAAAATTGGTTTCCACCAAATGGCCATTATAGTGAAAGGGTAAATCATATTGATGCGTCTTGTTAGATTTCGTTTCAATGAGATCAATTATAATCGGGTTTTGGAAGGCTGGATCGCTAATCATTGCAACGGTACGATGCATAGCAACCCCTTCATAGGCTTTATCGATTTGGGCTGATGCAATCTTTAGGGCGGGCATGTCAACAAATATGCCTGGTTGCGGTGCATATTTATTACCCTGCTTTGTGCTCCCTTCGAAATGGCTGGTTTCATCGATGACGAGTGTATTATGGGCAATCGTCTGCTTGGCGTAAGAATTATTTTCGGGCAAATAATGCCCACCATATTTTGCTTCAACATTAAGAAAGCGTGCGGCACCGTAATCGCGTAAAACCTCTTTTCCCTGATCGTAGAGCAATAATCCCAGCTTGTCGAAATGCCCATGCCCCAAACCCTGCGAAGTGTTTTTGATGATCAGGGTCAAACCATCCGGTTCGAACGAGTGACGTAAAATATCAAGGGCCCCCTGCAGCCCATCGGCACCATCGGAAAAGCGTCGCGAACGAAATGGATAAGGTTTTGCATGACCGGCTTTTATGGCGTCTGATACAGCCCGGCTCTCTTCGGTCAATACAAAAGCATTTTGTGCCTGTGCAATCGATAAAAGTGTTGGATCTTGCGTCAAATCATAAGCAATCGCTACCCCATAAAGCAGTTCGGTTGTCGCGATCCCTTTATCTTTCATGGCATCATTAATCGGAAAAAATAATCCATTATAACTCAAATCAATCGTTGTATAGATGGCTTTTGACAAAATGCCGTCACGATATTCAAATATTTTACGGGCTGGTTCATTAGCATCAATAGCTTGTCCGAAAAGTACGAAAGGCATAAGCGCGTAACGCTGGTAATACGGGCCTTCATTATAATAACCATCGGGTGAAAACAGCGTATCAAGCTGTTTCAAAAAACCAGCCTGGCCAGATTTATCCAATCCCAAAAGAGCTTTTTGCGTATAATCCTTGTCACCAATGGCGTAGCCCGTTATGCCAACAGCTGCATTTGCCCAAGTGCCGTGATTATGTATCTTGTTAAATGTTTGTGGTGAACCCTCAGACAGAAAATCTGCCATATTACGCAGCAGGTTCGTCTCAATATGATGTTGTTGTTTGTCTGATAAGGTTGGTTTAATTGCACCATAGGCTTGCGCAACATGCACCAGCCACCAGCTCTCATTCAGATTTTGCCAAAACATCCGCCCTGGCGATTGTTCTTTGGGGGCCGGATGCGTTCCCCATGCTGGATAGAGACCGGCATAAGCCTCCATAAGCCTGGCTGAGAAATGTGCATATTTCTTGTCGCTTGTGAGCTTATACAACATCGCCGCCTGATAAATGAGTTTTGCATTTTCTTTATGCTTTTCATGCGTATACCCACCGCCAGCATCTTTCGGGGTCGGAATGACAAACGGTTGCTCTATTTGTGTTTCAACCTTTGCCTGTGCTTCCGCAAGCGTGGTATCAAAATCTGCCGCCTGTAGGGGGAGACCGATAAGCATCGCCAAAAATAATAATGCTGCCCTCACATGCATCTAATTTAGTCCCTCATTATCGTTAATCAGCGCCGTATTTTCCAGCCCGCTATTAAGCTCAAAAACGCGCGGCGCAGGTGTGTTAACAAAGCGATTACCAGTGATTTTCGTTTTCGGCTCACCAACCGTGTGGTTGATAAGAAAAGCGGCACTATCTGCAAATGTGGTTCCGGAGATATTTGTTACCTGTACCCCATGTAGAAATAGTGATGATTTATGTTTATTGCGTTTACCGTGGCCAACATTGCGAACATACGAATCGGTCAAAGTAAAATGCGGTCCAAATGTACTTTCATCGCGCCCCCCGCGATAATAATCAACAATTGACCCCTGGATATTTTCGAAATTGGATTTGATAATATCCAGATATTCGCCATTATAGATGCCATAATCATCATCTTCACGATCGAGTTTCACGATTGAACCGGTAATATTCTTAAAATATGAATTTGTAATGTGGATATAATCAGCAAATGTGCCTTTCGCAGCCGTAATCACATTAAAAGAATGATTTTTATCTAAATCAAGAAAAGAACTCTCGCGAATGTCAATGCGATAATTTCTCAGGAGGGAATAAGGATGCGTACGAATAACACTATTGCCTGCATAATCGGGGCTATCCGCGCCGCTAATGGTCAGATTAATGAGTTGCAAACTCCCACCTTCGCGAATCTCAAACATGGTCGAACGTTCAAAGCTAAGCGTCACCTCGCCGTCACCTTTGAGCGTTATAGGCTTATTGAGTTTGATAAATTTCCGTACCACATATTTACCTGCCTGCAATCGTAATGTGTCGCCCGCTTGCGCTTTTTGAACGGCTTTATATAAAGCCCCTTCCTGGGGTTTCACATTTATCACTTTACCGGCACCAAAAGCGATAAGCGGTTCGGTTTTGGGGTACCATGTAACGCCCGTTTGTTCTTTGGTCGTGATTTGTAAGTTGCGCCTTATACCTGCCGAAACAGCAGATTGTGGATAGAGTAGCCCATTTTCAGCGCGCATCATGGTAAGTGCGGATTGCTGAAAACCATCGGCAAAATCGGGGGGGGGCGTATTCATTAAATTATCCTGAAAATCTATACCGGAAACATCATCATAAACAGTGAATAGGTCGCGTGGTGGCTGATTGAAAATCAAATTATTGGTGAAGGAACTATTTATCGGCACGGCACTACGTTCGGCGTCGCTGCCAGCGGCAAGCTGAATATGGTCACTATTAATAATGGAATTATGCTCAATCACTGCACCATCAACCTGATTATAGCGGTTAATTGGAGAATTGGGCACACCATTCATGATAACCAAAGCTCCCCCAAAGCGCGTTCCTTTTAGACCTTCCATATAATTATTACGAACCGTTTGATGCTCATTAATCACCCGAATGCCACCTGTATGATCGGCGTTATTGCCAAAGAACACGTTACCCTCAATCAGATTATGGCTGCCATGCCGCATGGTCAACGTACCGCGTGCCTCAAAAAAAGTATTATTACGGAAAATATTATGGCGGGATTTATTAGAAATAACTTCCAGTTCGCCATTGCAGCGATCAAAATAATTATTCTCGACGGTCGTAAAACTATCAGTTAGGGAATAATGGCTGGTGCCGATGCGCAAAGTCTCACCACCATTGGAACCGAGAATCGGGCGCGGACCGAAATAATTATGGTCAATGCGATGATGGTTTTGGCGACTTTCTTCCGTGTTTAATCGCACGGCCATGGTTACGCCTTTATTACGTTTGCCGACCAGATGATTATGATCAAAACGATTATATTTGCCATATATGACGACCCAGAAATCAACCTCTTGGCGTTCGGGCTGATTATAATTGTCAATGACAATCTCGGTAACGCGCGAATGATTGGCAAGATGATGCTTATCGCGGCGAAAACTAATAACTTCCTGAGTCGGTGTATAGCCATCCCTGAACACCAGCCCTGACACTTCCAGATAATCGCCGGCCAGGCGCAAATTTGATTCACCGGATAAAATCACTTTCCCCTTGGTTTCGGCGGTTAAACGAATAGGGTTATTTTTTTCACCATTACCAACAAATAAAATTTCAAAATCACGCCAAACCCCATTGGCAAGTTTAATGACATCGCCGGCTTGCACCTTTTTTATTGCCTGACCATAAGTTTTTTGATCCGTCACCAGATATTCTTTGGCCTGAAGGTCAAATGTAAAAATTACGATTATGCAGAAAAAAGCAAGGCGCAATCGTCCGATATGTAATCTTCTAAAGCGAAACAGCTTATTCATCATCCCCCAGCCATTTTATATTCTCACTTGTCGAGAAGTGCATAGGGATTATAAGCAGTCAAAGATTAACCGTCAACCACAATATATTACCAATATATATAACCAATTAATAAAATCGGTTTGTATTCTAAACAATAGTCTTGGTTAATAAAAAGCGTGACCGACTTTCCGAGGTTTTACGCTTCACCTCTTCATAAGCGGTCTGTTCGGCATCTTCTAACAATGCTTCGATCAACCGCATAAAATGGGCGCGCATCGCAAGGCGTGCGGCTTGTGGATCACGCTTTCTTAATGCATCCAATATTGCCTGATGCTCCTGCTCGCGTGAGTTTGCATCCCGATCACAAACATTGCGATAAATATTTTGCATTATCGATGCTTCGTTACGCATCTGCCACATTTTTTCGATGGTGAATATAATGGCATGATTATTAGTTGCCCGTGCAATCGTCTGATGGAAAGCACAATCGGCTTCATCCGCAGACATTGGATTACTCTTACGATGCGCCATTATATCAATATATTCCTGTAATTGGTCTATTTCGTCATCTGAAATAAGGGACGCTGCTAAAGCCGCTGCCTCGGCTTCAAATAGCGCGCGCGCCTCCGTCAGCTCGAACGGCCCAACTTTCGGAAACCCATATATCGAAGCATCTTTGCCATCACAAACATAAGCCCCCGACCCAATTTTAATTTCAAGACGGCCTTGTGCCTGTAAAGCAATTTCTGCTTCACGAATAGCTACCCGACTAACGCCAAAGCGTTCAGCTAAATCACGCTCACCAGGTAAGCGACTACCGACCGGAAAATGGCCTGAATCGATCAATTCTAGTATTTGATTGGCTACAGTTAAATATAAACGTTGTTTATTGGTATTTCCACTCATGGCATGATTTCTCTTTGCTAATAGTGTAAAAAGCTTATACCAATTTTGTATTAAAGAAAAGCCCGACCTTCATTTTTAGAAGATCGGGCTTCCCAGAGCTTAAGGAGGAAAATAAAAGCCCTAAGATAGATTCGTTAATGTCGAAACAGTTAGAATCTATAGCTTGCGCCAAAAGTAATTCGGCGATCAGTAAGACCCTGGAAGCAGAGCAATGCCCCATTATTCACACAATGTTGGGTAACCTCAGACTCAGTAAGGTTAATGCCCTCAAGATCAAGTGTTAAATTGTCATTCACAGCATAGCTAACACTGGCATTAAGTTGCCCTCTATCATCTTGAACAACCGGAAAGCCCCAAGGAAAGCTGGATGTACTACCAAAATCGGTTGAGCGATAAGCTTCCCGCCATGTATAACGCATGCGGGCTGATAAGCCATATTTTTCGTAATACATCGTCAGGTTATAGGCTTTCTCCGATAGGTCAATCAATGGCTGGTGGAATGTGACATTGGTATTGGCAGGATTAATTGCTGCGAATACGGCACTTGCACGGCTTGTCGCACTATTGAAAGTTTGTCCACCTGAGAAATCCTGAATGGTATAATTAGCCTGAGCGCCAAAACCGGATGCCCAGCCAAGTTCGTCTTCAAACTCAGAAAGATCATATTGAATGGTAAATTCCCAGCCTTTTTGCTTTGTCTTACCAGAGTCATTAACTGTGGTTGAGAAAGGTACACATACCCCTACGCCACCTTCAGGCCCAAAAACATTCACATCTGCAATCGGATTGAAGATACCGCCGCCTTCACATGGCGCGGTAACATCACGGAAACCACTTGCGTCTTCAACCGGATCTTCCTGTTGGGTTACAAACAAATTTGTCCGCTCTTTACTGAAGTAACCAACACTAACCACGGCAGAGGGGGCAAAATACCATTCTGCGGCAATATCGAAAGAGTCAACTTCTTCAGGTTTCAGGCCTGGATTACCCAAAGCAACAGCTGTATTAGGACTTGTAGAATATGTCCGCGACGTAGACAAATCATCAAAATCCGGACGCCGAATATCTTTGCTCCAGCTAAGCCGAAGATTAACATCGTCTCTGGGGGTCGCGACCAAATTAAAACGTGGTAGCATAAAATCATAACTGGCTGTTGTTGTAACCGGTGTAGCTTCACCGTTCAGAACAGAATTACCAGTTGAAGATATATCCGTTTTCACATGTCGGAGCCCAACATTACCGCGGAAAATATTATACTCAAAATTTGCCTGCGCATATAAAGCTGTCGTTTTTTCTTCAATACTAAAAAATCCAGTCTGATTTGAAGTTGGATTACTGATTGATCTTGACCCACCATGCTCGGTTATAGCCGCATTCAAAATCTCGATCGCACGACCTGGATTGGACGCTACAAATTCAGGATTAATCAGCAGGAAATTATCAACATACAAAGCACGCCCATCGGCATCTCCAAAATTCGAAGGGCCACGAACGATAAGTTCAGAAAATAAATTACCTCTCGGGCTGTCCGACAAACTTCTCAAACCAACATTCGAACGAATTTGGTTTCTTGTGCTGGTATTTTTATTGTAGCGAAAGCCGAAATCAATCGATGTTATATAGTCTGTAAACATTTTACTATCTGTCAAATCATATGTGAAATCAGAACGAAAGGCTGTTTCCTCATTCTTTGCCGTATCCTGACCAATGTTTACGTCACGCAATACGACATTTGCAGGGTCTAGCAATTGCGCGTCGGTAGGGCCATATTCAGCATCTTGCGCAACGGCGAAGGTCAAAGCCCCACCACGCAAATCATAGACAAACGGCACGCTATTATCATTGCCGCCGCCAGCATCCAACGGTGCATTGGGATTGATAAAGTTAAGTGTTGTATTGAAACTTGGGGTTTTGGAATCTGAAGTTGACTTCGATATCTCTACTCTCCCAGACCAATTATCTTTTTCCCAATCGCCACCGAGACTAAATATTTCACTGTCGGTCAAACGTGAATTTGTATCAGATGAAAAACGAAGATTTGGATCATCATCGTCAACTGTCAAATCGACCCCTATAACCCCCGTCAGAGCTGCCTGAATGCTGCCAAGGTTTTGCGTTCCATCTCGACCATTCAGGGTTCCGAAATTTACGGTCTCAAATGCGGTTGGAACCGAACTATTTCGCAAGCTGCTGACACCGGACGCTTGCACACGTGAACTTTCCTCTCTGCGCTCCTGACTATTGATAATGGAATCGAAAAACAGTGTCACCTCATCATTTAGTGCCCATTCAAAGCTTCCTGCAAAATTTGTGGTTTCATATTCAAAATTATCATAATCCTGATTTAAGAATTGAATAGGCAGAAAATCAAACGATTGTGCGCTCGCAGCGCCACTGTCTGAGGCAACGAGATTGTCGCGGTCAACCCTTGGGCGAAACGCTGTAACATCCTGCTCAGAATAACTCAGACTCACAACGGCACCAAATTCACCATGTTGATTTGACCAGGTATCACCGAAAGTAAGTGCCCCGCGTGGCGTTGTGCCATCTGTGGTTAAGCTGCTATCTTCGCCTTGCAGCCGAATCGTAAAAAGGCGCTCATCCAGTTCAAGCGGGCGAATGGTCTTGAGGTTGATTGTCCCACCCACTGAACCTTCAATGGTTTTGGATTCTGGCGCTTTCGTGACTTCGATAGAACCGATCATCGCCGCAGAAACATCTTCAAAATCAATCCCTGAACGGCCGGATCCAGAACCAATTGTTGAAATACCATTGATTTCTGTTCGGTTGGCATTCGTGCCCCGAATTTGTACGCCTGTACCAACACCTGCCGTACGGGTGATTTGGATACCTGTTACATTTTCGAGAACTTCAGCTAAGTTCTGGTCAGGCAGTTTACCAATATCCTCGGCATTGATAACCTCAATAAGATTATCTGAATTGCGCTTCGTATTTAATGCACTCTTTAGAGATGATCGAATACCAGTTACCACAACCTCATCAATGTCTGCATCTTGCGCCTGTACTGGAAAAACCAATAGGGAAGCCATCGCACTTCCCAACAACAATTTTTTAATACAAAATCTTTTCATAAATATCCTCCCATAATAATTTTGATTCCAGCCATATCTCAGTTTGGTCAAAAGCCCGAAACGTCTACCCCCAAAAGACGGGGTGAGACATAGCCCCTACGTGACACAGTTTTGCATCACAAACCTAAACTATGTTGCATATCCAATTATGTCAACCATAAATTCATACCTTTTTCATTATATTGGTATTACCAATTTTAATATGGCAATTTATGGTGTGGCTAAACTGTTCCCTGGCGAGGGGGCACGTTTTTCTAACACCTGTTAGAGAAAGTATTAGAAGGTCTTCTATAAAGAGCCCTTTTTTGCTTGTAACATGCGGCTCTATATCGTTCCCGATTCTTTATACATTTTATTGGCGCATCAACTTATCGTGTTACGCGCAGTCAGTGCCGTGTTTTTGCATATATCCCGGGCGGAAGCGTGCCCAAAGTTTCTATAAAAGGAGCATGTTTCCCAGATATGTTCTAGCCATGCGCGTTATAATGCGCGCTAATCATTTGTGTGATGAGAATGATTTTTTTGTGATGATTTTCTACAGGTGCAATAATTTCATTTTCCAATAAATGATATTGCGATGGATTATCGCTGCGATAGGTTTCTGCTTCCGATAATCCACCCGTTTGACTTGTTTCACGGTTCAGAAAAAATTCTTCACGAATAATATCCAGTGCCGCTTCAAAGTCTAATAATAAAGCGTGCCGCAACACATCTTCATTGCGATGTTTTTGGGATTCAGTAAAGCGCGGGGTGCGGGCGATGATTATAAGCGTATCCATAATCAAAGCGATACGCAAAGCGTGCAGCATGTCGAGCGTCAGCCGTTCGTCTCCCTCAATACGCACAGTATCCTCTCCAAGCTGGTTCGCAAGGCGATAAAGGTCGATTAAATCATCCCGCAGGGTTGCGACCATTTGTTTTACCGATTGCGCCCGTCGGCTTTCTCCCAATGCGGTTCCCAACCGCCGGAAAGCGCGCAAATGTGTGGGTTGAAAATCATGATAGGCGCGGTCAATCCAAAAGCCTTTATCCAAAAGTCGTCCATAAGCCGAAAGCGTATTGAGCGAACCGAGCGCTTTTGCCCGCAATGCCATCCCCAAAACTTGTTGCAAGCGTGGTGAAACGGGATAAAGGTTTACAAAATTCTCACCATCAATTTGTGCGGCACGGCCAATCCCTGAAATAATATGCAAGCAAAAGCCAAGCTGTTGCAAAATTGCATTATGGGGAATGGCACGAATTTTGGAAGGGTCACGCCGCCCCATCCCTGCTTGCACCACCCGCTTGGAGGGACGCGAGCCCGTCACCGGCAATAGATTTGTGCCAAACATATCCAAAAGCTCAATATAATGCGGATCATGAAATATCTGCTCGTGCCAGCTCTTCAATGATAAAAACATATCCAGTGAAAATTCTTGCGCTTGATAGAAGGGATCATTTATTTCGCTCTCATCCGGCGCGCGTGTTTCAGCAAGCAACAGATGAAGCATGGTTGCGTCAGCAATTTTTTGATTTGAAAAATAGCGATAGCCGTCGCCTCCTTGAAAGCTCGATTGATGCTGTACATGCACATTCATCGCTTGACATTGGGCGCGCACAAAGGGGGTGAAAATATAATTCTGGCGGCTTTGTATATCCCCATAAGCATGCCCGCGCCCCATCGACTCACCATGTGTATTAAACAAGAGCAAATCAACATCACCAGAAAAATACTGCGCGACAAGCTGCGCGACTTTAAGCTGCACACGTTCAATCGCAAGATTTGCGGTGATTTGTCCAATAAACCGCCCCGCATCAGAAAAGCCAGTTTGAATCGCCAAGCGCCCCCTTTTGCGGACATAATCACGATAAGTTTCATGCGCCAATAATTGTGCCATCATTTGCGCGCCGCGCTCCAGACCAAAAGCAGTTTCAAACAAAGGTGAAATATCCAAATGCTCAGAAATGTTAAATTTATGAGCCAGATAGAGCGCCGACATAATGGTGATGGGCTGCTCACATTCCGCAATCAGGAATCGAATAGGCTGCTCGCTATCAACATGTTTGAGCGTTTGCGCTGCCAACATAAATTGCCGCCGTGCGGTTGCGGTTTCCTCATCAAGATTATGAAAATTAATATCCCACGCCGCTTCGGTACGGATACGATGGGCAAGCCGATCAACCAATGAACGGTTTGGGACATGGTCACCCGAAACCGAAACAGCGCGACCATCAACCGCACGCATGGCATTGCGAAGCTGCACCGCATTTACCCGCAAATGAATTTCCCCCATCCCCAATCCGTGAGATGCCATATCACCGGCAAGTGCCAATATGCGATAGGCTTGTTCATCTTGCTCACCAGCAGCAATTTGCTTTAGCTCTTCAACCAAAGGCGATAGGGCTGTTAGCTTATCTGGCCGCTCGGTAAGGTGATTGGCGGCCGTAATAAAATCATCATTGCTTTGAATAGTGCTAAACCGCTCGACATCTGCAAGGGTTGCCTCATGCTCTGCTTGCAAGCGGGATTGAATGGCGGACAGAGCCTCAATGCCCTTGCACTGCTCAATATATATGTCCAACCCCATTGCTTTTTCGCGCAAGCGGAGGGTAAAACTATCCAGCCAGCTAATATCGGCGCGGCCATCCATATCATAGCCAACCCATGTCGAAACACCTAAAACGCGCGGCACAATATCTTTGCGCCCTGCTTTCGCAAGCAGGTTTTGCGTGAGCTTTCTTATCGCGGCGCGGGCATGCACAAGCGCGTCCATCGCTTCGGCATGTTCATCTTGCAAGCTGATGCGGGCGCGCGGCGCATAAGCATCTGGTTGATATGTATCCGCCCCACCTGCTGCCGCCCGCGAGAGCGCATGCGCGGTTTCTGTTTGCAAAGAAAACACCGGATGCGCCGTAAATACCGCCCGATATAGGGGGCGCGAAAAATCAAGCCTCTCAATGTCCAACTTGTCCAGCGCGCTGTCTTGCCGCACGCCAGATTTTTGCGCCAACCCTTCAACCTGCTGCTGCCATAAATCTGCACCCAGAATATCCAGCAATGACTCTATATCGTCCGTATCAATCTCCGCCTTATAAAGACGATCGAGAATCGAATCCGCCAATGCCGAAATCGGGTTAATATCTGAAATCAATTTTCCCTGTTCGCGATAGCGTTTTAATTCATCACTAAGCTTTGATTTTAAGTCCGTCATTGGCGTTTTTCATTCGGGTAAAATGCGGCAGCATCTATAAGCGGTATAACCAGATTGGTCAATACATGGATCAAAACTTCATTAAAAAAATCTCTCTTTGGTGCGTCACCTTATCTGTCCCATCTAATAATACTACCTGCAACCCATCAAATTTTATTGTTGTAACTTCACTCATTTTACTACCTCAACACGCTACAAAAAGCGGATAGCCATAGAAAAAAGCTTTCCCGACCCAAAAAATCACCACTATTATCAATAAATAACTCCACGATAAATATGAAGCAAAATATAACGCCAAATAGCTAATAAGACTAAGAAATATACAATATTGTAAATAATACAAAATGTGGAGACCTACAGAAACATCTAAAAACTCGATCCTATATCGACCATGAAAAAATTCACAGGGCTCCATGTTTTTTATACTGTAATGGTCACGAATCTTATTCATATACCTGTTGAGTAGATATATGTCAGTTAGTATATGTAGTATATACCCACCAACTAGCAGGAAGCGAACATTAGGCATGATACATCATCTCTCTAGTGCCTCTGGTAATCGCATCAGAATAGGAGTCTAAAACCCCCAACTCATCACGCCACACCCAAAAGATAAAACGCGTCAAACCGGCTTTCATAACCGATGGTCGAAACATATCTTCCCTGATTTCAAATCCCATAACGCCTCGTGCCATAAGTTCTTTCAAACTTTTAATACTCTTTTACAAAACCATTATCGTGCAAACACGAAATGACTTCTTTCATATAGCATGATGCCAACTCTGTTACACGAAGACACCATCCTTGTTGACCGTTCGAAGACGAACCTCATACCAAACAAGATCGTTGTTGCACGCTCGGAAGATGGAGTTATCGTGAAACGCTTGCGTCAACTTGAGGCAGGGCAATGGCTTTTGGATTCTGATAACCCTGATTATGCGGGACGCTTTCTTGACCAAACAGTAGAGATTATCGGCCATGTCGTATGGCAAGGGAAATGGTTGTAATTCAAAAACCTTCTTTGCCCCAACACTTGGAGTAAGGCCTTTTAATTGACCTATTCTCCGAAAATCAAGCTATTTTGCATGAGAAGGATTCGTTAATATGTAAATAAACGGTTCTTATATACCTAACTATATAACACCTCTTGAAATTGATTTTTTGAACTAACAATTACATATTCTGGTAATTTAATATCTCTTTTCTGTGATTATCGGTTCATTAATTTGTTCTAAAATAAATCATATAGTTATGTATATAAAACCCAAAAAATAGGCGGCTTATCTCTGTATCATTGGTTTGGACTTTTTTGCATGCCGCTTCAATGCGTTCGTGCAAGAGGGTGATATGGCCGTTGAGCCAGTCGAGACCCTCGTTGCTAATCTTATAGTGCTTTGAATAGCGCGCCTCGATATCTCGATATAGGCGCGCTACAACAGTTCAAACCGGAAAGGCGGCATTTCTAGCCAAAGTGAAATGTCCGTCCCTATCGCGCCAAACCATCGCGCTGGGTTTGCAAACAAAACCAGATTACATCATCGCCGCCCGCACCCCGAAAGTAAGAGAAGAAAAACCATCTCTGGCATCTAAACAGAAAACTGGCAAAACAAAAACCACTCATACCCAATCCCCGCCCGCACACACCACCCGCACCAAAACACCACGCTCCGAAATCTCCCACGCCCCAAAATCCCCCACGCACCATGGAAAAAAGAAAATGAATAGAGGTAGTGATATAGCATATCCTGAATAATAGATTTAACGACAAAGATTACACCAGCGCACTATGAGTGAATAAAAAGACACCCTTTCATGATTTTGATGTCACTGGTTACACAGAAGTTGAAAGAGCGGCTGCGTACTAATTAAACTGTATATTTTACACATCCATCAATTTGCTCATCATCCTTGTAATCATAAACAAATGCTACGCTTTTCCTTGCGCGTGTGATTGCAACGTACAGCTTTGACTGGCTAGTAGGGTCTAACTCTGCATTATGATCTTTTAACCATTTCTTGATTGGCTCGGTAGGGTAAATAAGTACCCTATCAAATGAGAGCCCCTTTGATTCTCCAAAGTTCATTACAGAGTACTTTTCATCTATTTGCGTTTTCCTATTTAAGCGAAGTTGAATTGGAGAATATTTTTCTAGGTAGGTTGGCGTGTCCTTCTTTTTAACCAGAAAAACACCATCATGCTTCGTAGCGTTGTTATTGCCGGATGTTGTTTTGCTTTGGTCTGGAAATAAGGCGTTCGACAACTCACATATTGGTTGTATGCAGCGATAATTAGTTGTCAAAGATTTTTCATCTTTCTCTATGTTAATTTGTTTATCTTCAAAGAAATCGACGATGGCGGATCCCCTATATTTTTTATATTTTGGAGAATTGTTGGTAGAATATGTTGCCTGCCGAGGATCACCGACCAAGAGTATATTGATTTTAGATTGGCAAAGTAGTTTTAGAAAATCAAGGTCATACCCAGCTAGATCTTGCATTTCATCAATGAAGATATGCGTGTAAATTTTTTCGAGTCGGCGTATAATGGCGTTCTTAGATTTCTCATTACATTTGTAGACAAATTTGGCGATTTTATCAGAGTATATTTTCTTTTCACTGTTCAAGTAATGTTCAATATTACTCTCTTTGCTATACTGTGTGGATTGTCCACTCACCAAGATCATTCCTCTAATGTCTGGTTCATAAAGATGCCCTTGGTAGGGTCTAACTCCATGTTGTAGCAACACAGAGAACCATGTTTTGACGGTAACATTTTTGGGAATACAACCATTTTTCTTAAAAAATCTTTCTCTGATTTCCTCTTCGTTATTTTCTGTATAAGTTGTAATGAGTATATTTGCATCAGTGGATGCCCCCAGCGCCTTATCTATAAGGTTTTGGGTTTTTCCAGACCCCGCTGCAGCAATTATGAGCTTGTTATTGGTCATTTCGTGCTTTGATTGCATCTAAAATATACTGGGGAAATTTGATTTCTTCGTTGGTGTCAAAAATTTTGAGAGCGCAAGCTGTTTTATTATTCGTCATAAAGTGACGCATTTCATTGTCAGTCGTGCAAGATTTTTCAAGTACTCTATTCATCTTAGCTAGACCATTGGCTTTAAGCATTTGCGGCTCTAATGTAGTACCATTATTAACATCCTCGTCAAAACAAATGGTGATGTTTTCCTTCGCATTCTTACCAAGGTAGTTCTGATATTTTTTCTTCACAGCATCCACGTTATTATCATTATCCGTGACCACTGTTACTCTTTTATTGATTTTCTCTGCAACTTCGAGAAACCTTAAAAATGAAGTGCCAACGGAAATTACATCAATCCCATTCTCTATCGGTAGTTTTCCCTCATTCTCAGACATATACGCTTTCTGCACAACCAACTCGTCAGAATCACCTTCTACTAAAATTGCCTTTTGGCAGAGAATCATCCGCAGGGTGTCATATCCCGCCAATTTCAAGAAAAATGCCTTTGTATCTTCTAACAGATCGTTGATGCGTGTGCTTTGCAAGTCGTTGAGCAAGATTAGGTGATCTAGTCCTAGTTTGTTGGCTACAAAACTGGAATGTGTCGATATAATGATTTGTTTATTTTCAAGGCTATCAGCGATTTTCCGAATCAATTCATTCAGTTTTGAATGTGATAAATGGTTCTCTGGCTCTTCTAAGAGAATAATGTTGGCCTCTTGTGATTTCTTGTGGCTCAAAGCTAGATTCGTTTTTACGATGCTTTGTTCACCCTTACCGATATAATGAAAAGGTATTTCATTTAGGTAGGTCATTAAACTCATTTCCCAAGCATTTTGGGTGGATAAATCAACTGATATTTCTACCTTTTTGTCCGTGATATTCGCGCTATTACTTATTTTCGTATTAATATCCTTAACAGATTTTTCATCCATGAAAGACTCTTTCATCTTTCTATGAGCCTGTGAAATTGCAACGCGCTCTTTATCTTCCAGCGTTTCTCGAATAATTCTTGAGATATATACATCCGAGCCATTCTGTAAGCGAACACTGGAAGAATCTATAAGTGCAGATTTTATAGGGATACTTCTGGCGGTGACACTTTCCCTAGCAAAAGAACGCCATGTTACCTTATAATACTCTATCGGAATTGTTTTTATGTTTCCTGCCTTCAATAACTCCTCATATTCAGACTGGTATTGGCCATCAAATTCAATTTTAAACGATATACCACTATTGTCACTTTTGTCGCTATTATTAGCTCCTTTCATGATCGCGAGTTCAGGACATTCTTCTCCTGCTAAAAAAACTTCTATTAGGATGTGGGGTGGAGGTAATTGTGATGTAGTGCTGAGGCTTGTAATATAAGCCTTGTCTATTTCTTTATTAAAAAGATACTGAGACAATTCGTTTTTTAGGTACCTGCCATTCATTATTCCCGTAAGCGCCAAATGTATAGCTTCAAGGATAGTAGATTTTCCTGCCTCATTGTTTCCGACAAGGATATTGGCTCCCTGATTCAGTTCCAGAGAGAACTTTTCTTTATAACATTTGAAGTTCTCAATATTTACCTTGGTTATATACATAAAGCGCCTCTTTGCCACATCGAACGCTTTTGCGACCAATCAAGAATTTGTTCTAATATAGTTTTTATTTTCACTCTCTCTCCTTTTGTTCTTGTTGGTTGTATAGAATGAATATCTCACTTATATGGGAGGTGGCTGGGTTGATTTCAAGGCTTCGCCTTGTTTTTTATGAATTTTCTTTAATTTATACTTTATTAGCGGGTTACATAAATTTCTTGATCTTATGGTTGAGGTGTGGCGGGGGTGATTTATATCTTGCTCTATCGCGAAGTCTTGCGCACATCCAAAAAAAATTTATGGTGCGGGCAGGTAAGGGGAGAAAATCTACGAAGGGAGACTATCTAGCAATGGGGGTTGCGGTATTCTTGGTGATGTTATGGATGAAATGCTTGATGCTCTGTTCTCAAAGTTTCCCTCAGGGTCTGGACGGGTTACCATACTCGGCGAGTTGAATTGCTGAATTTGTATTAAATTCCGGTACAACAGGTTCTTGATAATCTAAGCACTAGGGTTCACATAATTCTGTATATTGCCTTCGTGCTGGTTCGTTGTATCAAAAGAAACCTGCGTATATGGATAAAGTTTGTCATACAAGGCGTTCACCTCTTCCTGCTTTAGAAAATCAGTTTGCATTTCATATATCTGATTAACCGCAGATAAAACATGGCGACGATATACGACGCTCACGTCACTATTTACCGTTACATTTTTAAGAGTGCATTTATCCGAAAAAACAATGATTGATCGCATGGGTATGTTCCTCCCGATGAGATTTCTCAGATGTCTTACATGCGATGCGTTTTGCTTTATCGGATTATAAAAGCGTTGTTTATGGCTGCGACCTCTACCTCTAGGGAAAATCTGTGTCCAATTCCTGTGTGCTTCATTGCCAAAAATCCAGCCGCCATAATTTTTACTTTCAATAACAAACACCCCTTTTGAGCATATTAAGAGCATATCAATTTCAGTCGTGCCACCGTTTGATTTTGGGACATAAATGTTAAACAAAAATTTCCCGCCAATATCTTCAAATTTCCGCAAACGTTCATAGATCAGGTATTCACCATATTTCCCTTTATCATATTTGACAGATAGATATGAGTTTCCGGTATTCTGGTAATAAGCTTTCTCTTTGTATTTATTGCTCCTGTAAAGCAGGATACCAATCATGACACTACAAAAAGCGATAACGACACTAGAAAAAGCGATAACAATGAGAAAGGAATCAGTAATAACAATCTCCCTTTATTGTTAATAGTGACAATTAAGATTAGGGAGAAAGTGGTTGTAAGTCTATCAACGTAAATAAGTTTTTACACCCCTGCTCCGTCCCTGTAGCGCTGCCGGAATTACAAAATAATTGTGAAATATTAGAATTTAACGTTTCTAATGTTTCAAAGTGAATGCCTAATTGCTGTGAAATACTGCGTTGGTAATTGTCAACCATAGTATCAGTATCCGTATCATAATCATTGCTAACATCACTATCATCCATAGGCGGCACAATATCGTTATTAGCAGTATTGTCGAAACCCGAGTTAAGAGGTTGCGCGGTCATGTTATCATCATTGCTCTCTTGCTCTGACAAGCCCGCGAGAGTCGTAGCGCGGGTAAGCGTAAAAACAGTAGGCGTGGGCGTAGTCGTGGAGGGGGGAGGTGCAGGCGTAATTTCTAATTCCCCATCCACAAAGCGAATATCATAATTTGTGGCTGTCGCACCCTCAGGAGTGATAGCATAAGTCCCGACATCACTATCTTCACTCGCGGTTGTGGTAATACTCAACCCCGTAATAACATCATCTAAACTCTCATTATTCACAAGTCCCTCAGGCGTCACATCAAAACTAGGATTGGGATCACCGTAGACGCGGGAAGCATCATTCGCGGTCAGCGTTAAGGAAGCCTGCTCAACCTCACCTGTTAGTGTGCGTTGCGAATTTTGCAGCGTGTAATTACCCCTATCCGTACCGCTAAGGCTAAATGTAACACTCACATCTTTGTTCTGCCCTGCATTCGCACTATCAAACATACCCGTAGAGGGAACAATAAGCATCAAATTATCAGCCGTGCCTGCATCATCAGATTCAACCGAACCCGCGACAAGCGATGGAGTTGTCCCCATAAGTTGCGCTTCTGTATTGCCATTATAAGTTTTGGTTTGAACCACAAACCCTGTCGCATCAAACGAAATCTCTTTGCGGGTAATCTCACCGCGTAAATCATTATGCGAGGTGCGGGAAAGCGCATAATTACCCGCCTTTGCACCGCTAAGGCTATAGCCGGAAACCGTGACCATCTTATTCGCACCTGCATTCTTATCCGCAAATGTACCAGTGCTTGGGGAAACAAGTGTCACCTCATCACTAAACAAAATCGCCCCTGCTTCAAATGCTGGTGCCGTACCGCCAAGCGTGGCGGCTGTTTTTGCATCATAAGTCTTGGTTGTCACCGTACGACCAATCGTCGTGAAATCAATGGGTTTTTGGTTAATTGTTAATTCCCCATCCACAAAGCGTATGGCATAATTTGTGGCGGTCGCGCCAGCAGGGGTGATATTATAAGTCCCAACATCACTATCTTCACTCGCTGTGGTGCTAATAGTCAGTCCGCTAATAACATCGTCTAAACGCTCATTATTCACAAGTCCCTCAGGCGTTACATTAAAACTCGGATTGGCATCACCATAGATGCGTGAAGCATCACTCGCGGTCAGCGTTAAGGGTGCAGGCGTAACCGTTAAGTTAGCAGAAACAAATTGATATGTATATCCAAGTGGATTACTCAAAGTCGAATTTCGAGATGTAAAAGCGTTAGAAATTTCGCCCACATCATCCCCGGGGGAATAGTTATGTGTTTCCACAGCGAGGCCTGGACTACCCATCTGCCCAATATCGGCGAGTATGTCACCACCAACTAAGCCACCTGTATAAATGATGCTGGTGGCGCCCCCTGTATAAGGCTGCCCATATACAACCGAAGCACCCATTGCCGTATAGGTGAGCGTGGGGCGCGCTGAGGTTTGATACGCAAAAGCATTCCTGCCTGCCGTTTTATTACTAATCGCGGCAGCAATATTTGCTTGCCCAAATAGGCTTTCATGTGGCAAAACCCCGCCTCGCCTATTATCAACAGGGCTATCACTATATACAATCCAATATGAAGTGTCTTGTGTCTCCAATGCGCCTGCCCCATAATTATTGATAAAATCACCACCGGCGCTAAGCTGGATGACATTATCGGTTAAGGATTGTGTGGCGGTTAACCGCCCTTGCGAACCCAGTTCAATATTGTTCCCTGCCGAAATGTTAATGGTACCAGCACTTATACGATTGTTCAAACTAAATGTTCCATTGGTTGACGCTGTAAAATTACTGAGATTGGATTGTAAAGCATTGACAATAATCGAACCCGTGCCGGTTTGAAGGGTAAGATTTCTGCTACCACCCCAATTAATTCCGATTGGAAATTCCACATCACCTGTGCCATCGCTACGACCAAAAATATATCGACTGGCAGACAGTCTTTGCCTAAGCCTAAGATTGATGTTTAATTGGTTTGGGGGGGGCGTAGCGGAGGAACTTATATAAACCGTTTTGGTATCAATATCAAATGGCTGTATCGTGATACTCGCTGACGTACGGATTTGAGTTGAGCTGTTGAGTGAATAATTATTTATACGAAGCGTAATGTCACCGCTGGTATTTCCGCCCCCGATAAATGTTCCCGCATGTTCCACCCAAAGCCCAAGAGTATTATTACCCGTACTATCACCTGCAATAAAGATATCTCCTGTTGTGGAAGTAACATCCGCACCATTTATAAGCCCGACACCATAATTAAGACTGGTCGCCAGTAAAGGCTCTATATCTGTCATGATAGATATATTCCCTGTCATGGAGCTAATTGTACCCCTATCAATCCACACCGCAACATCATTGGCACCTTCGGTGATCGTTGACATTATCGTCACATCACCAGAGCCAATAGAACGAATATAAGAAGACGCTCCCAGCAAATATATTCCATGCCGGTTCGTCGATGTAGACGTAATTGTTAAATCTCCATTCGTGGTCTGAATTTGAGCGCTATCCCCACTAGGATTGTGAAGCCCCCACCCATCAGAATTACTGGCAGTTGTAATCGATAAATCACCATCCACTGTGGTTATCGCCGAATTCTCTACCATATAGACACCGGAAGATGAATCTGTGGATGTTTGTCCATTAATGATTATGTTTCCGGCATTATCACCTGTTCCGGTAGATCGAATCGTCGAAATACGAACCCCGCCACTATTGCTGGTACCACGACCAGCTGTACCCGTAATATTAACATCAGCATTTACGGTTTCCAAAGAACTGATAAAAACGCCTGTATTATCATCACTACCCCCGCCATCACTTCCATCGCTACCATCACCGCCTGTACCGGTTATCGTAATCGTTCCTGCATCAGAACCAGCTGCCGTTGACCGAATGGTTCCCTCAAGATTCACCCCATAATTGCTATCATTACCATCTCCTCCCATCCCTGTGAGGGTAATATTACCTGTGGTGACGGCAAGCGCGGCAGAACCCAGCATGTGAACACCATAAAGGTCATCCAAAGTAGCATCATCGTCACGCCCCTGACCGCGAATGACAATATCTCCCGCACCGGTTGTGATGGTTGTGTTATTAATGGTAACACCCGCCCCAATCGCGGCATTACCCCACGCATAATCGCTGGTTGCAGGGTTTTGCCCACCACCTGCAATAAAATTACCGCCATCTGTCGTGACTGTACTACCAACAAGCCGAATAAACCCACTATTATTATTGCTATTGGAGGTGATAACCACGCTGCCACCATCTGTGGTAAATTCGCCATTCGCAAGGTCAATATTCTCATTAGCGGTTAAATGAAGCCAGCCATCACCTGTGCCAGTTAAATTGGTGCTATCCAGATTAATAGAGCCAGCGGCAGTAAGACTAATATCCCCATCCTCGCTGGTAATCGTACCGGCAGAATCATCTAGTATATTACCATTGCTGGCGATAACCGTAAGCGCCCGCTCACCCGTTACCGTTAGTGTGTCGCCGGTTAAATTAAATATCACCCCATCAGCTGTTAAAACAACATTCGCACTCGCCGCATCGGCTTCAATTTGTGCGGTCGTCCTCTGATTCGCGCCAGCTGTAGCGGTGCGATTCAAAATCGTAAGCGTGGCCGGGTCAAGTAAATATGTCCCCAAACCATAACCCGCCGCCCGATTGCCGAGGTCAACCTCCCCATGCGCTTTCAGATTAATTTTACCGGAAGTCTCAAGGAAACCACCATGACCACCAGACGCACCACCACGTGCAAGTGTGACACCGGCATATTCGGTTGTATCATCAGACCAAATAATTGTTCGCCCGCCATCACCATTTTCTAGCGCATCATTGAGGATAACCGCACCCGCTTCAACATTCACGGTCTTCGCCGTTTGCGTCTCGCCCTTGCCTAAATAATCACCACCAATCTTAATCGAACCACCAGCACGATTATTATGGGCTAGAAACTCTGCTTCACTGCGGACACCATTATCAATACTCTTATCCGCCCGCAGGGTGGCAGAGCTACCATCTGTCGCTTTTGCATAATCTGTAGCACTATGACCACGCGCATCAATAAGTGCATTATCGGCAATCGCAATATGGTCGCCTAAAACTTCAATCACCCCGCCTTGCTGACCTTCATCTCGACCAGAGGCATCAAGCCTGCCCGAAACCGTCACTCGACTATCGCCTGCCTTATCCGTCTTATTCGAACCTTCTGCCTTAATAATAATCGCGCCATTCTCACCACGTGCCACAGTATTGGCTTCAACCACCCCGCCTGCCATAATCAACGCATTAATGGTTTGGGTGGCGGCTGCTGCCGTCATCGCAACTGTACCGCCTTGCGCCGATAATGTGCCGCTATTGCTCACTAATTGTTGTTCTATATCTTCATCATGCACCGCCACTTGCAATAAATCATCATGATGGAAATTCACCGTCACCGTATCACCAGAGGATAATTGCACCCGCCCGAGCTTGGCTTGGATAATCCCCTCATTAATCACCGATGGCGCCACCAGACCCACAAGGCCCGCTTCCTTAACCGCGATAATACCTCTATTTATAATCGCTGCATCAGGGTTGCCGGTAATATCAAAATAATTAGACCCCCCATAAACGCATCCGCATCTATATTGGCGGTGGCCGCAACAATGCCATTCACATCAACGCGGCTTGTGCCTTCAAAAAACACCCCATTGGGGTTTATGAGAACGACATTCCCATTCGCGCTTAACTGACCAGCAATGCGAGAGGGGTCAATAGCATTCACACGGTTTAGCGCGACAGCATCAGCAGAGGGTTGGTGGAATTGGGTATGCTCATCCACCCCAATATCAAAGCTGCGCCAATCAATCACAGCGCGGTGGCTATGTTGGGTGACATCAAGCTTCGTGCCTGTTTCGGCAATGCTGGCAGAGCCGCCAACCACTTGCCCGCCGGTTGGGTTGGCATAACCCATAGCTGGCAGTGACACCGCTAAAAGCGCTGACAGACATGCACGGATAATTCTCGTTGGAAACAGATAGTCCCTCATCTATCTAACCTCTCATTTTTAATAGTACTCTATTTATGATAGCATTACTACACTCCCTACTATATACCGATATTTATAAGTTGCAAGCAAATTCTGCCGCTCAATCCTAAATCCCTAGACAGCCATACCTAAAAGGGGCGTGAACCGGATACCCCGCTCGGTACAGTAACGCGGCTCGAATACGCGCTGACGGGCGATTGACAATGAGACACCCTATTTAAATAAATCTGCATGTGTGCCGGTTCGTTCGAAAATAATCTCACCAGCCTTTTCATTAAGTTTATAAATCAGCAACCAGTCAGGCTCGATATGGCATTCACGGCGACCAATATAGTTACCAATAAGAGGATGATCTCTATTACGAGCCGGTAAATTTTCACCGGCAGCCAAAGCTTGCATAACGCCCTTGAGTTTTGATAAATCCTTTTTCCGGCGTGCAGCGCGCTTTAAGTCTCTATCAAATCTACTGGTCGTAAAAATGCGATGCATGAATCAGATATTCTCGAAAATACCATCAACCGTTTGATGCTCTGTCATATCCTCACCTGCATCAGTTTTTGCAAAAGTGTCCTGTGTTTCCGCGTTAGGCAAGCCCGGCTTAAAAGGAAGTTCCTTAAACAAAGCAATATGATGCATAAACATATTCACTGCATCCGTCGGTCGCATACCGAGCTGGCTTAGAACCTCATAGGCTTTTTCCTTTATATCTGCATCTATTCTGAAATTTGCTTGCTCTTTTGCCATGATAGAAATCTCCTACACATAAAATGTATATCAATTCCTATACGACAAACTGAGGAAATAATCAAGCATAAAAAGTTTTTAGAGCGTGACATGCTTTGATTGAATTATTGTCACGCTCTAAGTCTTTGTTTGTCGTATGTTGTTATCGGAAAAGTCTATCAACTTTTCCGCAACACACTCTGAAGGGGCGTGCCGCCCCAATGCTGTAAAGGGCAAGGCGCGTTCCGCGCTCACGCTGCGCGTGACCCCTGACAGCATTTCCCCTGCTCATTGATGAAAAAATTACGAACGGCAATTCCGCCTTTCGTATCTAACAATGAAAGGAAAAAACATGTTAGAAGCAAAACAAATACCCCTTAATAAGCTTGTCGCTGATAAGAATAATCCACGGCATGGCAAACCGAACCAAGCTAAGCTTGATAATTTTGAAGCATCAATTCGCGCTCATGGTCTCATACAGCCGCTTACGGTTCAGGCAAATGATGATGGAGGCTATACGGTCGTTGCAGGTAATACGCGCCTCGCAGCCTTACAGAAAATCGCTGCAAATGATGATACGCCCGATTTGATGGTGAATTGTCAACTTGCGAGCAGTGAAGATGCGCTTTCTATTGCTTTGGCCGAAAACACCATACGAGAAGATATGCACCCTGCCGATAAATACCTCGCCTTTGCTAATCTCATCAAGCAAGGCAAAAGCAAGCAATATATTTGCGATGCGTTTCATCTGCAAAAAAGTGACCTTGAGAAGCTTCTCAAACTTGGGCAACTCGATACGAAAGTGCTTAACGCTTTCCGCAAAGATGAAATCGACATCAAAACGGCAATGGTTCTTACCGGAGCATCATCAAAAGTCGAGCAGCGGCGATTGCTTGATGAATATGGTGATAATTCTTGGCAAATCGGTCAAATCATCCAAGGTGAAGCGATTGAATCCGGTTCAATGATTGGTGAGTTTATTTATAATGAATATATGGCCGCCAATGGTGCTATTCGCACAAATCTCTTTGATGACTCTGCATATCTTGATGATGTGGAATTAGTGCATAAGCTTGTCGATGAAAAGCTGCAAGCCGAAGTCACACGCCTTGAAGATATGGGCTTTGCTTTTGTGCGGATTGGCTCAAATGACTATGGTAGTGACGATAAGGGCTTGAAGCGTGTGTTGTGGGATGAGCCGAAAGCAAAGGAGCGGTCAAAATATGGCGTGATTATTCGTATCGGTTATAAAGGCAAAATCAATCATTACCACGGCTATATGACCACGGCGCAAGCCCGCGCCGAAAACGGGGAAGAAGCAAGCGGAGAAAAGGTCAATACCAGTCAATTCACCGATGCCCTTTTGCGTGATGTCAACAGCATCAAACGAGCAATCGCTCAACATCAGATGGTTGGTGATTTGGCGAATGTGTCGGTGTTGAAAAATATCATGCTCGCGCGTGAGGTATTTTGCGAACATAATATTGGCACCCGTCTTTTTGATGTGAATGCTAAAAGTTATGTTTTGCGTGAGATTGACGAAGCACATGTTTTCACCAAAATCCGTGACATTCTGATTGAATGTGCAGGTAGCCCGTTCATTTCGGCTGGCTCGCTGGATGAGGCATTTCAAATCGCGATTGCTTCAATGGTCGATGGTGTGATTTCTGATGAGGTACAAGCCGAAGCAGAAAAGCTTGCCAATATTGCTTTTGCTATCAGCTTCTCCGAGTGGGAGTGTGATAGCGAAAACTTTGTCAAATATCTTGCCTCAATTTGTGACGATGTTTCTGAACTTTGGCGACCTGCCCAAAGTTTCTGGAAGCGTGTCAAAAAGGATGTAGCGCTTGATATTGCCAAAGAGGTTATCGGTGAGAAATGGGCGAATGAGCGTGAGACGTCCACAAAGTCGGTTCTCACGGAAACCCTCACCGATGTCTTTGTGGGCAAGACCCCACAGCATGGCTCGTGGCTCACCAAAGAGCAACGCGAAGCGGCTCTGGCATGGCAGCCCGAAGAAGCAAATTTTCAGTCTTAAATCTAACCGAGGTTTGGGGGAGAGCAATCTCCCCCAGCCTAAATTCTTACAAAAGGCGTTATCATGGCTAATTCAATAAAAATATCAGGAACAATCTCGATTAATGAAGAAGAAAGTAAATTTGAGATTGATGAAAATGGCAATTTCTACCAATGGGGAAACTCACATGAAAGATTATGCCAATCCTATGACCTAATCGAAAAAATACGGAACCTGCTGCTAGCAGAAAACCCAACCTTATAGAAAGGAAAGAATAAGAACCCCGTCATTCTTCACGAATGGCGGGGGATTTCTAGCAAAAGCAGCGCAGCTACGCTGCACAAATTTTGCGCCATGTGCGCAATTAGGGGCGTGCCGCCCCAATGCTGTAAAGGGCAAGGCGCGTTCCGCGCTCACGCTGCGCGTGACCCTATGACAGCATTTCCCCTGCTCATTGATGAATGAATTACGGACGGCAATCACGCGGTCTGAAAATCATGGAGTTAGAAATGCACAAATTACAAATTATCTTTTCGCAAGAATTGGAAAGTTCTTGCTTCACCACGCCTGAATGGAACAAGGTTTACAGGCAGGCAACAAATTACCTGAAAAAGCTAATTAAGCCTCACGCCTCAACAATAAAATTTAGGAAAGGGCATTTTTATTTTTCAGGGTTTATCCAAACAAATGCCGGTGATTGGTTTTACATATCCATTTTCGATGCGCGAAACAAAATAGACCGCATCCTGATTAGAACCGCCAAAAATGACAAAGATTTTACAGGGGGTGGAAATCATTACATCACTTTTGATGAGCGATTTGAAGAACGGCTTATCCGCTTCATAAATCCGGACGCATGGAAATAGGAGCATCATTATGACCAGAGTTATTTTTCGCAAATTTCCAGATGATGGCGAGGTTATCGCCCTTTTCCCCGATGAACATTGGACAGAACATAGCGGTAATTATATCGCCTCATATATGCACATAGGCCAACATGGCGCGGCATCACCAGACTTAATCGGTGAATTTGAAGCCGCCAATGAAGATGAATATTTTCCCTTGCTTTGCGAATTAATCGACCTCGCCGAATATGACGACCTACAAGTCATATCCGAAATTAAGAATTAGAAAGGAAACTAAAATGCCGAAATATACACAAGAATGGGTTTGGCAAGAAGCCTTTATCAATGGCAGCAACCCAGATGCAAATGGCTTTAATGTAGCTTCACATGTTGCCGATTATTTGAAAGGGCTAGGCTATGAGGTTTTAATTATCTCAAATTTTTATAATGCAGACATTATCAGCACAATTATCCGAAACTCCGATGGAACGGAATTTGAGACTTCTGACATAGAAACCATTGAACAGCTTGATGACGTTTTACCGCAAGAACTTGTCATCTACCTTAACCGAAAATTTCCTACAGATTATGAAGTGACAGAAAACTCCAATCTTTAATCCTCCAGCCCCGCTGCCTTTCAAGGTAGCGGGGTTTTCTCGCAGAAAAGCGGCGCAGCAAAGCTGCTCATATCCGTGCTTACAGCGCAAGGGGCGTGCCGCCCCAATGCTGTAAAGGGCAAGGCGCGTTCCGCGCTCACGCTGCGCGCGCCCCTGTGACAGCATTTCCCCTGCTCATTGATGAAAAAGGTACAGGCAGCAAGCAAGCCGTCTGAATATGAGAGGAAAAAATGTGTCACAAGATATTCACCAAATTATCACAGACCAAATCATCGAGAGCATCGAACAAGGTGCGGAAAAATTTCAAATGCCTTGGCATATTACAAAAGGAAATAGCTTTTTGCCCGTCAATGTTGAAACGGGGAATAGCTATAACGGCATTAATATTCTTATCCTATGGATGATTGCTGATGCAAAAGGCTATCAACAAAACCTTTGGGGAACTTTCAAGCAATGGCAAAAAGCAGGCGCAAAAGTCATTAAAGGCGAAAAGCATACAAAAGGCATATTTTATAAATCTTTCACCAAGGAAGATGAAGAAACGGGCGAAGAAAAGACTGTTAAATTCATACGCCAAATCCAGCTTTTCAATGTCGCGCAGGTTGAAGGCTACGAAATGCCTGCCCTCCCCGATTTGCAAGATGATGTAACAACGATTGCCAATATTGAAAACTTTGTAACCAATACCGGCGCAAATGTTGATTATGGTGGTGAAGCCGCTTTTTATGCGCCCCACGCCGATAAAATCACCATGCCGCGCCGCGAGCTATTTATTGATGATGATAGCTTTGATGCGACGAAAAATTATTACGCAACTTTGCTACACGAAATAACACATTGGACGGGGCATAAGAGCCGCTTAAATCGTGACCAGAACCATATTGGCAGCAGCATCGAAAATTACGCTTTCGAGGAATTAATTGCGGAAATCGGAGCAGCATATCTATGCGCTGACTTAGGCATCAATACCATCATGCGGGAAGACCATGCAGGCTATATTGAGCATTGGCTCAAAGCTTTGAAAAACGACAAAAAAGCAATCTTCAAAGCGGCATCCAAAGCACAGGAAGCCGTTACTTACCTCCACAATCTACAACCATCTGAACAAATCGCAGCCGAATAGGAGCAAGAACATGAAAACCATACAGAATAAAATCGCCGAAATCGTCAACCCTGACCGTATTGCACAGCTACTTGATGGGCAAAAAGAACAATCATTTTTATTCGGAACTTTCAGATATGCTCTTGAAATGCTGGCCGAAAGAACAGAGTTTGACGATGAAACCGTTCTAAACATATTGCAGACAGCCCATTTTATCACCAAGCAAACAAATTATCAGCATAACTGTCCTTTTGTCTCCAGTCTGCTTAAGGACATCTCAGAGCTTATGACAAGTTACGGCAAGACACCTTACGGCGAAAGTGATTAAAAGTTTCCTCCAGCCCCGCTGCTTAATTCAGGTGGCGGGGATAAACATCACCTTTGTTACAGCTTCGATAAATGGCGTTCTAAATTCATACGGTCATGATAAAGTGCGATTATTTCTAAAGAACCATTGCCTTTACGATAAATAATATAATGGTGATTGGTGTGATAATATAACAGACCTTCCCCACCTTTAATAAGCCGTGCGCAACTCTTGCCGGTAAAAACACCATCGGCCAGGCTTTCTATACAGCGCTCCAATTCTCGCAAATAGTGCGCTGCCTGAGCAAGCCCCCATTGCTCCATCGAATAAACAAAAATATCCTCGAGGTCATTATCTGCCTGTCTAGTGAGACTATATTTTGCCATCTAATCCGCTTGTCTATCGGCAATAATTTGCCCAATATTACGGTCAGAAAAATTACCATTATTCGCCTGCTCAACCCCAACACCTACTTTATGACGCAATAATTCTAGCTCAAGTGCCTCCCGCTCATCACGCGCCTTTAACACGCGCAACCCCTCGCGCAACACTTCACTGGCATTATTATAATCGCCGGATTCAACCTTGGAGGAAATCCAGTCATTTAGCTGCTCTGTAATATGAATGCTTGTTGTCGGCATAAGTTCTCCTTATTCGGTATAGTATAATATAGCAAACATTAATAATTATCAATACCTCGTATAAGATGAATGGCGCTATCGCCCATATTTTTCATTGAAGGGCGCTGCCCCTCTTTGCAAGGCGAACCCAAGCAAAAAAGCGGTTTCCCTAAAATTCTTTCCTAAGTTACGCAAACGCCAGCAAGCTGGCTGCTTCACTAAGCAAACAATCTCAGGTGATAACCCTCCGCTTTTTTGACCTTGCAAATTCACCCCGCTTCTCGCCGAAGAGGCAGAAGTTTGCATGACGGGCACGCAAACTTCATGCCTGATTATAGAGGTGAAAAAATGGCAACTATCAGAGAAAAAGCAAAAATTACCGCAGATGCGTTAGCAGATGATGCGCTGGCGGTATGTCAAAAACTTTTGCCAAACGGTTTTAGAGATCGTAACATCTATTTTGCAGGCGATATATATGGCAGCAAAGGCGACAGCCTCAAAGTTACCCTTAACGGCATACACGCTGGAAAGTGGAAAGATTGGGCTAACGAACACCATCACGGCGATTTATTACAGCTCATTAAGCTACAGCAAAATTGCAACACCCCGCGCGCCATCGAATATGCAAAAAATCTTGCATCAATTCCCGAACCATCACCAGATCTTGCAGCAAAACGCAAAAAGAAAAAGCAGGAGGATGAAGCAAAACAGCAAGCCTATAATGAATTAAATAAGCAAAAAGCTTTTGCAATTTTCAATAATGCGAAGCCTATCAATAACAGTCTTGCAGAGCGTTACTTACTTTCGCGCGGCATTAGCAAGCAGATTATCAGAGAATGCGCAAATTTGCGCTATGAGTGGTCTTGCGAAAATTATCAGGGTAACGGCATCATGCACTATTACCCTGCCCTTGTCGCCCGTGTATGTGACGGAGAAGGCAAATTTTTAGGCATCCAACGAACCTTTTTAACGCAAGAGGGAAAAAAGCGCAGCGACTTAATTGAAAGCAAAAAAGCCCTAGCGCGGACTCAAGGCGGCGCGGTTTATTTTCCTGCCGAAATTTCTGATAAACTGATTTTAGCCGAAGGCATCGAAACCGCCTTATCGCTTAAAATGGCGTTTCCACTAACCAGCGTTGCCGCGTCACTTTCGGCAAATATGATGCTGGATTATCAGCTTCCCGCTAAATACGCAAAACTCATCATTGCCCGCGATGAAGGCGAGGCAGGCGAAAATTTTGCTCTTGCCCTTCAAAGCCGCCTCATCGGGCACGGCATACCCGCAACCATTATCAAACCAGCAAATGGCGATGACTTTAACGACGACCATCAAAAAATCGGATTGTCTGAAATGAAAGCCCACATCATCAATCAGTTGAAAAGATCGTAAAAATCGATTATATTAGACCCATGAGTGAGACGGTGAATTTTGATACGCATATGAGCGTTAGGCGACTGACAGAAGCTGGTATGGATGAAAAGCAAGCTGAAGCTATTGTTTATGTTCAAGCTAGTGCTATGAGTTCAAATCTTGCAACAAAGCAGGATATACAGCTCGCTATTGAGGCCCTTAAATCCGAATTAATGAAATGGATGGTTAGTGCCTTATTTATTCAAACCACGATTATCATCACCCTTGTTAGCTTCATAATAAAATTCCTATAGCTTCCGTCATACCCCATCTTATCACGCTTACTCATCTGTCAACTCGCTAGCAGAGCTAATGCCGGCAAAGCCGACAAGCTCAGCTAAGCAAGTCCTCCACAAGTTACGGGTTTTGGAAAATTCAGAAGCGATAAAATTTTCAAAATTCTTTCGTAAGTTCGGCTAACCGGCAAAGCCGGAAGCCTCCCTAGCGTAACAATCCTGAAAATTTTCACCCATTTTATTATTGTAATTTCCAAAACTGACAGATTGCGTCGAGCGTGACCTTTGGGGTTATGACGGGAAGCACAAAGCAGGCTCGCATAACAACATGGAGGACATTATGTCAAAGAAAAACACTTACAACACTATCGGCTTCACACTGCAAAAGGCCGGACAGAAATTTCAGGTCTATGTCTATGAGTGGGATACAATCGCGAATGCAGAGCTTGCAAAAAATAATTGCATAGGTTTTCTCAAAAAATTCGGCATCTCGAAAATGCTCGAAATCGCAACAAGCGATACCGCCCGCGAGGAATTTGAACATCTTATCAATACCAGTGTCGCTACTTATCAGAAAGCGAAAAATGGACGCTGGATACTCGCCGAAGGACACGGCTATGTCGATGTCACTTTAGCTGAATAATTTCCCTGTCCGATGCGATGTACCTCCCAGCATTGCATCGGGCTTTTTTTATGCCTCAGCTAAAAAATCATACCCCTCAAAATAAAGCCCTATATACGTATTGCCATCAGTCTTACGATGAATTTGAAATTTCCCTCGATGCAAAATTTTACTCCCAATCACCCTCAGAAATAGCAGTTATGAAAATCACATTTCAGCAGCACAATTTTACATAAATTCACCGTAATTTAATCGTCAAATTCTCTCAAAAATCAACATTAAAATTTTCGCCGTTCAATCGCCACTATCGGCTTTTCTTGAAAATTAAAAATAAATCCTCACCAGAAAATAATATTGAAATCCCATCCCTCAAAATACCTTCTTCCCAACTACCCCTATCATACCACATGCACCAAAGTGCGCAACGCGCAACACCCTGCATTTCTAAGGTTTTTATGCTTTCCGTGCACATTCGCTTGTGCACACTAATTCTCGCACTTCCTATTTTGTGCAACAAGTGTGCACACCAAAGATACCCAATAAAACCAACTGTTACAGCGTTGCGCATTCGTGCACACTTGTCATACATTGACAATGATGCATTTTATTCTTAATTTTTTGTGCACGCTGGAATTTTGGTAAAAACTGGAGAAAATAGAAATGGGTAACCGTCAAAGCATATCGAGAGGCATTAGATTGTCTCCTGAAACGGCAAGCAAAATTGATGAAATAGCAAAAGAAAATGGCCAAAATGCAAGCACATTAATAAGGCTTATTATAGAAGCAGTGGTGAGCAATTATGATGGCTTAGACAAGGCTAGTAGGTTAGGAGGTGGTGATTTAATTGAAACCATTGTTAGTCGATTACAGGAAAATAATGACGAAAATTTACTTAATGAAAGAATAGCCTTGGCAGCAATAACCTCTTTTGCACACTGGAGAGCAACTGCAATGAATATGTCTCAGGAAGAAGTTGATAAACTGCTTAAAGAAGCTAAACAAAGAATTAACGAAATTAAATTAACGAGCTAGTTATAATTTTCAAAGTAAGTTTTCTATTTCTACGATTTGTTTGGTCTGAGCATAAAAGGTATTTAAGCGCAAATACTCGGCATTCGTTGAATTAATTTTGAAGGTAAATGGAACAAGTGAAAAAAACACAATCAATTCTTATAGCGTGTGCAGAATTTTATCCTTTTGCAAAGACTGGCGGACTGGCAGATATGATTTCAGATTTAACTGATCAGTTAAAACGCCAAGGTTTTGATATTAGAATTATTATGCCAGCTTATGATTGTGTAAAAAAGCATTTTGAATCTAATTTAGAAGAAATTGCCCATGTTAAAATATCAGAGGTCTTTTCGTATAAAATATTAGCTTCGAAAAGTAATAATTACCCGTATTCATTTGTTTTTATAGACCCTATTTATCGGTATAATTCCCGAGCAATATATCCTAAGGATAGGAAAATTAGACTAGTTCGCTTCTATTCTCTCTGTCACGCTACAGCTTACCTTATCAGAAATCATATTGACTATGGTTGGAAACCGGACATTCTCCACGCTCATGATTGGCATACTGGACTATCCTTTGAAATGTTGCCAAAAGACTTCCCAATTAAGAAGGTATTCACAATACATAATGCATCATATTCTGGAAGCTTTAGAGGTATAACTTCAACTTTATCTGAGCTGAAAATTAAGTACAATAAAAATTCACTTATTGGCGGTGATACATTGTCTTTTTTGGAAAGAGGTATTCAATGCGCCGATCATATAACAACAGTTAGTGAAAAATATGCAATAGAATTGACTACTAGGGATCCCCATGTACGCCTTCCCAGATTTTTACATATATCTGGAAAAGAGGTTACCGCAATTGCAAACGGGATTAATTATTCTCGTCTCAGCAAAAGGAAAGAGAATTATAATTTCTTAGATAAAGCAATAGACCTCAACGATAAAGGAGAATGTAAACTCGCAATTCAAAAAAACTTTGGTTTAGCCGTTGAGCAAAATGCAATGTTGGTTGGATTTACTAATCGAATAGCAGATCAGAAAAATATTTCTTTAATCTTAAATGTGATTCCGGAACTGGTTAAAAGAGGCTTTCAATTTGCTTTTCATGCACAAGGAAACAAAGAATATGAAAAAAAACTTACTCATTTACAATCTTTATACCCAAAAAGTATAATGTTTGTGAAAGGGCATGACCAAAAGTTAGAAAAATTAATTCTTGCTGGCTCAGACCTATATTTTGCTATTTCTAAATATGAGCCATTCGGATACAGTGCCCTTTACGCAATGTATTTCGGGAGTATCCCGATTATTATTCCGACCGGAGGATACTTTGACACGACCAAAGATATATTATCCGATCCTGATTTTCATGGGAATTCATTCCACTATACTGGAATTGGGGGTGACAGTTTGGTAACTATTTTCGAAAAAATACAAGATGTAATGAGTGATGTTAATCTGAAAGCTAAGCTACAAAAACAAGTGAAATCTTGTAAGTTTTCATGGTCAAAATCGATAAAAAAGTATAAAGAAATTTATGATTCAGAATAAGACATGGTAATTTATCATGTTCCGTTTAAATAAGATCTCACCTCGTGGGATATAATGTACTCAATGATATTAGCATCAACATTTAAATGAGCATCTTGGTGTTTGTTAATATTTTCGTGAATCCTTTTCGATAAAACTCTTAAATTAAAATCATGCATTATCTTTCTAAATACTTCACTTCTTTCTTTGAAGTTTTTAATTTGGTGAGTTACAATTCCATCAAGTTGTTTTCTTAAATCTCTAAGGTGTCTTGGCGGGATGTCATCCCACAAATTACCGAAATCCCATTTAACTTTGGGGGGTATATAATCATTAGTAAGAAAAATTCTTTCGCGTGCATAATAGCGATATACAGGCATAATTACATTTAATAAATTATTCATATCATAGTTAGTTTTACTAATATCACCTTCATCAACCCCACATCTCTTTAAAAACTCCAAACCGAAGAGATAATTATACTTTTCGAAAATTTCTCTAAATAGTCTATCCAAAATCTTGGGCGCGTTAAAACTACCATCTGTATATCTTTCCAAATAGTAAAAAATCGATAGTATTATGTTCTGTAAAGGCAGCAATTCAAAACCTGTGGTTGTCATGTTTTCTGCTATTGTTACAGAGTACCAGCCAGGTAAGGCAGATGAACTACCAAAATCAACAATTTTCCCATCCAAAGTTATATTAGATGAAGTGTCCGCCCCATGAGACAGTCGGCTCGCCAAAGAAAATGCTAATTGCTCAGACCAGTTCAGAAACAAATTAGAGTAAATTTCTTTTAAATCTCCAAATTCAATCAGTTTCTCAATATTGTTTTTCACTCTTTGTGTGTCAATATATCCTACTTTTTTATTATCTGCCCTGTGAAGAAACGCCCTTTCAAAATGTGCCGGTCTCAAGAAAGATGGTCTGATTATTAATACCCGTCGTTCAGAAGGAATATCCGATATGTCTTCAGGCCAATCGTGATTTATCCCGGTATCAATTATCGCTATAGTGCTAACCGCACCATGAGGATACCTTTGGTCGATTATTTCCGAAAAAATTGTCTCTCTCATTGCCTCTTCAAGATATGCTCCGCCGGAAGCATGGTGTTCATCAGTTCCTACACCTATTAACTCTGTTTTTCCTACCCCTTTTATATTGTATCCATTGAGAAGAACAGCTCTACCACTACCACCATTCATACCAATGCCTATTCCACCATATCGGTCTGCCCAACCAATTTCATCAAACTCCTGCTTTGCAGTTATGAACGCGCATTTTTCAAGTAAATACCTTTTATAAGCTTCTTTATTCTGCCCACACTTTAAAAAATTTGGATCATTTTTAAGAAGGCGCTCATTCAGCCATAATATCTGACTTTTTTCAGATATTTTCTTCAACTTTACAGGGGCAGATGAAATCTCATTTGCAAAAAAATAATCCGATACACCCTTAGATAGATTTGAGAAAGAATTAATTTCAAGCATTAAATTTACCTTTTATAAGGGTATTATAGAAATTGTGTATATCCCAACAAATATATCCCTGTTCTTTCATTCCCAGAAATAAGGGATGAGTGTAAACCTCAACTTCATCATTAATAATTTCCAATATGGCACTTCCCCATTCATCTTTAATACCTAAATCGTTTCCTCCTATATATTCTATGAAACACAGTCTATCCCCTTCAGTCCATTCGCTTTGATGATATTGGTCGGCAGTTCTGATTTTATCATTTAAAGTTTTATCTGAAACATACGCCCATGAAATAAATGCTATCACATCTCCGGTCTCATCATGCAGTAATTTATACTGGCCAAGTAATATCGGCGTTATTATCGAGGTAAAGAGTTTATGAATGGATAATTGAGAATCCTGATTATTTCTCACAAAACACTCAACCACAGCACCAACGGTTTCAGCTTGTTTCAACCTCGGCATCATAGCCTTATGAAGGTTTTGAAGTGCTTGCTGTTGTTCCTCAGAGAAATTCCAGCCAAGGCCAGACAGTCTTGGGATAGCCTGATCATTAAATATACTTAGCTCTTTTTTCCGATACGCTCTTTTGGCAATTAATTTTCCCTTTCTACGCGACATATAGGTAAGAACCTTATTATCATGTAATAATCTGTCACGCATATCAGCTAAAATAAAGGGTAGATAACTATTTGTTGCTACTAAATCAACCACCCACACCCTATCTCCAGACGACCAGTTAGCCGGTTCTTTCAGCTCTTTTTTTGCTCTTAATAATCTCTGTTCAACTTCCTCATTTATATTTGCCCAAATAAAATACCCACAGGGTTGAGAAAACATATCCACATATATTTCTAACTGATTATATGACTTTGCAATTTTTACTTTCTCAAAAAATTCTCCTGCCGCAATCTCTTCTGCATCATATGCGTGTGCACATAATTGCACAACCAAACCAACATACAGACATTCTTCATCAAATTTTGTGAGATCACTTGAGCCATATTGGGATATAGGATGCATAGTTAAGCTTTACTAATTAAATTTCAGCATATGTTATTAAGGGGTACACTATCCGATGAGTAATCTATGAGAAATTGGAGGCTGATTGTTTCCTGTCGATACGCGACCATAAACACAGGTGAATCGAATTTGGCAAAGCATACTCACACCCTTTGTTCTCCAAACAAATTTTAGGAAAGTGAACTTCAAAAGCCAACGCAGACTCAATACTCCTCGTTTCAGTTTTCTTGAAGCTATCTCATAGTGTTGACATCAAGATTTTTTTATAAATCGTCGATAAAAATATTCAAGACCATCCCCTAAAAGAAGCCCCAAGGTTACAAGCGCGAGCACTCGGAAAAAAATAAACAAACCCTGTACCCAGCTGCTAACGGCTTGCGATTCTGAGGTAACAGAATATAATATAACGAGTGCCACAGCTGAGAAAACTAAAAGCCCAATACGTGTCTTAATATACGGTATTATCATAGGTTTATATCAGACTTAAAAATATGCTGTGCCCGCTCCATTCCCCACGAATGAACCACCTGCACCAATCCCGAAATTCCTCGCGGCTGTACCAAAGGCAGACACCGGCGCCCATGCACCTGCAAAAGCACCACCGGCGACGCTCCAACCTATCGCAGTCCAACTCGCTCCCGCAGCATATGCACCGAACCCGGCACTTATACCACCAACTGCTGCACCGGCGACATTCGCTACCCACGCTCCATTCACATGCTTCAACTCTTCTTCTGTCAACTCGCGAGGATAGCCAGACACATTCTCAAACTCATTCACATCTTCCAAAGCTAAAACTTGCATCACATTCTCCTTTCTAAATTATACTTAAAATTAAGTGATTGACAATTTCATGTTATTTTCACCATAATATATTTGTCAAGTCTAAAACGGATAAAAGTTAAAAATGCAAACTCTGAATAAATGGCAGACAATCATTAAGGTTCGTAAGAACGCTTGAGGCATATCTGGATATAAGATGCATAGTCAAGCTTTATAATTTAAATTTCAGCATATGTTATTAAGGGGCACACTATCCGATGAGGAATCTATGAGAAATTGGAGGATGATATAGGTATTTAATTATGTTGTAATAATCAAATACTGGGTTTTAGTAATTTTTCCAGATTGTCTTCTTAAAACAAATAGCAAGTAACATACCCAGTACAATAGTCACAGCAGTGCTGATAATAAGTTCGCCTATTGTTATATGAGAATAATTAAAATACCACACAGAACCACTACTACATACAACTCCATAACGAACATACCAGACGAAAGGGTTTTCCAAACGGCTTTTGGTAAAGACATCTCCCTTTTCCTTCCATGGAAAGAAGGTGGATAAAAACCATACTAACATGACCAATGAAATTAGAAACGCTGTCTCTGGTAAGTTAGCAATAGGGGAAATATAAAACCATACCCCTATCGCTATAAGAAATGCATCAATAAGTTTGCCTACATACCGCATCATAAATAGTGGGAAGTCACAAGATTTAGGTCTTAATCTCCCAAACCTCCTGATTTACGTAGCTGTTTTTCCCATATTTTTTTCTCAAGAAACACTGCTGAGAGCATTCCAATCACTATAGCTAGGGTCGTGCTGATGATAAGTTCTCCCATTGGCACATGAGAATAATTAAAATACCACACAGACCCACCCATACCATACACGCTACCGTAAATAGCAAGCCAGTCAAAATAGCTTTTCACGCTACTTTGTTCAACTGTAAAGCTCCTTTTTTTCCATTGAAGGAAAGTAGATATAGACTGAGTGATAACAATCAATAAGATCAAAAACACGGTTTCCTGAAGACCCGCGATGGGAGAAACATAAAGCCACCCCCCTAGTCCGGCACCAAACACCTGAAAAGTTTTCAGAAAGAAAAAATTATAGACAGATGGCGTCATATGCCGCCCCACCCACATCTTCCAAAGCTAAAACTTGCATCACATTTTCCTTTTTAAGTCATATTTTCCTAGAATATAAATCAACAATCGAATTTAAATTTAATTCTAAGGATCTGTGTTATCATCGCGTAGCTGCTTCTTCCGTCTCCTTTTTTCAAGAAACTCTGCTAAAACGATACTCATGATACTACCAATAGCAACGCTAGAAAAAAGATCCGCCATTGATGTCTGAGAATAATTCAAATACCATACAACACCCCCTACGCTAAATACAGATGTAGAATGACGTAAGCCACCATAATAATATTTTTCCAATTCATCTTGCCCCATAACAAACCCGCCATCTCTCCCTTGCAAAAAGGCTGACACCAGATTTGTCACTAAAAGCAGAATGACCAGAAACATCGCCTCTTGGAAACCCGCAAGAGGGGAAACAAAAAACCACACACCTAACCCCAAGATAAGTGTTTCAAGAATTTTGAAACGAATAAACTTCATGGCTACTGACATATGGCATTATGTGCATGGTGTCCTGCAAGTCCGCCTGCAAACCTGCCTATGGTTGCCCCGAATGTAGACCAACTGCCGCCTGAAAACGAACACGCAAATCCACCTTGCACTAGGCTTGATTGGTCTATAGATATTTCCTGAATTCCAAAATCATTTACTGTTAATACGTGCATTTTACTTCTCTTTTTCACTTTAACATCTGCGTAACCTCAGTCAAGGAAAGGCTACCCCCCCGACAGAGTTGTCAAGCGCGGGCAAAAAAATATCATGTCTCAGTCCCTAACTCAAAAAAAGGGATGACCTTGTCAGCAAGGGCGATTGTTTCTTGTCGGTGGGCGACGATTATACGGGTGATGGGAAGTTTACTTATCGTATCATAAATAGTGGGAAATAACCTTATCATACGCCACTAGGAACGCTAGACAAATATCAAACATTACATGATAAGCAAGATAGGCCAGAAACAACAATTCGAAGAAGCGACCACTATATCCACCATACACACCACCAAATCTAGAACCTACGTAGAATCGGCCTCTGATACCAATAGCAAAACCAAGACCTCCACCGATAAGAGCACCTAACGCTCTCCCTGCAGTAAATCCTGTTGCTCCACCTATAGCCCTAGACTGATGATGAACCATTAAAGAATAGGTTTACCTATTTTTCAAGTTTGTTTTCGAGTTTAGCAGCAAAACGACCAGACCACTTTTTCCATCCAAAAACCCAAATCAATAGAAATATCAAAGCCCCTAAGATTTCGAAAACAATCATTTGCCAAAATGGAACTTCATTGGCATAAAATGTGAAGTAGAGATACCAGCCACCTCCCATACATCCATAAATGAGATAGAAAATAATGGTTTCATCACTCCACGTAAAATTCGAATGAGCAGAATTATCCTTCTTTTCTTTCTCCCAGTAGAGATACTTTTCTCTTTTTCCAAATATCCACTGCAAAAAATATCCCACTAAAACTAAAGCGATAAAAGTAAAGGTTTCAACCATACCCATAAAAGGTGAAATAAAGCACCAAAGCCCAAGCCCAAGAAAAATCATCCTACAAGTAAAATCTAGATCGATATTAAGTTCGTCGGATATAATTGTCTTATCTTTGGTCATTTCTTACCTATTTTTTATTATGCCCTATTTTGCCGACTATGCCTAAAAGGAACTGCTGCCTCCGAAATAACTGCCACCGACTCTGCCACCAAAAGAACCAAGTCCTCCACCAATCCAGAGCCCCGATCTGATACCAACCGCAAATCCTACTGGCCCTCCAAAAGCAAAGCCAAGGCCTCCGCCGATAAGAGCCCCTACAGCTCCACCTGCAGCGAAGCCTCCAAAGCCGCCAAGTGTTCCTCCTACTAGCGACCCTCCAGTAGACCATCCGCCATTTACATACTTCAACTCTTCTTCTGTCAATTCGCGAGGATGGCCAGACACATTCTCAAAATCATTTACTGTTAATACGTGCATTTTACCTCTCCTTTTCACTTTAACATTTAATTAATATTCAACAAGAAAAGATTACCCCCCCCGACAGAGTTGTCAAGCGCAGGTAAAAAAATATCACGTCTCAGTCACTAACTTAGAAAAAGGGATGACCCTGTCAGCAAGGGCAATGGTTTCTTGTCGGTGGGCGACAATTATACGGGTGATGGGAAGTTTGCTTATCGTATCATAAATAGTGGGAAATAACCTTATCATACGCCACTAGGAACGCTAGACAAATATCAAACATTACATGATAAGCAAGATAGGCCAGAAACAACAATTCGAAGAAGCTAGTAAATTCGAAATGAATAGCGATTTGTGCATAAAAAATACCACAAGTGACGAGCCCAATTAAACCGGCAGTAACCATAAACAACCTAGACCATATGCCCTTTTCCCACCCTTTCTTGGAAATCCTTTTGGTATGCTCACGAACCAGACCAGTATGCCCGACATGAACACATAGCCATAGAAAAAGAACGAAGACAGCAAAAAAATAAACATTAGAATCAAAAAACTCTACGATCATTGAAAACTCTCCAAAGTTATTATATAATCACTCAAAACTGGTGTAATTATTGACTAATTGCATATGCACATGATCCAGCACCAGCGGCAAATCCAATCGCGCCACCTGCTACCATGCCTTTAAAACCTCCAAAGGTCCCTCCAATCCTCATTCCAGAAAAAGCAAAACTCATTCCAACCTGCACGCAAGTCTGCCAACCAAACATCCCCCCTCCGACAATCACCTCCAAGTCTCCTTTCGAAATTTCAACAAGACTACTCTTCTCCTGAATTTCAAAATCATTTACTGTTAATACGTGCATTTTACCTCTCCTTTTCACTTTAACATTTAATTAATATTCAACAAGAAAAGATTACCCCCCCCGACAGAGTTGTCAAGCGCAGGTAAAAAAATATCATGTCTCAGTCACTAACTCAAAAAAGGGATGACCTTGTCAGCAAGGGCGATTGTTTCTTGTCGATGTTCACCAATCATACGACGCAATTATGGTGCAATCCTATCGCTTAAAATAGCGTGTAATAGTTCTTCCAAAGGAATCTATATTTTTGAGGTGGTATGCCAAAAATGTTAAGACAGCAACCAACATAAAAAAAGTTTGAACAATGGAATATTCGATTTTTGTAGCTAAATAATCCATTAGAGGAGCAGACATATATAAGGCTGAAAAAGCGATAAATGATATATTAAAACCCCACAAACTCAATTTTCTATGCTTACTCAAAAAAATTAGAGCAAGCCCTATAAACATCCCAATTCCAAGGGTAAGAAAGAAATCTTGCGAGACAAAAACACTATCAGCAAGGAGTGAGTTAGGTTGGACGAGCACGAAAGCATACATCGCCAGAGCAATACTGCCGATTATAACACAAATGAGGTAAAATATGTGTATCTTACTCATCGATCAAAAATAAGCGGAAGCCATACCACCAGCGTAAGATGAACCAAAACCGACGCTAAATCCCACAGCGGCTCTTCCAAATGTACTAAATGGCGAGAAAGCACCAGATATGGCACCGCTTACAAACCCTCCAGCGGCACCACGCCATCCTCCACCAGCGGCATAAGAACCAGCTGCCCCGGCAAAGCCACCAACTGCTGCACCTACGGCATTCGCTACCCACGCTCCATTTACATACTTCAGCTCTTCCTCTGTCAATTCGCGAGGATGACCAGACACATTCTCAAACTCATTCACATCTTCTATGATTAATACGTGCATTTTATCTCTACTTTTCACTTTAACATTTAATTAATATTCAACAAGAAAAGATTACCCCCCCCGAATAGTTTGTCAAGATGAATTCATGATATGTGGGGGCGCGGATAATCTATCAAAAGAAATAATCCGATTTTTGAACTGGCACTTTCGTTTCCATACCCCTTTTTATATCTTCGTATTTTCCCTTCTGCGCTTCCGTTCAATCCATATCCTAATGATAAGCAGTACACCCAGATTGACCATCATCACTAAGGTAGTATAAAAAATAGAATCTTCAACAGAACTCTCGGTATAAGCTCGGAACCACACCCCGCCGCCGATGACGCACACCACCATACGAACTGACAATGCGTCCAGCGCGTATATCAAAAGCTGTTCCTTTTTGCCTTTGTGTCTATCCGCGCCTATTTCCGTAGCATATTTCAGAAAGGATCCATTTGTTCTAAATTCTGAAGTCAACAGACATATAAGTGTAGCAAGAATTACAATATAAATAAGCACCTCCATGTTTGTGAAAGGCAAGAGGAAAAAACATACGCCGACACCTGTGATAACCACTTCATACAGCCAAAAAATAAGAGCGTGCCAGCGGATTGGTATTTTAACACGAGGCTCCATCATATATTAACAATAATAGTCATATGCCGCCCCACCCACATAACTTCCAATGCTGCTACCTATGCCAGATCCAGCAAGTCCACCATACCAGGCACCCACAGTACCCCCAAAAGAAGATCCGACAACGGCACCTGTAACAGCTCCCGCAATCCCTCCTATACCACCGCCATGCATCCCCCACCGGCCGCGACCAGCAGAACAAGCACTCCACGCTCCATTTACATGCTTAAGCTCTTCCTCTGTCAATTCGCGAGGATGGCCAGACACATTCTCAAAATCATTTACTGTTAATACGTGCATTTTACCTCTCCTTTTCACTTTAACATTTAATTAATATTCAACAAGAAAAGATTACCCCCCCCGACAGAGTTGTCAAGCGCAGGTAAAAAAATATCACGTCTCAGTCACTAACTTAGAAAAAGGGATGACCCTGTCAGCAAGGGCAATGGTTTCTTGTCGGTGGGCGACAATTATACGGGTGATGGGAAGTTTGCTTATCGTATCATTAATGTCTCGTTCAGTTTCAACATCAAGGTGGCTGGTTGCTTCATCCATGAATAGTATTTTGGGTTCTCTGTATAATGCCCGCGCCAATAAAATACGTTGCTGCTGTCCGCCGGATAGTATATTCCCCATATCACCTATAAAAGTATGAAGCCCCATAGGCATTTTTTCAATATCGCCCCAAACTTCCGCATCCCTCAGAGCTTTCTCAACTTTCCGTAGGTTAATATCACTTTCAAAAAAACATACATTATCTATAATTGAACCACTTAACAGACTATCATTTTGCATAATTGCTGACGAGATTTCTCGATAATGCTTAAGACCTATTTGTTCCAATGGAATTTCATCTATGAGCACTTTTCCAGATTGTGGACGTAGCAGCCCCATCATAACTTTCAACAATGTTGATTTTCCACACCCCGATGCGCCTGTTATAGCAACAGATTCACCTACCTCAATTGATAAGCTGATATTATCCAGAATATTCTCGCTTTCTTCTGAATACTTAAAACTTATGCTCTCGAGTCGAACACTCCCGCGCAGTTCCAAATCACTCCGAAGATCAATATCTACATCCTGTTCAATAGGAGACAAGGCAATATCTGCCAAGCGTTCCATGTGCAACCGTAGCATTAGAAATTGAAAAAAATTATCTAGCAAAGCTTGAGCTTGGTCAGAGAACCTTTGTCTATATGCCATGAATGCCATAAACATTCCTACGGAAAAAGCATTATTTATAAGCTCTAACCCTCCTACCCAAACAATAATAACAGCTTCTGTCGCTGTGAGCATCCCCCTTACGGCACCGTAAGATATATTTATTTTAGCTAAATGTATGCCTGCATTAACAGCGTCTGCATATCGAGAGGTCCACTCACTGAAACGTTGCGCCTCACGACCGAAAACCTTAATCGGTTGCACGGCTCTTAATGTTTCCAAAAAGTGCGTTTCTTCTTTTGCACCTAATACAATCTGTTCCTCCGTTGCAGCTTTGATTGGCTGATAAAGAGCCAGTTGTATGATTATATAAATTACGGTTGCCCCTAAAGTGATAAATGTCAGAAGAGGGCTATAATAAAACATTACCACTAATGTTATAATCAGCATTATACCATCTAAAATACTACTGATAAATTGGGAAGTCAGAAGGTCTTCAATAGCGCCCAGAGAACCAAACCTTGATTGAATGTCACCTATATGCCGCCGTTCAAAATAATCTATGGGTAATTTTATTAAATGGCGAAATAATCGACTAACAAGATTAAAGTTCAATGTCGTTGATAAATAAAGCACAACCCATGCCCGGACAGTATCTATCGTAATATGAAAAATCGCAAGCACTAGAAATGCAATACCTAAAATCGTTAATAGGTTTTCATCTGAGGCAGGCAATACTTTATCAATCACAAGCTGAGTTTGGTAAGGCCCTAACAAGCTCGCAATTTGTATGATTAATGACAATACCATAATTTGGATTATATTTGGCCATAACCCTTTAATAGATGAGATCACATCACGAATGCGTAAGCGTTGAACCTCTTTTCGCTTTTCAAAATCGGGAGAAGGGCTTAATTCTAACGCGACACCGGTAAATAACTTTGAGACCTCTTCCGGGGTCAGGATGCGCCTGCCTCTGGCGGGGTCGTGAATAATTATTCTCTTTGAAGAGACAGATTCTAATACAACGAAATGATTTAATTCCCAATGTAAAATACATGGCAGTTTTAATTGAGCAAGCCCTTCTATCTCTAGGCGCAAAGCACGCCCTGTTAAATTGACCTGATCGGCTATTTGTATAATACGTGCAAGTGAGGTTCCTTGTGGGTCAACAGGAAAACGCTGACGCAAAGAAGAAATATCCGTATGATAGCCCCAATATCTGAGTACCATTGCTAAACAGGCATGACCACATTCAGTAATTTCTGTTTGTAAAATCACCGGCAGGCGTCTACGCCATGATAAATTTAGCTTATCTATAAAATTGTCACTCATTGATTATATCCCCTTATGCTGAAAAGAGGCTCGAATAACCATTCAAAAATTTTCCGCCGGTCTCGAACAATTTCCGCATCAAGTATCATTCCCGATTGCAGTGGCACTTCCTTTCCAAAAGCTAAAACAGTCTGTTTTTCTAATTCTACCCGAACACGATAAGTTGCTTCTTGAATTGGCAAAGGGGCTTTTAGTTCACGGGGAGAAATAATAGTTGAAGAAATGTCTGAAATTCTCCCTTTTTGTGTTCCGAATTTTTGGTATGGAAACGCTTCATAACGCAAAAGAACTTCCATATTAGGTTTTAGAAAACCGCTCGCCCGCGTAGGAACATAAAGCTCTGCAATGAATAATGAGTTCTCAGGTATAATTATCAAAACAGGTATTCCATCAGCAACCTTTTCTCCTTCTTTGAAATATATTGTAGCCACATAACCGGAGATCGGAGATTTGACCTGATAAGACTTTCTCGCCCTTACTTCTATAAGGGTTTGGCGTAGCGATGAAATTTGCACATTCAATTGCGATTTTGTTATTGCGAGGTTGAATGGTAAATTGTCTAATTCGAATCTCAATTCTTTGAGTTGTCGCTGCAAATCAATGTAAGTTTGATTTAAGTCATCCAGCCTAATTTGAGTAGCAAGTTTTTCCCTTTCTTTTTCCTGATATTGGAACTTACTAACAGCCGCCTTACCACTATCAAAACTTTGTTTTAAATCCTTTGCCTCGGAGCTAAGCAATCTTAAGAGCTCCGCTTGCACCTTAATTTGACCTTCTATAATTCTGAGGCGATTTTGTGCAACTTCCACAGCATTAGCAATTCTGATTTGGGATTGATTGTTTAAACTATCTTGATTATCCAATTGTAACTGATGCAAGCTAATCGCATTTTCTAACTCGATAATTAAACCTTCTGTATAATCATCATAGCCATCTATTGATTGTGCATTCCGAACCGTAAAAAGTGTATCTCCATTATTTATCTTTTGCCCTTCCGAAACAACCAAGTTACTCAAAACTCCACTTTTTTCGGCGTAAACTTTTCTGATACCTGTTTCAGGTGTCAATATTCCTGTTACAACTTCGGTGCTGGAGTATTCTCCCCAAAAAAGAAAAATGAAAAGCGCTGGTAAAAACAAGGCAGAAATATAAGTAAACACCCTAAAAGGAAGAGGACGAAGTTTTATAACTTCACCTTCCTTAGTGGCTTCCAGCTCTTTATATACCTGTTTACGAAATAAAGACATAGGTCGAGGTATAATGCCGAGAGTCTAAAGTTCAACTAAAAATATGAACCCTAATAATTGGTAGCGCTCAACAGAATGCTATTTACAAATCAAATCATCAACTCTTCATCAAACTCCCTGTCTATCAGGTCGCCATAATATTCTGCATCATCAATCCCAGCATGTAGAGCATCAAATTCTTCAAGGCTGAGACTCGTACCATTATCATAAGCCTCATAGTATTTCTCGATTTCAAAATTGGCCCGGGTGATGGCTTGTTCTTCTATACCGCGAATTTCTTTGTAGCTTTCTGCGATGGGTTGCTCACCTGTGATGTCGAGAGCGTTGATTGTGCCGAAACTGTTATCTGTGAGAATATCGACAAGTTTTGAACTATCTTCTGTTATCAGTTGAAGACCATCGCGCGGGCGGGATAGCGCGACATAGAGACTTTCGGGGCTGGTGAGATGCGGATGCGCTGACGGCATGGCAATAATGATATTATCAACCGTTTGCCCCTGAAACCCATGAATGGTGGCAGTGAAGGCATAATCCGTGTGCCGAAGTTGTTTCGCATCTGCCGGAAGGGTTATTTCCTTCTCATCTTCTGTGAGTAATGTCACCATATTATTCTCAGGGTCGATATTGGTAACAGTCGCGTTTTGGGTGTTGTAAAGATTATTGTCTCTATCGGTTGCTGTCCAGCGTATCTCATCGCCTGCCTGTAATTCGGCATTATGATTGCTAAACACTTCCAGCCGTTCAACTATACCCGTTGAAGGGTCAATTTTGACTATATCCCCATTATCTTTGGCAAGGCTTACCATATCATTTTGATTATCAACAACGCGCAAGAGCTCTCCGGCAGAAATATCGACACCTTTAACGCCACGAAAAAACTCAACGGTTTTGCCTATCTCATATTTACTCGCCACTTCCTTTTCAGCGTCCGTTAGTTGTTCTGATTTTAGCTGGCCAATCTCTATCGCGTCACCGCCGATTAAACCCTCCCGTTTCAACTCGGTGCGAATTATGTCTGTTATCCCATTTCGTATCTCATGTGTGGGCACGATTATACCTGTATCAATCCGCTTTTCGTGCGGCATAGCTAACCAAGCTTCCGCCGTAACTTGACTGATAGGTGGCGGGTCTCCATTTGCAGAATGGTTTTCGAATGCAATAGGGTTATTCCCCATATTCATTGAAGGAAATTGAGGGATAGCGGTTTGAGCTTTTTCTTTAGGGTCAGTTTCAATAATGCTATCGCCTAAACGCTCGAAAGCCGATTGCCATTTTTCTTGAATGGCATCCACAACCGATGCCTTTAACCCCATATCTCGCTGCCGCAAAATCTCATCCATCACTGCTGTCGCCAAACCGCCTTTTTGTAATTGCTCAAATGGCGCGCCTGCGCCCACGGCAGGTAGCTGCATCACATCGCCAACCAGTGCCACACGCTCCGGCTTTAACACGTCAACAATGTCAAGGAAGTTACGCATTTGTGTCGTATCAACGAAACTCGCTTCATCCACTATAAGAACCTTGCCCTGATAATCGGCTAGAGCCTGTGCGTAATTCGCAACCCTCTCTGCCAGTTGCTCGCGTGTGGTTGATAGCTCCATCTCTTTGCTTGATTGAATCTCAAACCCAAATTCATTAATTTTACTGATAATTTTATCGACCACACCACCGCGTTCAGCCTCTATGTCACCTTCCAACCTTTCCATGCGGACTCTTAACGCGTTCTGAATTTCATTCTCATTGACTAAGGATTCATTCTTGGCCAGAAAGTGCTGAATGGTTTGCGCTTCCATGCCCGTTTCTTCCGCAAGCACATTTGTTGCGCGACCAGTTCCGGCTAATCCTAACAGGTTTTTGTGGCCGACATTTTCTGCCATATCCTTGAAACTTCGTAGCATGGTGGTTTTGCCTGAACCTGCATGACCCTGAATAGCAACCACACGGTCACTGCTTCCCCACATCAAATCTAACGATTTTTTCTGCCCCTCAGTTAATCCCAATTCGCCTGCCGTTTTAGAGCTTGCATAATCTTTTTCTCCAAGAGGTGAAGATACCCCCTTCATGCTTTCCATCTTGGCTAGAATATATTTCTCATCGGCTACTGCCCAACTCGTTGTAATCAAGCCTTTGTGGTCATCATTGCTTGCCTCAAGGATAATGCCCTCATTTCGGAGTTCATTATAAGCCTTTTCAAGCCCTTCAAACGAAACACTACCAATATTTCGTGCAAGGCAAACCTCTAACAAATTCTCTTTTCTAAAACCGGCTTGGCGTTCACTTAAATGTCGCAATCCCCATTGCACAACATCTTTTGCCGTGACCTGCGGTTTAGTTTCCGGTGACACTCCTTTCTTATCGCCCTCCATAAATGCAATAAGCCTGTCAAGTAATCCTGTCGCACCGCCTACGGCTTCTCTTTGTTTTTGCGGCTCTATATGAATTTCTTTCCTTTCTAAAGACTTAGAAATCAAAGCCTCAATATCAATCCCATGGGCTTTTGCTTGCTCGTGCCAAAGTTCGTGCATTTTCTCGCGGTTCGGTTCTTGCTTTGGGCCTCGAGTTGCAAGAATGGCTCTTTGCATTAGCACGGCTTCCGAAACTTCAACGCCTTCCTTTTTTAACAAATCTCTTTGTTTGTCTACCCAAGCCAGAATTTCCTCACTGCGCTTCGAAAACACAGACAGTGTATCCCTATCAAACCCCTTTAATTCAAATAACCCATTGCGACCGACCGTTTGAATTTCGAAGCCCATTTCTTTAAGACGGCTCGCTAGCTCATTTCTGTAAACCAACCCTAATAGCTTCTGGCTATAATAGATATTCTTATTGTGCATACTCCGCCACTTGCCATCCTCCCCATGAACCATATTCAGTATGGTCGAATGTGTATGTAGATGTGGGTCGAGAGACCTGCTTGCCTCATGCCGAAATAAACCGACTACCATTTTCTGATTTCCGGTAATGAGTTTTTGTTTTGTTTCCGGGTCTTGGATGCGTGTTTTTAGGGTGTCCTTTTCAAGAAAAGTCAGTGCTGCTGCAACCGCCATATCATGAGCTTCACCAAACTCTTCTCGTCCTCCCAACAATGCCACCATAGAAACAGATTTTGGGGCGTTAAAAGTAACATCCAAACCTGTTTGATGCTTAAACTCTCCATTAATTTTACGACCTAGGCGAATATCCATGTTTGGGACATAGCCCTGCAAGACCTTATCAAAGACTGATTTCTCAATATGCCCAGTTAATCCGGCCACCTCCGCACCTTGACCAAACCATTGAGTAGCAAACTTATGCTCTGGGTCATTATCTGCGTAATAGCCTTCATTCTCGTAATATGAGATGCCTGCTTCAGCGATTGGGGCTACTGTTGCTACCATCAAATATCCCCTCTCTTATCTTTGCCCTCATCATTTGGAACATTTTCTTCGTCGAACATTCCAACAAATGCTTCACATTCCCTTAATGCCCCTTCTCTATTGTAGTTTTCTTCTGGTGGTTTTGGGGTTTCGTCAAATATTCCAGCACCTAAATCAATAATTCCAGATTCATCGACTGTCAGAGCAGCTAAAACATCAGCGTATTTTTCAGGAGATTGCATCTCAGAACTTATTCGAAATGCTTCCCTTGTAAAATTTTCTGATGTTACGAGATTTCTTTTTCTTAATACATCCTGCTTTGGTGTGACTGTTGTGACATTTACATCACCAACAAGTGGAAGCTCCGGTTCAGTTGCAAGCTGGTGGTTTGTTTTATCAGTCGCCTTCTCTTTGTTGTCCGATGATGATTTTACCGCTTCATCTTGTCTTTCATTTTTCTTATTCGCATTCGAGGCTTTTGCATCTGCTTCTGTCGCCTGTTTTTCATCAGCATCTGCTATTTCACTGCTGGGTTTATTCATATCAGCATCATCTTTTGAGTGTTTTTGCTTAAAACCTTGCTTTACCCTTTCCCAGCAAGTTCGAAGCCAGTGAATTGGTATATCTATCAACCTGCTCTTATGTGGCGTTTCCACCTTATCAAGCTGTGGCCTATTTTTAACTTTCAGTTTCACCTTGGTAATTGGCAATGCAAAAGGCATTTTCAAATAATATTGCAAAGGGGCAAGGTTCTGGATTTCCGAAGGCATAACGAGGGGCTTTGCTTCTTCCCTTTGGGTGAAGTTCACACCATCCCGAATAGGGTTAGCACCGAAGCTCACACCTTGGTTCATCAGTTTTTCTTCATGTTTGCCAAGGCTCTTTGATAGCCACTCCGATGTCTCTGCATCAGGTGTTGCGCCAACAAGACGTGAGCTGCAATTTCCGCTTATCGTCTCCGTATCATCTCTGCCGTAAATACTTCTTAAGTGTGATACCATTTGCGTGCCAATAACCGCACAGCCACCAAATTGACGACTTTCACACAGCAGGGATAGTAAAGAGGGTATTTTCTCCAGCGTCGGCACTTCGTCAATGATAAACCACACGCGCCGGTTTTTACTGCGCTTAAGCGATAGTAATTCAACCACGGCAATCTCAACCCATGTCGCAATCAGCGCCTTCATGCTCGCATGAATACTCGCGCTTGAAGACAGAAAAAGGAAACTGTCATCAGCATCTCGAACCCATTTGCTGATAGAGAATTGCTTCCCCCCATCAGGCACATAGCGGAGATATTTCAATGATGTCGTGAGCACCGTTCTAACCGATGCGGCTGTCTTGGTATTGCTTGGGTCAATAATGGCTTGCGAAACTGAACCATGTAACATTTTTGCAAGTTCACCCAAATCCACCCGCATCAATGTTTCGAGTAATTTTTCATTGCTTTTATCTCCTCGTTCATAGAGCTTCTCAGCCGCACTGGAAAACAGATTACGCGCCGTATCAGTCCAGAAGGGGTCTGCTGTGTCTTTGAATTGGGGAATAAGAGCATTGGCAATCATGTCAAATTGATGCGGCGCGGTTGCATCATTGAAAATTCGCCAATTATGGGCGCGGTCATCAAACGGATTGAGAATTACATCCCTCTTCGAATCGTAAAACGCTTTTGTAAAGCTATCCATTTTATCATAAATAATCGCTTTATCGCCCCGCGCTCTGATCTGGTCTAATAATTCCATTATAGCAACGGTTTTACCGGCACCCGTCGTGCCGGTGACAAGCGTGTGCATTGTCTCGGCACCATTGGGGAAAGTGATACCGGCAAGCTTATAACGCGGGGTGCCTGCAAATCTATCAACCCACGAATAGGTCTTATCGGTGAGTTTCTTTAGCTTCTTGGCATCGACAATTTGTCCGCCGCGAAGATGTCGTCTCCCTCTTAATTGCCGCCCTCGTATAAGATAATATGCCAATATCAGTGTAGCACAGCCCAACGAAGCAAGTGCCCCCTTTTTTGCGCCTTCTTCTGCAATCCCAATTAAATGGTAAGCATTTTTTTTGAAAGCAGGGTCATGCCATATACGGTCAGCCGTAAATACCTCATTTGAACCACGCCCCAAATTAAGGCTATATTTTGTATTCGGGTTATACCAAGGCATTTGGTTAGACAGATATACGCGCGCATAACTGCCACCCAATTTCCAGTTCATAGGCGAGGCATTTCCCCAAAGTTCATAGGCGATAAACGCCGAGACAATACAAATCGGCAAAGTGATAAATAGCTTGCGATAAACCTGCCAGCCCATACGGATATTGTGGATTGTCGTTTGCCCCCCTCTTACCGTATCCATAATAACTTGCATAATCTTAACCCCACTCACAGACTGATTTCGTCCATCTCATTACCGATTTCCCACCCTTCTCCGGCAAGAGCATATTCAAATGAGTTTTCGGGTAAGTCTTCTTTGCCAAAGTCAAAAAGGGGCAGGTCTAGCTTTTCTTCCGGAGCTTCATGTGTGATGCCGAGTTCCGCAGCTTGCTCTTTGACAGTTTCGATTGCTACCTCGAAACTTGCCTCATCTTTGAAATGAATGGCAGCTTCCTGCAAATAGCTTTCATAACCCACGCTGCCTTCCGGAAAAGTAAATATGGCAGCTTGTATTAATTCTTTCCCGCTAAAACCGTCTCGCACAAGCTGGGCAGTGCCTCCCTCATCGAAGCTCGTAAGAACATTGTGGCTATGTTGTAAGGCATCATCCTTATCCGCAAACTGGTGTTCCAAGTTCTGGCTTGGTTCGGGCAAGAGATTTAATTCACCTGCTTTTGCCCGCAAATCGGCGAGAGCCTCGTCAAAGGGAAGTCGTCCATCCGCTTCGATATAATTTTCTCTCGCAATATCAATGATAGTGTCGTATTTTTCACTGCCTTCGGGCAAGCAAAATACGGCAGCATAAACCAAATCTTTCGTTTCATAGCCTTCCGTCTGAAAAGACCCATCACCGCGTTCAAAAAGTTCTAAAGCACGATGATTGTGCCACATTGCTTCACCACGCTCACCTTCAAACACGCGCTCATAAACACCCAGATCTAAGGTCGCTTGTTTTGTAAAATTATCTGCTCCTAGACTTTGCGCCTCTATTTCAGCCAGTGACTGCGCGCGTGCATAAGCGCCATCTGAGCCAACCATATTCCGTGCATCATTCATCGCCGCCTGATATTCCGGTGATGTTTCGTCATAGGAAAACCGGATGGCAGAAACAAAGTCGGTTCCATATATGCCCGCTTCTTTCAGGCCTGTCACGCCGTCTGTTTCATATATTGAAAGCAGCTCGTGCTTTTCCTGAAAATGCTCCCAATTCTCTCCATATTCGGCTTGATAGACGTCTTGCTTATCCTTCATCAGCACCTCTACTTTCACTCAGCAGTGCTTCTCGCGCACCGTCTATAATGGTTTGCAATTCCTGTTTCGTTTTGAAGCCTGAGTGCAAAACACCATTGATGATAAAGGCTGGCGTTCCTTGAACACCTATGTGCTGCGCGAGGCTTTTAGTCTCACCAAGATAAGCCCTTATCGTCTCATCTTCACTGGCTTCGATTGCTTGCTCGGAAACATTTGCATCAATAGCCAGTTTGACAGCCTGCTCGATCGTCAAGCGTTCAGGGTTGGTGAGCAGCAGATTGTGATATGCAAGCGCAATCGATTTATCCTTGATTGCCAGCGCAATTCTTGCGGCTTCTTCCGACGCTTTAGACAGGATCGGAAATTCCTTAAACACAACCCGAACATCGGGGTTTTCCTGAACGACCTCCATAATAATCGAATGATTGCGCTTACAAAACCCGCAAGCATAATCGACAAATTCGGCTATCTGAACGAGTGCATCTGGTTCTCCAATGCTAATATCACGTTCATCTTGATATAATGCTGGAATTAACGCTTGCGCGGCGGCTTTTGCTTCCTCATCGGCTTTCGCCTTCAAATGCTCTTGCATGTTTTCAAGGGCGGCAATTAATTTGTCTGGATTGTTCATAAGATAGGATTGAATCCCTTCATCAAATGAAACCGCGATTGCGTCCGGTTTATTATGAAAAGCCATACCCAACCCGCCAATCACTAGGCCGCCAATCAATAGACCGGCAATTAATATTAAAATTCCATTGTAAGAATGAGGTTTCATTTTTGTCTCCTTTCTCAATCATTAACAATCATGGGGTAATCTCGTTCATCCGGTGCCATTAAATCACCGATAATCGTTCCAAAATCAGTCTGCACAAGTGATAGGCTCTTGAGTGCCACCTCTTTCATTTTAGTGATTTTTGTGATATGATGCGTCGCATAAGGTGAAAGACCATGAGCGAAGCAGTTAACGAAAAAAATGAAGCTAAGAATGAAGCGGCGTTCACTTCTAATGAGGAGTTGAAGACGTTTCGTGATGTCGTTATTCTCGGGGGTCTCTTTGTAATCATGCCATTTATCTTTCTGGCATATGCGAGTGGATTTGCACTTATCAGTGAAATAAGCATTCGCGCCCCACAATATATGGAGCAGGTCTATTCTATTTCTCTGACCATTATCGTGCTTATTGCCTATCTTGGTGGCGGTTATGTGCTGGGACGAAAAATCATCCACACCTATAAAACACTGTTTCCGGTTTTTATGAGGAAAGCTAAAAGTTTGCCACAAGGTGGGGGTTATCACAAACTTCACGCTTATGAGAGTCTTACTTCCACACTTCCTTATGAAAATTCTAGCAGCTTTGACGACAGCCGACATATAAGCGGTGATGACCACTTTAATGATGAACATTTTCGAGATCTTCATGATCCGTTTCGTTATCACCTTCCTCAAAATCTTCATCACGAGTCTTACCGAAGCCTTTATGACTCTACTCACCCTTCTAATCGTTGGGATTAAGCTCATTTCTTCTCTCCTCCCTCATCATCTTCAGGAGGAATTGGTAACCCCGGATTATTACCACCGGTAATGCTGGCGCCGCTTTTAACGGTAGAAGGAAGATTTATTTCATGTGGCACATTATCTTTGAAAGCATCCGAAACACTAAACTCAAATTGCTGCGTATCAGCCGCATCTCTTAACGCTTCCGACCAACTCTCCGGCAAACCGATTGCTTTGGATAAATCATCTAAATTGTCTTTAGCAAGTCGGGTAATCCACAAATCATCCGATCTGTTATCGACTTGCTCATTATATTGTGTGATTGTCTCTCCAAGTTGGTCTTTTCCGGCATCTATATGGGTTTCAGCATTTCCAATTCCACCATCGACTGTTTGCTCGATACTTCCCCGATTTATATCTAACTGGTTTTGTAATTTTTCCTGTTCACCCCCCGGATTAACCTTGCCTTGATTATCCTCATCTGTGGCAGCAATTCTTACCTCTCCTTGTTGTGCGATGCGTGCACTATTTTCTTGATAATCAGCTTCAATGCGTTGTGCCTCTTCAAGAGATGTAAATTGATCTCCGGCTAATTGTTCGCCGACAAATTCGCGGAAATATTTTTCGCGCAAATCTCGATCACCATGAACGCCCAATATTTCAGCACCATCATGTTCGCCTTTTTCATCAATCCACTCTCTAAACTCACGGGTAAGGTTCTCATCCATACGCCCATAAGCGCTTTGGGCTTGCCTTTGTTCTTCCCGCAGGCTTTCTGCCCGATTAAACGCTTCGCTATGTTGTTCTTGCAAGCCAATGGATTCTTCTTTGCGCGCCTGTAAATCTTCATTAAAGCTGGTGCTATCTTGCAGTCTCTCCCCTGCTGAATGGCTGGAAGCAAATTTGTCAATAATACCGACAGCATCAGAAAGTGACATGCTATGTTCCGCTCTTTGCGATATATTGTCGGAATTTCTTTCTTCATAACTGTCTCTCGATTCCGCAGTTCCTGAAATTCCAGCACTTAGGGAAGCTCCTGCATAGGAGCCAACACCTGGCGCCCCCGCTTTTATCCCTGCTTGACCATCAACCCCCACTTTACCTTGAAGCGCCATGGTCACGGCTTCACTTTCAGTGATGCCCTGATCATGTGCGTAGGCCTTAACCGCATTTCGGGCGTCACTCACGCTTTGATTCAAACTGGCATCTTTGGCGACTTGCGAATTATCATCCCAAAAGCCTGTTTCCGATATTTGATTTGCGCGAGAATGTGCCATTGAATAAATCGCATTTTGCGATTGTGTTATGCCTTGAGAGAGGCTTTCTTGTCTGCTTGTCTGATTATCAATCGCCGATGAATAGGCACGGTCAACGGCCTCCCCGAAATTCGCCCCCACAGAAAAACGGTCTTGCGCCAAGCTATTATCATAAGCCTTACTATCATCGGCAAATTGGGTAAGTTTTGTTCCATCACCTTGTATCGCTGAAGACAAGCCACTTGAATATGCGACATTATCATCATGCTTCCAGCCACTCACATTGCTGAAACTGTGATTACTTGTTTGCGTATTCCCAAGTGACATATTACCGGTTGCGATTTCCTGAGACAGACCGCTACTTGCTTGCTGTGTGATACCAAGTGTGGAATTGGCAAGATAGAGCATCCGGTTGGCACCAAAAGCAATCGCCAGTGAGATAAACGGAACCGACATTGAGAGATAGCCTGCCATATTGCTAATATCGGCTTCAACCGCCTGGATGCCTGGTTGTGATGCGAAGGTGATGGCTGATACTAAACTATTGGCCGTAGCGGCGTGCATTTCATCGCGAGCTTGAACATTCATCATATGATGGAGAATGGCGTAAAGCGGCCCCCAGCTTTCCAGCCAAACAAAAGCCATAAAATAGTTGCGAAATATCATCACGCCGACCGGGGTCATCATTAGTAAAAGGGCAATGGAGAAGGCGCCATAATAAAGCGCTTGAAACACTGTTTTGAGAATGGGCACCCATTTCTCACCCTGCATGGCGACAGCATCATAGGCGGCGCGGGTTTGAATATCCATACGTGCCCGCGCATAAGCCTCAACGGCAGCGGCGTTATTTTTGTCTGCATTCCAGGCGGTGATTTCATCAATATAGGCGTTCATCACCATCTGATCGCGCAGGATATTAACGCTGTTTTTACTCGTGCCAATCAGAAAATCGTGCATTTGGGAGAGCTCACCGGCAACATAGCTTTTTAGAACGGCAGGATTGATGGTGACTGAACTTCCTGCCCCTTGCGGCACGGTGCGATTGACAAGACGGTTCATGGCGTCATCAGCTTCAAGGATGAGCGCGGCATTAATGTTAGAGGCTGCTTGGCCGCAAGTCTCTATACTGCTTGTATAGCCGCCCGCACCATTACTTGTTCGATGCGATGCCATGCGTGATTGCGAGGGGCTGCTTGATATATAGACCCAAGGATCAGCGCTATTGGCAAATGTCTCATAGCTTTTGCGCCCTTGCAGAATGTCGTAAAAAACACAGTTTCTTAAAAAAGTCCCCAGATTATAATGCAGAATTTCGTCCTTGATGACGACATGGGTTGACTCGGCCAGCAAGCGCACTCCGAAGAGCCAACCAAATTCATTGAGCTTCGGCTCATTGACATGGCCGAAATTCGTCTCAAACATTGTCGTTAGAGCGTCGCCAATAGTGCTCGTCGTGCCCGCAAAAAAGGCCAGCCCAAAAGGCACATTGGAAACGACATAGCCGGAGCTATCAATTTGCGCCACACGGTCGGTGATTTTGACCTGCGCGGTCGGCAACATGACCACGCTATACATAAGAATGAGGCTGGCGATCCATGTCGGCAACGCCCCCCAGCCCTTTACCGGGTTAAAGGCTATTTGCCACAGCATCCATACAAATGAGAGAAGCGCGGCGAGGATAATGGCGGTCTGGTAAGATGTGCTATTGACAATCGCGGCAACCGCATTGAAAAAATCAAACAGAAACCTGCCGCCCCCGATTGTAAAGACTTCGAAATTTGTCATCTCTTACCTCACTCTTATCTGGCTCATTTGGGCGGCGCCAAACCGGCTTGCTGCTTGCGCCTCTATGAGTTCGGCGCGTTCAAATAATGTCTTGATGGTCTGCATCCGCTCTTTAATATTGCTGCCGCGCTGCTTGGCCAGATAGGCTTGCATGGCGCGCAAATCCGCCCGCCATTGCTTATATTCATCCGTGGTACTGATATGGGCGACATTGCGCTTTAAGAGTTCTTGTGTAAGCTCGATGAGATAACCATAGGTGAAATCTTCCGTTACGATTTTGACGAGATTATCCTTTTCAACATCAATGATCGCAACATCCCCAAGATTATAAAGATTGAGGATACGATAGATAGGTACATCAACGGAATTGATAAAGGCTATATCGGCAGCAGAGGGTACGGTGTCGTTTTCTATGGCTGTTTTGAGGGCATCAATATGGTTTGCCACACGCGCCTTGAAAGACTGATCGGTTCCCAATGTGATATTGGTTTTGGTAACCTCCATACAAGCGGCCGGCTCATTACATTGCAAAACCTTAAAGCTGCCGCCTTCCTGCAACCATTTCACAAGACCTTCCTTATCGGCAGCGCCAGCATAAAACACACGCTCGGTCGCCCCATCACCATCATTATCGGAAACAATAAATGTGCCGGTAATGGTCATCGCAAATTCGGCTATATCATCATCAAGCTTCGCCCAGTCATTGCTGCCTTGCCCGTCTCCACGAATAACTTCCCATGCGTAATTCTTCAAAGGGTTTTGCTTTTGGGCGGCATCATCTGCCTGACTTTCAGCGCTTGTCACGCTGGCATCATTTTGACAGCCATGGCGGGAGGCGGCATAATCGCTAAACAGCCCCTTATTGGAAGACACCGATTTACATAGATATGACCGGTGCGACGTGTCCTTCATCCAGACGCTATTCACCAGATTTTGTGCTGTCTCACATGAATTAATATTCATTGCGTTTATTTTTTGCTGCAAATCACGCTGCTTGCTCATAGTCTCCGCGCATACCGGACAAACAGTTTCTAGTGCCAATTCAAACGCATAGCCGGTCGCATTGGCGGCAATGTTTTTTGAAAGCTGCACCAGCTGATCGGCTTCGACAAAAGAAAAAGCGCCGGCAAAAATATCAATCCCGCCACAACCTGCCGATATGCGTGGCCCCGTTAATGTTGCGAGTTGCGTGGTGCGGATTTCGGTTCTTGCCCTCAGATTGCCGGCCGAATAATAGCTCGCCGCCTGACCCCTGAAAGATGATGGGCCGGTTGCATTAGTGCTCCAACTATCCCAGAAATCCTGAATATCATCCCCCGCACCTGCCAGAACTGGAGACGACAGAATGAGCAGACATAAAATCACAAACACTCTAAAATCCACCCTAAAACCCATTGCCTGCCCCCTTCGCTGTGAGCTGATAAATGCGCTGTGCCAGCACATCATGGGTCAGCACCCCAAAGCCTATGGTCGTTACTTTTTTGGTGCTCGTTTCAAAAAGCGCCGTCATTGGCACAAAAGCGGTATTGATACCGATTTGTTTAAGCTGCCCCTCATTAATGACCGAATGCTCAAAACCCTGTAAGGGACGATGATCAGTTGAAACGGCAAAGATATGTAAGTCATTATTCGTGGCAAATTGCTGCAATATCGGGCCATAAGTTTTGCAATAGGCACAAGAATTTGAACCGACATAGATAATCACATGGGTTTTTGAAATATCGGATAAATATTTCTGCCGTGTCTCTGCATCGATTTGCTGGGTTACCCTCTTACCCAATGTGTTATGCGGATATTTGGCATTATAGTCGAGCTCCGCCGTTTGCCACAAAACATGCTTCCATGTGCCCGCAAATTCGGAAGCCAGATCCATTCGGTGTTTTTGTAGGAACATATAATGTTCCACATTCGCAGGGGTTGGTTCAAGCACAGCCAAGGCGCGGGCTTCTTCCAGTTCCGCAAGCATTTTTTCCATGCGTTGTTTAGCAGTTTGGTCAGGAGCGGCAGGCGGCGCTGTTTTATCGGCTTCTTCTCCCCCCTCATCGGCATCACAATAAAAGGCAAATCCGGCTTGCAACTTCTTACCCGTGATGGGTTGACTATTGTGGTTCCCCGCTTCACAGCCTTCATGCCATTGCCGTGCATTACTGCTCATTGGGAGAAGTAAGAGTAAAAGGATAATGAGGAGGAGTGATTTCATTCATCATCTCCTTCATCACTATTGCTGTAAAGATTTTCAATACCGGTTTCGAGAAGGTGAAGCGCGTTATCCTGCTCGACCGGTGTCATGCGGTCATAAATATCACCCAAAGCTTCTTCCAGATTAATTTGCGAATAATCTAACCTCTCAAGCTCTTCCGGTGTTAGCCCACGACAGCCGGTATCCCATTCGATCCCAAGCTGGTCGCGCGCACCTTCCTGAATAATCCGGCCAAGCCGCGAGTTAAAGCTACACCAAGCTTGTTTCTTCTCAAGACATGTTCCGATGATTTTGATTTTTTTTGAACACCAGCTACGAACATAATGCGCCTGTCCAGCTTGGCGTTTTCCGGCAAGCATTTTCGAGTCTTCGCTGCAGCTTGCCAACCCCAGCTCAATGCCCCAGCCCGAACCTTTACAGCAATTTTTAACCCCTGCAATTTGCTTTTTACATGTACGCCATGTTCCTGCAAATACCGTTACCCCATCAAAATCATTCCCTATCTCAAGGGCGGCATTCATAGCGACAACGGCTTTGGGGAAGGCTTGATTGGCCTGTCGTTCTTCACGCTCACAATTTCCGCTGACACACCAATTCACACTGCCACAATCTACCAGTGAATTATTATCAGGAGAACCAGCCCCCTCGGTTGAACAAGTAAATTCTTTCTCCCAGTGAGTACATTCGCCTGCATCATTTGTCGTAACGCATGTTCTTTTCTCGTAATCACAATCTGCAAATTCATCGCAATCACTGTTAAGCGTATCTCCGCCGCATTGATAATGCTGTTCCCACGCCCAGCAATCTTTTGTAACACTCAAGCCATCAATTACCCTTGTGCCGCCAACCTCTACACAAGTCTCGCTTTCAAGATGGCAGTCTTCAAGACCAGCACAATCATTTGTGATTTCATCTTTGGTGATAGTGTGATCCGTATCGGTTAAAACCGCACCTCCGGCATTAGACGGTTGGCTCTCACATATATATGTAAACTTGTTTTGCAGACACACGCTTTCATCTGATTGTGTGCATGTTTCACTTTGCTGTTGGCAATCAGGATGAGCGGCCAAAACCCCGCAAGTATCACTCGTATCACCGCCCGCACAGACCCAAGCATCATCCCATCGCCAGCAATCCTTATAAATATCTTTGCCGTTAATATTTCTTGTTTCTGCCCCTTCAACACATGTGTTTTTAATGCGCGTGCAACCCCGTTTCTGAGCATCCGTGCAGCTATCGGTAAGCGCATCGCGGGTGATTGTATGGGTCGAATTGAGATATATAGCGCCGCCCGTTGTTATGAGCCTGTGCGTACAATCATAGGTTTTTTCATATTCAAGGCAAACGCCTAATCTCTCATTAACGCATCGGGAAATAAGCTCAGAGCAGCCGCTTGTCCGCGAAATCGTGGCGCAATAATTAACTGGCGTGACTGGATTCTTACAATTCCATTTTCTATGCCATTTCCAACAATCGCGATGAACCTCGAAACCATCAATCGTTTTTGTGCCAGTTTTCAGACAGGTCTCAGAAATGAGGCGGCAATCTTCTAAGGCAGGCGCAGCATGTAACACGACAGGAAAGAAGAAAATCAGGCAAAGCGCGAGTGACCTTAATTGCATGTCTCACTCCATTGTTCTTGCCAGTTTGTGCAACAAGGGGTGACAAGTGTAAGAACCATCTCAGATGTATGATTATCTTCTCTAATCGAAAAAAAATATGATCCCCTTTCTCTAAGTTTTAATTCACCCACAGCTCCAGAATTTATTGAAACATTGCTATGCCACTGCCGAGTTCCATATTTTCGCGAAAAAATATATTCGCGCCTATCCGTATCATTACGAAAATATAAGCTTGTTGGTTCTTTTACCGTTATCCGAAATAACCATGCTGTACTCTTTCTAATTGCAAAAGGCGCACCCCATGTGTAACGGACACGTTCGGGTCTGAGCACGCCATTACGATAAGAGCCTGCTTGGCAACTGGTTAATGAAAGTTTGTAATAAATATTAGGAGGATGGAAACCATCTCTTTGCGCCCAGCCACTATTAAAATATAAATGTCTATTTGTCGAAGGGTCGATTGGCGGCGCATTATTGACACAATATCCTTCATTGAGACAGGTAAGATTTAACGTTTCAACACATTGCTGAATAACCCTGTCGCTCGCCTGATTGCATTTATATGTGTGATTGGCATCAACAATGATTTCACGTCCGATCACACAATCCTGCACGCGCTTGCCTGTGCCTTTCGTACAGTCATAAACATAATTAGCATCCACCTCTATTTGACGTTCTCTGTTACATTGATGTTCAAAGGCGAGATAATACTCATCGCAATATTCGCTCGTGGAAGAGGGCAACTCATCAGATGAGGGAAGCGGGGTGGCAGGACAATCCTCATAAGTGGCCGAAAGCATATCATTTAAGCCCCCAATAGCTTGCGGGTGGCCTAAGACATTTTGTGAATTGACAAGGGTTCTCTCCTGAATGCTTGGCCGTTCAGCGAGAGAACGAATAACATCGCTTGCATCCGAAGCTTTACCACTAATCATGTCGGAATTAGCATTTGGATTAGAAAGCGCGCTGCTATTCAATCCCGATTGGGGAACAGTTTCACCTTTTGTGCCAGCCATGTCATGGCTTTTAAGCGTCTCAAATCTTGTGCCGACATTTCCACCTTCCTGCTTATAACTCTCCCGCACTTCATTCCGCACCGACTGAGCGGAGAGCGACAATGGTAAGACAATCAGCAAGATTGGAAGGAAGCGCATCATTCCACCTCCCCAGAACTAATGGGAGATTGGCGTAATCTCATCAGGGCTTGCTCTGTGTCTCGCCTGATCATCTCCCCCCCATTGTGTGCGATATGCGTCAAAGCTGCTTCCAGCCCGATATTACCGGAAACCCGATTATGCTCTGGCACAGGGTCTTCATCACATTGTGGTGACATGCAGGGTGGCATCTCATTTGCTAGCACGAGCACGACCGGCGCATGGTCAATCTGCAAACGTTCAAACATGGTTGGTGCAATCGCAAGTCCGGCCGATAATTCACGCGGTAGGCTTTGCAAGCGTTTGATTGTGGTTGAGAGCTTGCCACCGTAAAATCCACGAATAACCGCAACCGCACCGGCGCGTTTCGCTTGCTCTAACCATTGGATTAAAGATTTATCTGGCATGTCCAGCGTCAAAAAAACAATGATGCGGGAAGCCTGACGAACAAGGTGATTGTTTTGCTTAAACGCTTCAATATCATCATAGGGGCGAACATCAACCCCCTCTAATTCACCTTTATCTATGTGGCGTGGATTTGCCACAAGAAATTCCTGTACGTGCCGCAGCATCTCAGCCGATGGCATGGTGGCTTCCCCCGCCCATGCAAAAGGGGGTAGGGAAAGCATGAAACATAGAGAAAGCCACCACTTCATCAGATCACCCCTTGCAAAGGCTGGGCATCCTGTTTGGGAGTACCTGATGGTTGTTTTTCTTGAAGCGGAACAAACAGCGCAAAGCGATAGTCTCGCGGTATCTGCTGCAAGTGAACCGTCATGCCCTTCGCGTCAGCATGTTTCCATGCTTCGCCGATTTTGAACCAAATTGGTTTATCGCGCCCTTCAACATTTTTGGGATAAAGCGCAACACGGTGAGGTTGGTTTTCTTCCATATCCATTATGGATAAATTGATTGTAGCTTTCTCGCGCATCGAAAGAGCAAAGCGCAATATCACTTCGCCCGAAATCGGCATCACATCCAAATCAACGGAAATCCCTTCGCCATCCTTATGATACCATCCCACGCCAATGCGCGCATATTTATTACCCGCCGTTTGGCACAGCGCGATAAAATCAGGCTCATTGCCGCCAGTATTATTATTTTGATTTTCATTTGTCATTTTCTTCTCCTTTCATGATTAGAATGACACACAACAATTTCTCTTTTTCCAGACGACATAGCCCCAATCCTCACCGGCATAGGGAATTTCTCCTCCCTTCCATTCATAATGAATGGAGGTGCGCCCAAGAGGGTTACAACCAAGAGATTCACTTGTTTGCGGATAGGGGTTAATCATTTGCAAGCGGTGGTAGGATTTTTCCATCATCGGCTCAGTGCTCGCCATGCAATAATCATCGGGGCCGGTGCCATGTTGTGATTGCACCATTAATTGCCTGTGCATCTTAAATAACATCCGCGCGGCAATCAGTGTCGAGGCTTGTACCCCACCTATATGAGCGCTGATATTACCTGTCAGAGGGTATATACTCCCCTGACAGCCGCCACACCAGAAAAGTGTATCGGTCGGCAATCCGGTCGTTGCCTTCACACAATCTGCCGCACAAAGAGCTTGTGCGAGTGGATTGGCAAATAAAATAACCTCCGGTGTAAGAAGCGCCCCAAGCGGATCATCATTCCATGTCGGATCAAGCTCAGATAACCACAGCATGTCAAAACCCGTATTTGAAACACATACATTATCCACCAAAGCTGAAAGGATCGCCCATATCGGATAAGCATAATAATGCGCGTGCATGAATGTACCGCTCGCACTTCCGTCAGACGAACGGGTCTTGCCATAGCCCATTGACCCAAGGTCAATTTCCATGCCGCCCATATTGGGGAAACAACCGGGTTTACGAGTGGCATCAATCAGGCGCGCAGGTTCCCAAAAACCAACCGAAATACCATATCTGTAAAATATAGGAGGTGGGGCAGGACAAGCACACAAAATAGCTGGATTATCCGTATCCGGCGTGCTGCCATTTATAATGGGAAAATCACCAACCGCTATGGGAAAGGCACACTCCCAACACAAATCGGATAGCGGGTTCGGGAAGTCGCCATTACAATTTGCAGCCGCCAAAGAGGAACCGATTAACCCGAAATATATAATAAGAATATGCAAGGGCTTCATCATGGACGGTCTCCCTGATAAAGAGGAGGCACTTCTTCAATCAGCAATTGATTGCCTTGCTGGCTAAGACGGCTTGGCACACGCGCCAGCATAAAGCGCTCAACAAGCTTGCCATGCTGATCATAATAAAAAGGGGTTTTATGCTCATCCATAAGCAGCTTGGGTGCACCTGCCACCAGAATAATTTTGCGAGGATTTGCATGCTTCAAAGCCCAGCTCACTTGGGCTTCTTCTCGCCCATCTATGAAGAGAAGGGCTTTGCCGAGGTTTATCGTATCTAATGGGTTAACGCGCTTGCCTTTAGCAATAATAAGTTTTCCTTCATGATCATAAATATCGCGCTCAACTATGATGGAAGGGTCGAAATATCGTTTGCGATACGCCGCCGCTTTTTCAAGGCCAACAATGGGCGGCGGTTCATAGAACATCGATTTTGTACGATTTGCCATTTTCTTATTCAGCGTCTCAATACGACCATCGGCTTGCGCTTTGCCCAATTCCTGCTTGATCGCCTCAATCAGATTTTGTTCCGCTAATGGCCACACATTGCCAAGAGTTCCCAAATCCTTTGCGGAAAGAATGGAGGGCAGCAAGAGCGTCGCTATGAAGAGGGAGAAACCACGAGCTCTCATTGCTGCCCTCCGAACGGAAATAGATGCTCAATGATCTGGGTTTCATGAACAAGACCTATTTCCGCATAGCGACTGTCATAACTGTCAACACTCGGCGCGGTCACAAAATAATATCCTTTAGGAATTTCACCTTCGGTAATGACTGCCAGCTTTCGTCCTCTTATGGTTTCGACCTTGGCTTCGCCCACCCTATTCCAGCCATTGCCAGGCTCATCGCACGTCTCAACAAAAACCATCTGATCCCGCACATGCACAATATCACCAGCAATGCCGACAACCTGCTTGGCAAAAGAAACCCGATGCTCGACCGGAGGCACAAAGCCAACCCAATCGCCGCGCTCTATCGCCATGTCAAAAAAATTGGCGATTCCCATTGGAAGCCGCGCAAAGCCCCAATAGGGTGCGCTACCGCTTGCGTTAAATGTGATAAATTGGGCGGGCAACCAAATTGCTGTAAAACTAAGAGCAGCATAAAAGAATATAGTGAGGAGTGTCTTCATGCCGCACCCCTATTGTTTTTCTTGCCGAGACGACGGGCGGCAATTTCTTCACTCATAAGCTTGATGGCGTCGGCATGGTTCTTACCTTGTGCAACAAGTGTGTTAAGCCGTTCAACATCATCTCCCGTAGACGAGAAAGCTGTCACCGATTGCGGGTCAAGAATGAGCCGGAATATATCAAAGCCTTTATCGGCATGAATGACGAGCTCCGACCATAAACCGTTAATGGGGGTTAGCGACCGAAGCGCGCGCTCTAGGGTTGGCGAGACATCGACCTTTTCTTCATTTTTAAGCGCGGTAATCGAGCTATCTTCTTGGGCCATGAATATGCGCCAATTTGAATTATCCCAGCAAGCGCGTGCCGCATCATTGCCAAAATAATCATTCGCACTTTGTGTGCCAGTGACCAGCATGCCTGAATATTTCCGCGCCCGCCTTGCGACACTACCAATATATTCCGAACCAGCCCCTGCCAGCATCGCCCAGCCTTCATCAATAAACAGGCCAACCATTTTATTGCGGTCAGAACGGAACATTTTTTCCGTCGCCATAAACATAATCAACATCATCACCGCTGCCAGCATGTCAGGCTTGTTCCGCAAAGCGCGCATCTCAAAAACCGTCATGTCATTGGAAAAATCCAGATTACAACCTGCATTAAACGCCGTGCCATATGGACCATCTGCCTTAAAAGGAAGCAACATTGTATGGAAGTCGCCCGCCATTTCGGAGGCGCGTTTTAACCCTTCCTTGTCATTTTCAATTTGGGCATTTTTGAGGGCTTTTGCAACCTCATCAATCGTGCCGCGATTGCCGAATTGATCCCAAACACGTTGCACCGCCATTGTAATGATGGCGCGAGCTAAATCTTCCAACACCTTACCTGGCTGACACATTGACCCTAACATTTGCGTGAGCATGGCTATGGCTTCTTGGGCATAATCAGGATTGCGCCGCATTTCTTCTGCGTCCAGAACAGCAAAGGGATTAAGCTCTAAATCGGCGCGCGCAAAATCAACATGCGTGCCGCCCATAAACTTACAGCTATTCTCAAAACTGTTTCCGTCATCAAGTACAATCGCCGCACCGCCCGTGGCAATCAGCCCGAACATCATTTCCTGCATCAACACCGACTTACCGCCGCCGGATTTACCAATAACAGACACATTATAATTGCCACCTGCCGCCTTGGGCGACCAGCCCGCAATCCCGCCGCGCCTGCCTGCAAGAATTAAGAGGGCAGGATTATTCAAACCCGCATTGCCCTGCCATTCCCCGAAGAGAGGCAAAAAGCAAATCGCATTTCGTGACAAGACAGTGCGCGAGCGATTAAACCGATCGAGGGATTTCAAAAGATCACGGTCATTACCAGCTGGCATGGCCGCCATAAATGAGGGAAGCTGCAAACCATCCTCACGCGATAAGCCAAACCCATTATGGGTAAACAAGCTATTCAAACTCCGTTCGGCATCATCAATTTCATCAGACGGCGCATACACGACAGCCTGCATAAACAGATTAGCTAAGCCATCACCTTCATCCAAACGTCGTGCTGTTAAATCAAGGTCACTTGCTTGCATGGCAATACCAGGCGAGAGAAAGCGTAAAGGAGATGCCGCCGACATGGCTGTTTTCATGTTTTTGGTGCCAATCATTTCCTGCATCATCCCGCTTGGCCGAAGTGTCGTCGTCACCATATAAGCGTAAGGGCAAAGCATGCGTGTTTGCCATAAGTCACCCAGCAAGCCTGCCATGCTGCCGGGCGGATAGCTTTCCGGCACATCGCTCACCACAAAGGCACGCGCCGCCATGCCAGAAGAAAATGACAAACGGTCATGTTGGACTAACAAATCTTTACCGGCACGAGAGACTTGCGTGTTGAAATAATCATGTTCCCAATATTTGCGCGACGGCAATGCCACCAGATTTGATAAATTCTCCCTTTGCGATGCTTCGGGCATATAAAGTGAGGCAAGAAGTTTCAGTAAAACTTCGGGCGGTAATATTCTAAAGTGATGCGCGCCAACAGCTTCCAATAATTGTCCGACATGCCCTTGCACAGAAACTAATTCATCAGCAAGCCTTGCCCGATTTGAACTAAACACACTTATCAAAACCCGCTGCGAACGAATACGCCATGGATAATCATCTGAAAGACCGAAACTTGCCGCCTGCCGGAAAGTCTCCAATCGCTCTTTCGACATGACATCCACTATGCCATCGGCATTTTGCCTTTGGGCAGCAAATTGCTGGAGCTGGTCTTCAATCGAAGGCATCACCAAAAGCGAGACTTGAATTGAGAACTTACCCAATCTTTCTAATATGGACATAAGCCCAATGAGTTGGTTCTCCCCAGTCTCATTAATGCCGCCGCTTGGTGTGACCTCAGCCACAAAGCCAAGCTGATTATCCGTCGCATAAAGACCTGCCTCTCTATCATAGGATTTCACCGCGATAAGCTCGGCAACGCTCGCTTCCGTGTCATCAATCGAGTGCATTCCGGATGAGTGCTCATCAAGTACAACGCGCTTCACGTCATTCATAAATGAGGTGAGGAAGTCACCCATTATTGCGTGCCTCCCTCATTATTGAGAGACCATTCAGGCTTTGTTAGAACTATGCTGACCTCGCTTGCGTGATGGAGATTGCCTTTGCTATCAATGAAAGGGGCAAACCAAATTCGTGCCGTTTGTTCTTGTGAGCGTGAGGCTTGTTTTGTTTCGGCGGCAGTTGTCAAGGAATCCTTGACAGCTTCAACATCATCATCGGCAAATAAATTTGTCAGAAAGCCGGAGCCACCATTCTCATCTTTGGATTTTGTTCCCCCCAGAGCTCGCGCACGGGGTTCGTTTTCGATGCTCTTACTTTTTTGCCGAATTTCCTTGAGCGCATTGCCATCGGCTTCTTCAACATTGCGACACCCTTCCGGCTGATCGACAGGGCAGGAAAAATCATCATGTGTGGTCGTTGCACATGCTGCCAGCAAGCAATATGTTGCGATAGGAAAAATGAGAATATTCAATTTCATTTTTTCGTCTCCTGATTAGTGGTTTTGGATTTGGAACGCCCATCCAGCCATGCACCTTTTTGGAACACCACGGCGACTTGTGTACCTGCTTTCAAAGACACAACCGGCTGATATTGCTCGGCACGCCTTATGTAATATTCAGCCAATAACTTACCTGCCGCGCCCACGCCTTTGGCCGTACCGCGCGCAAATGAATCGTCGAGCTTCTGCTGGGTCGAAAGCAAATTATTGGTGTCGCTATTATTACCGGTAAGAAGATTTGTTTGTGGCTCAAAGGCTTTGCTGGCCGCATCGCCAAAGCCCTCAATCAGGCCACCGGCAAAAGCATTGCCGACAAGCCCCTTATCACGCATAACCACCGGACCGCGCACACCGGCACTACCAAGCCCCGCGACAAAGCCACGCACATCAACCTCGCTGATTTTGCCATCGCGCGCGCAAGACATGGTGAGTAGCCGCACATAGACGCGCTCGGAACTCAAATCACCGCGCGCTGAGCCGGTAATGGTGCAACCTGTGACATTGGTCTCTAATGGCACACCGCTTTCATCGGCGGCAGACATAGCCCTGCCCGTCAAACGCATCACCACCGGAAGCGGTTCGGATTGACCTTGCACACCAACAGACGCATTTGCACCGATTGTGATCATGGCAGGCGCATAAGCCCCAGCCGGAATGTAATCGGCAGGGTCTTTCGCGCCAGTCTCACTATTGCCGGTTAAATCATAAGTTTTGATAAAAGAAGTAACACCAAGCCCAGCGCCACCTACACCACCTATTGGCATATTTTGCGGGGTTGGCGAATATTGACCGTGCTGTTCGACCGGACGGAAATAATTGCCATCGCCACCTTGTTGCGGCGATACATTTTGTGCTGGCAGTTGCGGTAAAGGCGTTGTTTGCGGAAGTGCCGGCAATCTATCGGCAGAGTTCACATTACCTGCCTCTAATATTTCTATCGTATCAGCTTGCGCGTCAATCGTCGCCTTGGCATCACTTTCCAGCAAGGAAATTTCATCTTCAAGTTCCTGCTTTATCGCAAGCAATGTCGAGTTGGTGGTTTCCAAATCAACAATACGCGTTTCCAATGCCTGCAACCGGTCATTAGATAATTCCAGCCACCTATCTTCGGCATCAATCGACCTATCCATTCGAAAAATGGACATATCTTCATTTTGCGGCACAAAATCGCTTTTGCTTTCTCGGTCACTCGGCCAGAAACTGTAAATCAGTACCGCACCGATAATCCCGCCCAAAATCAGCGTCTGCTTTTTCTTGATGAGACCGTTAGTGCCGGAAAGCTTGCTGAAATCCACCTTCATTGTGCGCTTCCCCCAGATAAAGGGCTAGAGGATGAGCGGATAATGATAGCTTTGGCAGTGTCATCAATATCCTTATCCGAAAGCCACACCGCCACCGCAGGCGCAAACTGGCTTTCAGTGATGATAAGAGGCGTATCGCTATCACGGCGTTTGACAGTAACAATCATTGCCTGCCAATAATCACCAATCCAGCTTTCAGAAACTTTTAGCCGCGCATTGTCAATTTTCGGCAAATCCCAAAGTTTCTTGCGGCCAAGCCTGTCAAAACCGGCCAATGTCTCACCGGTAATCATAGCGCGCATGAGGCTTGATAATTCCTCTTTGCGTGGCGCTTTATCATTCGCCGCAGCCTTGGCGGAAATAAAATCCGGATTACGAATGATGATTTGCTCAGACGGTGTATCCTTAGGTGTAAACAGAAACTGATATGTCGCGCCAAGCGCGCTGGTGATGAATAAATTCACCGGCTCATTAATTTTGCCGAAAGCAGACCCGATGAATAAATCACCGCGCTCCGGATCATGGTCAAGAATAACCACTTGTGAGGCGGATACCACACGCTTTATCTTGTCGCCTTCCAGTAAGATGCGCGTAAGCTCTCTGGCCGAAATGTGAGCGGTTATTTCCGCGCCATCCTTCGCCTTCTTATATTGAGCCGCCATCGCCATATTCGTAAGGGCACTCATAATAATGAGCAGATAGACGATGATAACTGCCCCCATTATAACCGCCATAATTCTATTTATTTTTTCCATTATTTATTCCCTTCGGATTGATTAAGTCCCGCGAGCAACAACACACCGCGCGCATCTTGTTCGAATTGAACAATCAGAGTGATCGTTTCTCGGTTTACCCGCGTATCGCCGACCAGCGTGATGAGCCTGCCTTCCACCCTGGCGATTGGCTTAGTTTTGTGGTTACTCACCTCAACCGCTACCGGATGAAAACTTGTCGAGATTTTGCTTTTCTGGAGGCGCGCCTGCTCCTCATTTAAGTCAGCCTCCAAGCTCCCGTGATATTTGGGATGCGCCAGCTGCAATAATGCCTCTCGCCTAAAATCCAGACTATCAGGCGTAGCATTCAAAAGTGTGAGGGCGGCTTGCTGGGCAAGTGCGGCCACATAATTATCCGCATAACCCTTATCAGAGATATAGCTCTCGCCCTTCAAATCAGAAGGGATAAGTACAATGCGCGGCTGGTCTTTCGCATTTAGAGAAATGGCCAACCCCGCATTGCCGATAATGCTCAAAGAAAGCAGCACAACAGCAATCACGAAGCGCTTGCTCAAAATATTGTATTTTTCCTGTAGAAATGTGCTGTCCATGAACTACCCCCGATAATGTCGCTTCCAACTTTGTGACGCGCCGGGAAGTTTGATCGGAAGAAACCAGAGGCAAAGCTGATAAAACCACGCATTGCCATAAGCCTTCACCAGCTTCCGCTGCCCGATGAGGAATAATGTGCAGCAGATGAAAACCGTCAGTAGGTAATTTGCTAAGACCCCAAATAGTAAGGCGCCGCAGAAAATCATGAACTCCGTCGGCGAGAACAGCCATATCTTTAGCGGTTCATCCAAGCGCTTAGGCACACGCCATTTATCGTCATTTCCCATCATCAGATAATCCTAATCTTAGAAAATGACGGCAGTGCCGCGTAAGTTAAGGATAATGTCTGGCCCGTTAAGTGCCGCAACAGCAACACCCAACCCACCAGCTGCAACTGGCGTGTTCCAGCCCTTCACCAAAGCCGCAATTGTTAAACCTAGCGCGGTGAGCGAGGCAAGCGTTCCGATACCACTATCCAGAAGGTCATAAACCGCCACCGCAGGACCAGCAAAAGCATCCGTCGCCGCTCGCAATGTCGTCTCATTAGCAAGAGCCACACCATCCATGAGTGTGATTGCCGCAAATGTGAGGATTAAACTTGATATTAGAGCCGCACCATTACGGCTGTCCGTTCGTTTCAAATTGTGCATGTCAAATCTCCATTTCTTCAACATGCTTAGATTGACGAAAACGAAAGGTTGTTCAATTAAAACTCATCCACATAAGCCTTACGTGGATGAAAAGATCTACTTTGCTGTGGTTTGGCTAAAAGAGCTAACCCAATATGTCCTGCCTCTCGAAAAACGGACTCGATTATAGAGGGTGGATCAAGTTATAAATAGATTAACTTGATGGCAGCATGTCAAAATGTGCTGGAATGATTTATAGTTAGATGAGAAAGAAAATGGCATGGCAAGGATTAGAAAATTAGAAATAAAAAATTTCCGAGGAATACAAGCGTTAGAATGGAACCCCTCTAACGGCATTAACTGCTTAATCGGACATGGCGATAGCGGAAAGTCAACATTATTAGATGCGATAGATTTTTGCATTGGGGCAAAGCGAAGCATTGCCTTTTCCGATACAGACTTTTACCAATTAAATGTCGATAACCCTATTAGCATTACAGTAACGATTGGCAGTTTAGACGATAAGCTGAAAAATATGGAAGTTTATGGAAATTATCTGCGGGGTTTTTGTAATCAAAATGGAAATATTGAAGATGAACCCGGCGATAAGTTGGAAACCGTTCTTTCTATCAACCTAAGGGTAGGGGCAGATCTTGAACCAGAATGGAGTCTTCTCTCCAAGCGGGCACAGGCTCAAGGATTGTCGCGTAATCTAAATTGGGCTGACCGTGTTCGACTTTCTCCCACTCGAATAGGCAATATATCCGATTTTAATTTAAGCTGGAGAAAAGGCTCTATTCTGAATAAGTTATCGGAAGAAACGCCAGATGCTTCGGCAGCACTTACAAAGGCGGCAAGAGATGCGCGCGCCGCATTTGGGGATAACGCCCAAGAACAATTATCTACAGCACTAGAAATTGTTGACAACACTGCGAATAAATTAGGTATACCGACAGATGGTGCGGTTCAAGCAATGCTTGATGCTCATTCCATATCGTTTAGTGGGGGCACGATTTCCCTGCATGATGCAAAGGGCGTTCCCCTCAAGAACCTTGGAATAGGTTCAACACGTTTACTTATTGCCGGTTTGCAAAGAAAGGCTGCTCAATCTTCCTCCATTCTTCTCATAGATGAACTTGAATACGGTCTTGAGCCTCATAGAATTATTCGTTTCCTTGGTTCATTGGGGGCAAAAGAATCTTCCGAACCGCTCCAAGCATTTATGACCACCCACTCTCCGATTGCTCTGAGAGAACTCTCCGGAAAGCAATTATATATTTTGAAGCCTGAAGAAAACTCTCATAATTGCGTTCATATAGGAACAAATGATGATATTCAAGGGACGATTAGAAGCTGCCCCGAGGCTTTTCTTGCTCTAAAGGTTCTGGTATGTGAAGGGGCAAGTGAGGTCGGATTTATACGCGGGTTGGACCAATATTTCTCAGAAACCAAAGAGGAAACTTCAATTCACGCTCTTGGAATCTGTCTAGTAAATGCCGGTGGGGTAGATAAAATCTATAGCAGAGCTAATCCGTTATTAGATTTGGGATATAATGTTGCCGTTTTACGAGATAATGACAGAAAGCCCGATTCAACTGCTGAGCAGAGTTTTATTTCCGAAGACGGTAAGCTGTTTTTCTGGGAGAATAACCACTCCATTGAAGATGAAATTTTTCTATCTGTTTGTGACGAAACGGTTGTTAAATTGGTTGAATATGCAAAAAGCATACACGATGATGAGTTAATAAATAAGCATCTCAAATCCGTGTCTGGGAATAATTTCTCGCTTTCAAGCTATAATGAGATATTCACGCAAAACACGGAAAATGAAGAGCAAAGAGAAAAAGCGCGGTGTTGGATAGCGCAAGCATCTAAAAACAAAAGCAATCCATGGTTTAAGAATGTTTCCGCAATGGAACATATAGGCAAAGAAATAATAGCTCCAAATCTCGACAATTCTGCCCAAGAGTTCAGGGAAAAAGTCGGCGAAATCTTTACATGGGCGAGAAGTGATGCCTAAGGTTTTAAACCTCCTAGAAATCACAAAAGGCACTATCACCGCACCGGCAGGTTGTGGCAAAACCCATCTTATTGCGGAAACTCTAAGTGCTAATCCAGTTGCTAAACCCGTATTGGTTCTCACGCATACCAATGCGGGGGTTGCATCATTGCGGGCAAAGCTAAATGCATTAAATGTCCATTCTTCGAAATATAAACTATCTACCATTGATGGGTGGGCAATAAAACTCGCTTCATTTTTTCCGACACGATCCGGTATTGAAGCAAGCACATTAAATCTAGATAATCCTAGAAATGACTACCCTCTTATTAGGAAAGCAGCCTGCACACTGCTAAAAGAAAACCATATTAGTGATATTCTTGAAGCAAGCTATTCGCATCTGATTGTCGATGAATATCAAGACTGTTCGCAATCTCAACACACTATCATATGTTGTGCATCTCAATCTCTTAACACATGTGTTCTTGGAGACCCGTTACAGGCAATCTTTGACTTTGGCACCGATAAGCTTGCCGATTGGGAACAACATGTCTGCAAGTATTTTCCGATTAAAGGTGAACTGGATACTCCGTGGCGTTGGAATAATGCGGGTTGTGAATCACTTGGGAAATGGCTTCTTGCGGTAAGGGGGGCGTTACTTAACGGTCAACAGATTGACCTCAGTTCAGCACCTCGTGAAGTGCAATGGGTGCGATTAGATGGGAATGATGACCATAAAAAATTATTAAGGGCGGCACGTGAAAAATCTCCTGTCAAAGATGGGGGAGTATTAATTATAGGGGAAAGTAAAAATTTGGGGAGGCGCTATCAAATTGCCAAGGCAGTTCCCGGAGCCGTAATTGTCGAGGCTGTGGATTTGCGTGATTTAACAGATTTTGCGCGTTGTTTTTCATTAACGAATAATGACGCACTTTCTCAAATCGCTAAATTTGCAGAAACGCTAATGACAAATGTAGGAGCCGATCACTTAATCACCAGAGTTCAAACGCTGTTGAAAGGAACAGCAAGAAAAGAACCGAACCATGTTGAAGAAACAGCTATAGAATTCATAAAAAACCCTACCTTTACAAATGCCGTTAAGCTATTAGTAGGGATTAGTAAGCAGGGCGGTACTGAAACCTATCGTCCGGCAGTTTTAAGAGCATGTATTAAGGCAATGCAACTATGTGATAGTAGCGACTTAACCTTCGTGGCAGCGGCTAACCAAACCAGAGAAGAAAATAGAATCCTAGGAAGACCTCTCCCTCAAAGAGCGGTTGGCAGCACTCTTTTGCTGAAAGGCTTGGAAGCAGATGTGGCGGTTATACTTAATGCCGATGGACTTGATGCAAAAAATCTCTATGTGGCTATGACGCGCGGGTCTAGAAAACTTGTAATATGCTCTAAATCCCCAACCCTGCCTCCGAAAACAGCGTAAAATGGAATGACATCGAATTAATATTCAGAAGTTTACTGCATTCTGCTTTTTTCCAGAAATAATTGTAAATCATCCAACCTATATCTGACGGCGCGACCCAATTTAATATAAGCCGGACCACCACCCTGGCAACGCCACTTGTTCAAGGTTGCAGTAGATAAGGAAAGATAATCGGCGGCTTGTTGAACCGTTACAATTTTGTCTCCGTGATTTATGTTTTGCATCTTAATTCTCCATCAAATTTGATTTGGCGTAATGTATGGACATAATGATGTGGATTATCAATACGTGGTAGGGACACGCCGCAGGTTTCAATCGATGGCGGTGATAGAAGCTTGGTTATATCAATCTCTGCCTTAAAAACAAATTGGCACAAAGACGAAGGGCAAACCATATATTTAACATGGCAAGTCTCACTTATACGATCCGTTTTCTTAATCTTTACCGCCGTATTACAATGCGGGCATAAGGGGTTTTGCCGATTTCGGCTTTTACCTGATGCAAGTTTAAAATCCTTCCAGGCCCCGCCTGCCGTTTTGAGGTGTAAAATTGGCGGGCAATCCGGATTTGGTGACAGACTTTCACGTAGACACGCAAATATCGTCAATTCAGCGATAAAACTCGCGGCGCAAGAAATGTTAGAGCAGCAAAACCCGAAAACGTAATTTAATAATGTATGGCGTGCATAAATTTGGCTCTGACATTTTTCACCGCAATATGGACAGGGCAGAATCATAATCATCCTTTCGCGCACAAAGGTCTGTTTATGTGCTTTGGCCAGGGTAAGTCTTCCGGCCAATTCGTGCTGAACCAGTATAGAACTTTATCATGTGTTTTAAGCGTGCAGCCTGCGCCATTACGTAAATTTTTGAAAAACTGACCATTACCCGTCGCCCGATATGCAACGCGCCAATGCGTAACATTATAATAGCGCCCCCATTCTTCAGCCAGTTCCAATAAATTATTCATAATCACTCTAATCCTATAAGGCAAATATACCCATGCTCATTACAAAAAAGCGATGAATGGGTGTATTATAGAAATTAATAATGTATAATTACCTTATTCTCAATCATTTTCTTCTTGAAATATTTCTTATAAGATAATATTATCTCATTTATGGATATCGAATCATTACAGAACTTGATCAATGACCGCTTGGACGAATTGGGGCTAACCGCACGACAAGCCTCAATACAGGCATTCGGACTCCCCGATCGCATTAAAAATATTCGGAGTGGTCATATGCCTTCTTTTTCCGATGCTTGTAAATTGCTCGCAACGTTAGGCGTTTCGGTGAAAACGATCTCACAAGAAGTAGAGAGGCAAGAGCGGATAAATACAGTAGATTTACAAAATCATGTGTTCGTCCCCAAGCTCCCCGTTCAAGCAGCAGCGGGAGACGGTGCACAAGTCATATCGGAAACGCCGGAAAGCCTACTCGCCTTTAGAAAAGAGGCATTGCAAAGAAAAACGCTTTATCCAAATAATCTTTCCGCTATTGAAGTGACCGGTGATAGCATGATGCCAACTCTGTTACACGAAGACACCATCCTTGTTGACCGTTCGAAGACGAACCTCATACCAAACAAGATCGTTGTTGCACGCTCGGAAGATGGAGTTATCGTGAAACGCTTGCGTCAACTTGAGGCAGGGCAATGGCTTTTGGATTCTGATAACCCTGATTATGCAGGACGCTTTCTTGACCAAACAGTAGAGATTATCGGCCATGTCGTATGGCAAGGGAAATGGTTGTAATTCTGAACTTTCTTTGCCTCAACACTTGGAACAAGGATTCTTATCGTGGTCTGCTCCTCGTAAATCGGACTATTGTGTGTGAGAGAAATTCTTTAATTTGCAAGGAAACAATGAAAGGAATTTTTATACATTACCAAAAATTGATTCGTTTTGTTGCCCATGTGTTGCCCACAGCATTTTTAGAGGTTCATGGAAACCTAAAAAATTTAATAACATATTGTCTTTACTTATTTATTTTGAACGAAAAAAGCATGTCATCTGGGGGACACCTAATTTGTAATCAGAGGGTCGGGAGTTCAAGTCTCTCTGCCGGCACCATTTTTCTTCAAAAAAATTACCATTGGGCGTTTTGGAGCCATCCCCTTAAACGAAGCGCGTAAAGTGGCGCAAGCATATCTCGGAGATATTGCACGTGGTTATGACCCTGCAAACGATAGAAAGAAAGCTAAACTTGATGGTAGCATAACGATAGAACTTGTTTGCGATGAGTATTACCAAGCTTTGCAGAGCGGTATTATTCTGAAACGCGGAAGACCATTAAAACCACGAACTTTAGAATCCTATCGAGGCATTATTAAGCAGCACGTTAAACCACTTCTCGGTGATGCTAATATTAAATCCTTAGCGCATGATGACATTGAACGCTTTGTACTGAACGTTAAATCAGGAAAAACAAAAAAGACATTTCAAACTAAATCTGGGGGTATATCTCATGTAACAGGTGGAGAATCCATTGCTAAAAACGCCATCGTCACGCTATCCGCTATTTTTAACTACGCCATCAGAAAAGGTTATATTGATAAAAACCCCTGCACACTTGTCGATAGACCTGCTCCAAAAGCAAGAACACGATATTTAAATGAGGAGGAATATCGCTCGCTCGGTGAATGTTTCAAGGCTTTAGACAATCAAAATGGTTTTGCGACAGCCATAAATGTTTTAAAGCTCGTCGCTCTAACCGGTTGCCGGAAAAATGAGATACTTAACCTTAAACGCTCAGAAGTAGATAAAGTGGGAAGGTCCATAAGATTTGAAGATACTAAAACCGGCGCACAAATCCGCCCATGCGGAAGTTCTGCATTTGAGATTATACAACGACAACTTACAACACATGATAGCGCGTGGGTGTTTCCGTCTCAGCGACGCGAAGGGCCTATAGATAACATCAGAAAACCAATGGCAAAAATCATGAAACAAGTGGAACTGGAAGATGTTACCTTACACACTTTTCGTCATAGCTTCGCGACAATGGCGCATATGCTTAACTATAGCGAGTTAACCATAGCTGGTTTGCTCGGCCATCGTGCCGGAAGCGTCACCGCCCGCTATGCTCATCATGTTGACCATGCCCTTGCAGATGCTGCCGATAGAGTTTCAAATCATATTAATAGCCTTTTGCTTGGCATTGAGGAGGAAACAAACATCATTCCGTTTATTCAGAAGTAGACCTGTTTATTTTTAACTGGATATAGGGGGTATAACCACCCATTTAAGAATAATAATAAACATATTCCTTGAATCTGTTTATATAAACCTGTATATAGGTAGTATGGCTACCCATATAGAAACTAAAATAAACAAGATATTGAAAACAACCCCCTCAGGCGTTGTCTTGCCATCATCATGGCTGACATCACAAGGGTATAATTTGGATTTACAAAAATACTATAGAAAAGGTCTATGGCTCGAATCCGTAGGGAGGGGAGCTCTAAAGCGGAGCGGCGAAACAGTTGATTATTTAGGGGGGCTATATGCGCTGCAAAACCTCATGGGCTTATCCATCCATGTCGGCGGGCGAACAGCTCTGTCACTTCTTGGTCGTGCACATTATGTCGACTTTAGCGCCGGGCGTGCCATCTTGATAGGGGCACCTAAAACAACATTACCTTTATGGTTCAAAAAGAATGAGTGGGAAACAAGAATAAATTATTATTCGACGTCTTTTCTGCCTGCCGATATGGGGTTAGTAGATTTCCCGCATAATGACTTTTCGGTGAAAATATCAAGCCCCACCCGCGCTATGCTGGAATGCCTACACCTTGCCCCCAAACATCAAGAGCTTTTTGAATGCTATGAGCTAATGCAAGGCATGAATGATTTACGCCCTCAAACCGTACAAGTCTTGCTGGAAAATTGCTCATCCATAAAAGTTAAACGCCTGTTCCTTTACCTCGCGGAAAAACTAAATCATGGCTGGTTGGAATTTGTGGATTTATCACATATCGATTTGGGCGCCGGCACACGAAGCCTCGTCAAAAATGGCGTATATATAAGCAAATATAAAATAACCGTCCCGAAAGAATTTGAGAAAAATGACCAATCGGAACTATAAAAAGCAAGTCGAGTTGCTGCTAAGAGTTCTCCCCTGTGTTGCAAAAGAAGAGTGTTTTGCTCTGCATGGCGGCACAGCGATTAATCTTTTTGTGCGTGATATGCCACGCCTATCGATCGATATTGATTTAACCTATCTGCCGCTTGAAGGCAGATCAACAACATTTGAAAGTATTGCCAATGCGATCGGGCGTATTAAGAGCCATATTGAAGCCACATTACCGCAGGACAAATAATAGATAGACCCGATATGGGCAAAATCATTATTCGTGCCAGTGGAGAGGAAATTAAACTTGAAGTTAATCTGGTCGCACGCGGCACACTTCACCCGCCGGAGCGCATGGTCTTATGTGAAAAAGCTCAACAATCATATAACACTTCATCTGTCATGCAAATTGTTCCTTTCGGCCAGCTTTATGGCGGCAAGATTTGCGCCACATTGGACAGGCAACATCCGCGCGATTTATTCGATGTAAAACTATTGCTCGAAACGGAAGGGTTTTCCGACACGGTACGGGAAGGCTTTCTGTTATGCCTGCTTTCCGGCAACAGACCGATACATGAAATACTTGCGCCGAATTTTCAGAATCAACAACAAACCTTCAAAAATCAGTTTACCGGCATGACAGATATTGTCTTTTCTTATTGTGATTTTAAACAGACCCGCACGGAATTGGTCACAACAATCAACGCCAATCTAACACAGCAGGATAAAGAGTTCCTTCTTAGCTTCGAGAATTGCGAACCGGATTGGAGTATCCATAATTTCGCCCGCTTCCCCGCCGTGAAATGGAAACTCCAAAACCGCAGTGAACTTAAACAGGAGGATTCGGAAAAGCATCTGAGCCATTATGAACGCCTAGAAAAAACGTTGAGATAAGTTCCGCTTGATGGGCCACTAAAATAATTTTAGGTTCTTATATACCTAACTATATAACACCTCTTGAAATTGATTTTTTGAACTAACAATTACATATTCTGGTAATTTAATATCTCTTCTCTAGAGCATATCTCATGAAAAGTGCCAGAAAGGGTAACCCCTTATGCGCTTAATATAGCTTGCGTATTAGTTTCGCTTTGGGGGCAGCGCGGGGGCGACAATGGGTTTGAAGTTAAGCTGCAGATTTTCACCTTGCGGGTCGGGCAAAGCGGTCACGCCTTCTTGCTGCTGAGGTGGATCGGGCGGGGGTTCGCGCGTGGGCGTTTTGGCTTTATAAATATTGAGATTGGCTTGGATAGGCGTGCCATCTTCAATCGCTTGGCGGGCGTTTTCAATCGCTTGCGCCAGCTCTGGCGAAAAGGGCAGGGCGTAAAGGCGGGGGTGATTTATGGTGCTGCCATATTTATTAAGCGCTTGCGCGAGGATGTAAATCTGCCCCTTACTGCGGGTGGCTTTGTCGGGTTCTTCAATGATTGCCCAATGCAGTTTGAACGGGTTAGGCGGCGTGTCTGGCACGGCATGGCCGCGCAAATCGCCAATATGATAAAAGCTGATAAAATAAAATCCGGTGACGAGGATAATCGCCCCCAGCTTCACCCCACGGGCATGATGGCTGCGTAAATTGAGGTGAAGCAAAAGGCCGGCAATCACAGCATAAGCGCATGATAAAATGAGAATGAGGGTTATCATTTCACCGCCTCGCGGATAAGGTGCTTCTGTCTTGTGTAAATCTCGCCAATCGTGCCATCGGCGGCTAAAACAAATCTTAAAGCGGTTTTTTCATCACCCGCGCCGGTTAATATAATCGTGCCAGAATAGGCAATCTTCACGCTTGGGTTCAGCTTTTCGAGCTTGATTTTCACCTCCACCGGTTTTCCGGTTTGGGCTTTATAGTGCAAAACATTCACGACATATTCACCCGCCGTATAGCCGCGCAATGTCACGATTTCCTGATTAATTGGGTTTTCAATTTCATCCCCATTGACGCGCATAAAATCGCCCAGCCGCCCGCGATCATCGCGTTCAAGATGCATTAATCCCGCCTCGCGCCGGTCAAACCAAACCAGCTCGCCATTTGGGTCTTCAACCAAAAGATCAATATCATCCGGATGTCCATCCGGCCATTGCGCGGTGATGAGAAATTCTGCCTTAGGGGTGATTTTGCCATCAACCGGTTCGGGGCGGATGAGCGCAAAGGCAATCACAAACATAAAGGCAAAGCCCAATAGCGCATTGAACAAAATATCGGTAAACGCATTTTGTTCATCTGGCGGGGCGGTGAGGCTCATTTAGACTCTCCGTTTGGGCCACTTGCGCGGCTTATCCGGTCGGCAAGGATTTGATATTGTAACCGCAACAGCAAATTCGCAACCAGACCAGATAGGGTGGTGTAAAGCGCCACCGCCATGCCAGCACTCATTTTTTGAATCGCAATTTGTAGACTGGCAGGATCGAAGTTCAATAATTCGCGAATGGGGGCGAGCATGAGGATAAACCCGATAATGGTTCCCAATAGACCAATTTTAAGCACCGCATCTGCTGCAAACCAGCCATGATTCATCCATCGCTTTGCTTGCTCTTGATCGATTGCCCGCCCGCGATCAATGTCGCGAGAGAGGTCAAGGGCGCGGTCATACCAAAATAATAAATATAACCAGCGCAAGCTCATCCCCAACCATATCGCCGCAATGATGATGGATAGGCGCGAGCGGTCACCGGCGAGCAGAATATCAATCAGCCCCTGCTCATATAATAAAGCGGCTGCAAAAGCGATAAGCCCAAACAGAATAAGCCCCTGTAAGCCCGCTTGCTGATATGGTTTCTGGTTCATGGTTTCCCCCCGCTTTATTACGCCTTTTGTGTCATCCGCGTCATACTGCCGGTTTCGTTTTTATCTTGCAATATTTATTTTTTTTGGCACTGTAGCTGAAAAAGGGGGCGTAATGTCAGCATCAAGCAAGCCATCATCAATGGTTAGGGAAGCAATTAGCTATCGCAAATTATTTGTCTTTTCATTGCCCAATATAAGCGCGGGCTATATGTTTTGTTTGGTCAATCTTTATGTCTTAAAATATGCGACCGATGTTTTGCTGATTGCGCCGGCGGTGATGGGGTTGATTTTTGGTCTCTCGCGCTTTTGGGATGCGGTGACCGATCCGCTGGTGGGTTATTTATCTGATAAAACCAAAACGCGCTGGGGACGGCGGCGACCTTGGGTGCTGGCGTCTGCAGTGCCCATTGCATTGAGTTTCTGGATGTTAAACGCGCCGCCCGTAAGCCTGTCTGAAGCAGAGCTTATCGCATGGATGGCGGCAGGCATATTTTTGTTTTTCACCGCCATGACGATTTTTGTGGTGCCACAAATGTCGTGGGGGGCGGAGCTTACGCCCGATTATCACGAGCGCAATAAAATTTATGGCTTTCGCCATGCGGCTTGGATTGGTGGCTATACGCTGGCACTGATTACAATGTCGCTTTTATTAAAAGCCGAACAAGAAGGGGCGGCCACCGCGCGGGCGATTTCTGAACAGCAATCGCTCTATGCTGGCGGGTTGATGATTATCTGTGCGATCATATGCGTGGCGTTTCTGACCGAGCGGTCGGAAGCGATGGAGAAGCGCCCCCGCCAATCATGGCAAGCGGTGAAAGATATTTGGCAAAACCAACATGCCCGCTTGATTATCATTGCCAATTTTCTCGAAACGATTGGGATTGCAACCATCACCATTGTGACGGTTTATTTTGCCACCTATGTGATGGATAATCCAACCGCCGCGCCGCTTTATATTTTATGTTTTATGATTCCCTCTTTTGCGGTGACCCCGATTTGGATTCCGATTGCGCGGCACATTAATAAAAAACATTTATGGATGGGGGCGATGATTACGACCGCGTTTGCTTATCTCGGCATGGGTTTTGCGCAACCCGGATTTTGGGGCGATGTGATTGTCTGTAGCATGGCATTTATCGCGGGCGCTGCCAATAGTTGCGGCAGTACGGTAAGCCCGTCGCTTAAGGCTGATATTATCGATTATGATGAATATATGACCGGCGAACGTAAAGAGGGCGCTTATTTTGCCGCTTGGTATTTTGTTCAAAAAAGCGCTTATGGCATTATGCTGTCTATGGTGGGCTTTGCGTTGGCGATTGCGGGCTTTGTGCCCAACCAGCCGCAAAATGATGAAGTGGTTTGGACATTGCGTGGCCTCTATGCGCTGATACCGTTTGTCACTTATCTATTTGGTGCCTATTTATTGGCGCGCTTTCAGCTAAACGAGCAAGAGCACAAAGACATTCAAAACAAATTGCAAGCCCGCAAGCAACAGGCTGCGTCATCTTAAACGCGCATGGATTTACCGATAAATATAGATGATGTGAAAGGCTTTCTTGACCCTGATGAAGGCCGCGCGCTTTATCAAGCGGTGCTAGATTATGCTGCCGATAGCCCCCATAGTTTATGTGTCGAGATTGGTAGCTATTGCGGCAAGTCTACGGTTTATCTCGGCACGGCTTGTAAGCAGATAGGTAGTCTTTTGCTGGCGGTGGATCATCATAAAGGCTCGGAAGAAAATCAACCGGGGGAAGACTATTATGATCCGGATTTATATGATCCGCACACCAAAGGCATGTCATCGCTTGCGCATTTCCGTGAAACAGTGCGGCACGCACAACTTGAAGATGTGGTTATCCCCCTCATCACACAATCGGCGATGGCAGCGCGCATTATCACGAACCCTGTGCATTTTGTGTTTATCGATGGCGGCCATTCGCAAGCGGCAGCGCTCACAGATTATCGGCAATGGGCGGGCAAGTTAATAAGTGGAGGCATTTTGGCGATTCATGATGTCTTCCCCAATCCGGCAGATGGCGGCCGCCCGCCTTATGAAATCTATCAGCTCGCCCTAAAAAGCGGCTTGTTTGAAGAAGTGGGCGCAGTAAAATCGCTGCGCCTCTTGCAGCGATTATAAGCGATATTTTCTCGTTCACCGCTCTATGTCCCTACACCTCTTTTATCTCCATCTCATGCCATAATCTTATTGCATCTTCTTGGATAAGCTCGATGATACAAGCAAAAGATATACATTCAAGCGCCCCCAATTCATCCATCTCATCAAGCGCATAAGCTAGCGCGTGTCACTTATGAATTGATTCATCGGGCACGCGCTAAGTTGTTTTTTTTGCGCATATCCCAAATTTTTACAAATATGGCGGAAAAGTGCCAGAATTTATTATAAAAGTGCACTTTTCCTGGATATGCTTTAACCCTTTCAACGCACCAATCATCCGATATAACCGATAGTCTTTTTGGGTAAGCTCATCCATTCTATCAATACTGTCGAATAGTGGATCATTATGATCATGGGTTTTACGGTTTCGTCTTATATAGTCGCCATATTTTTTGGCCGTCTCTTTATCTGCCTCACTCGTCTTTTTGTATGCTGAGAATTCGGCTTGCTCTTCTGACATAACGTAACTCCTGTCTTGTTTGTTATGTCCGGTCTACAATATGAAAAGATTGGTAGCCGGACGGACACGAGTCAACACGCCTGTTACTGGCTCAGGCTCTCACGCCGTCCGACCGTATTAGAAATACGGCGCAAACGGCGATCGCCTTAGGCGTATTCTTAATACGCCAGTAAATGGACGGGGTGTTGAACCCGATTGCAGAATTTGCTGCAATGATTGGTATATTAAGTATGATTTACAGCACTGTCAAACCGATAAAATTGCATGGGAAAAGAAAAGCTTGCCGCCTAAAAAACAACCGCAAGCCCGCCGCCATCTTTTGTAATAAATTGGGGCGCGCCCGTGCAGCAGTGATGCGTAAGCATCACTAGCGTGAACGAGAAAAACAGCGATACCCGTTAGGGTATTCGCGTGCAAACATATAGACATAAAAGCGCGGCGGCGTTCATTTGGATGGTTACATGGAAAAAGGAAAGCTTGCTGCCTAAAAAAACAACCGCAAGCCCGCCGCCACCTTTTGTAATAAATTGGCGTCACTCCTCTTATCTCTTTATCTTATCTCTTCGCTTTATCCCTTCACCCACAAACAAAGCCTCAAAATTTATATCCAATAAATTGAGCATGGATAAATCCAGATTATTTTATATTTGACAATGATTATCATTTTTATTATTAAGGTGAGAATAATTATCAGATGCAAATACCCGCAATTATAAAGGAAACAAAATGAATCGGTGGATTATCATATGTCTTACGCTCTTGGCTGCTATTGGCGGTACAATATTTATCAGTCAACGCATGCAAAGCGTGGATGAAACGGCGCAGGTGAAAAGCGTTAACATTTATTCATATCGGCAAGCCTTTCTTATCCAGCCTTTGGTGGATCAGTTCACAGCCGAAACAGGGATAGAGGTTAATATTGTCTTTGCCAAAAAGGGCTTGATTGAGCGCGCCATTGCCGAAGGGGCGCAAAGTCCGGTTGATCTTATTCTGGCAAGCGATATTGGCCGCCTTGTCGAGGCTGCCGACAAGGTTGGACAAGTCGTAAAATCCCCTATATTGGATGAAAATATACCGGCGAATTATCGCGATAGAGAGGGAACGTGGTTTGGTCTTACCCGCCGGGCGCGGGTTATATATGCGGCCAAAGATCAGGTGACAGAAGCGCCGCTTACTTATGAAGCACTGGCAGATCCTAAATATAAAGGGCGGATATGCTTACGTTCGGGGCAGCATCCTTATAACATCGCCCTGTTTGCCGCTATGATCGCCCATCACGGTGAAGCAAAAACGCGTGACTGGCTCGAAGGCGTTAAAGCCAATCTCGTACAGCGACCTGCGGGTAATGATCGCGCCCAGGCGCGTGCCATTTATGCCGGGCAATGTGATTTTGGCATCGCAAATACTTATTATATGGGCAAAATGCAAACCAATGAGAAAAACCCGGAACAAAAAGATTGGGCGGACTCCATCCGCCTGGTTTTCCCGCAATTTGAAAATGGTGGAACCCATGTCAATCTTTCCGGCATGGTTATGGCCAAACATGCCCCTAATCGGGAAGCGGCTCTTGCTTTGATGGAATTTTTATCCTCTCCATCAGCGCAAGAATTTTATGCGCAAGTCAATTTTGAATATCCGGTTCACCAATCTGTCGCGATCTCACCTTTGGTAGCAAGTTGGGGCGCTTATATGGCGGATGATCTAGCGATTAATGACATAGCAACCCATCGCCCTCTTGCCAGCAAGCTGATCGATGAGGTTGGTTTCAATAATTAGATATTAAGATCAATCACCCTTGCTTGATAATGCCTTTGGCAAGCAAGTCGGCAATCTCATCATCAGCAATATTGGCGGCGCGCAAAATAGCTTCCGAATGCTGTCCAACCTCTGGTGATGCGCCGCGCGGGTGGGCGCTGCCATCGCCAAACCGAATGGGTGACGCAACCCCGCGATAGCTGCTGCCATCCTGCTTTGGGATATCGGTAAACACGCCAGCGGCAATCATTTGCGGATCGTCCGCCGCTTGTTCGAAAGATTGCACCGGCGACCAGATGAAACCAATCTCATCCAATCGCTTGCCAATCTCATCAAGGGTTAATGTGGCAAAAGCCTCATCAAAAATCTTCACCAGCGCTTCAGAGTTTTTGCGCCGGTCTTGCTGGCTGGTGAAACGGGCATCATCAAGCAGCGTCTCTAACCCAAAGGCGCGGGCAAAATCTGGCCAATCGGGTTCATTGGGGCGTGAATTGGTATAAAACCAATGCCCATCCGCACTTTCATAAAAATTATTGAGTGCGACAACCGGCTCATGTCGCAACCGCGATCTGGCAACCCGCCCATAGCGTAAATAAGTGCCAAAATCAGACCCCACCATATAAGCAGCGGAACGGATAAGCGAGCTTTCGACCAAACTCCCTTCACCGGTTTTTTGGGCTTTGAAAACCGCCGCCAAAATGCCGGAAGCTGTCGCCAAGCCGGTTACATGATCACCGGCGGCCGTCCGTAAAGGCGCAGGCGATCCGCCTTTTGGGGTCATCATCCAGCCCATGCCTGATTTCGCCCAAAACCCAACCGTATCAAAACCGGGTTTGTCTTTTTCTTCACCTTCAAGCCCAAAACCGGTGACACTGGCATAGACTAGTTTTTCATTGACTTGTTTTAAGCTATTATAATCCAACCCTTGTTTTTTAAGCTGGGCGGGGCGGACATTGGTTAAAAACACATCCGCATCCGCAACCAGCTTTTTAACCATATCCGCCCCTTCTGGCGTTGACGTGTTAATTGCGATTGCTTTTTTGCCACGATTATCGAGATCAAAAACCGGATTATCAGGATAATTATCGGTCATGGCGGAGGCGTAAAATTTACGCATCGGGCAGCCAGATAGAGGCTCAATCTTAATCACTTCCGCGCCCCAATCGACCATCACCCCACCGGCAGAAGGGGCGGCAATATAGGTTGCCATTTCTATAATTTTTAATCCCTCAAGCATCGTTAACCTCCCTCATTCGTGCTACATATAATTCATGAATGATAGTGATAAATATAAAATACAGCTTTTACAAGCCAAAGCGGAAATTTTATCTGTGCAGGCGCAAACAAAAGAGGCACACGCGCCAGTAGCGCTGGATCAAACCACCCAGGGCCGCTTATCACGTATGGATGCCTTACAACAGCAAGCCATGGGTAAGGAAAATCAGCGCCGCCGTGCTATCCAACTAAAACGTATAGATGCCGCGCTCGCGCGGATAGAGGCAGGTGAATTTGGCTTTTGCATTATGTGCGGAACAGAAATTGACCCAACCCGCCTAGAGCATATCTCATGAAAAGTGCACTTTTATAATAAATTCTGGCACTTTTCCGCCATATTTGTAAAAAATTGGGATATGCGTAAAAACAACAGCTTAGCGCGTGTCTGATGAACCAACTTATAAGTGACACGCGCTAACGCTTGATCCCGCCACCCCGCATTGCATTGATCATACAAAATAATTTGCAAAAATAATCTCTGGCAGCAGGCGGTAATCTCGCCTACAAGAAAACATGCGGCATTATTTTACCTTCATCTATCAGCAATTTCCGTTTTTACTATTTGGGTTTTTACTGATGGGGTTTTCGAGCTTTGGCCAAACCTATTTTATTGGTTTATTCGCGGCCGATATGCAGGCGCAATTCAATCTCAGCCATAGTGATTTGGGCGGCATATTTTCTGCCATCACGCTTGCCAGCGCTTTTATGATGATGTGCACAGGGCGCTTTATTGATCGGCTACCGCTTATCATATTTACTGTTTTGGTTCTCGCTGGCCTGATCGCGGGTGCATTTTTATTATCTAGCACCCAGACAGTGGTGAGTTTTATCATCGCGCTCTTTTTGTTGCGGCATTGCGGGCAAGGCTTATGCGCACATATCTCGATCACCGCAATGGCGCGCAGCTATGATACAAATCGTGGTGTTGCAACCTCTATCGTCTCAACCGGTTTAGCAGTGACAGAAGGCTTATTTCCCCTACTTGCGGGGGTGCTGCTTGCCATATTCAGCTGGCAACAAAACTGGCTTTATTTCGCGCTCGCGCTTGCTTGTCTCGGTCTGCCTATGGCAGCGATACTGGCGCGCTTTGAACCGACATATAAGTTAGATAGCGTAAAAACCGAGGCTCCGCCACCCGATTTTACCGCATCCTCAATGCTCAAAGATTATCGCTTTTATTTTTATCTGCCGCTTTATATCGCCCCTGCCTTTTTGCTCACCGGCACATTTTTTCACCATCATGCCATGCTGGCAGATTATCACTGGCAGATTGCTGATCTGGCGCTAGCGTTTAGCGCTTTTGCAATTTGCAAAATCGCGGCGGGGCTCATCACCGGCCCTTTGATCGATCGATTTAGCGCCCGCAAATTATTTCTATTTACTCGCCTGCCGCTGCTTATCAGTTTTGCGGTTCTTCTTTTGCCAAATATATTTGGTGTCAGCGCCCTTTATTTATACCTCGCTTTTGCCGGCATTGCGGTGGGGGTGAATGTCCCAACCAGTGGCAGCTTATGGGCAGAGCTATATGGCGTTAGGCATTTGGGTAGCATTCGTTCGATCACCTCATCTGTGATGATCTTCTCAACCGCACTTGCGCCGGCATTATTTGGCTTTATTCTCGATTTTGGGTTTCACTTTAAAGCACTGGTCTATGCGATGCTGGCTTATATTATTCTTGCTTCGCTACTTGCTTGTTCCCAATCACCTCGCTAAACTCATGCCGCAAGAGACAAAATAAGAGGGAAAATATATGAGTGAAAGCCAATTAATACCCGCCGCAACGGTGCTGATTTTGCGCGATGCACCCGATGACGGACTTGAAGTGTTTATGGTCAAACGCCATCATCAGATTGATTTTGCCTCTGGCGCTTTGGTGTTTCCCGGTGGCAAGGTAGATAAAAGTGATTTTGATCCGCAATTAAGAGCGCATTGTACCTCTGCCGATGGGCTGGATGACCGCGCCCTTGCCTTGCGGATTGGCGCTATTCGCGAAGCGTTTGAAGAATGCGGGGTTTTATTGGCGCGTAAAAAAGGGCAAGCGGAACTGATAAATGGCGCAGATTTACAAAGCCTGAATGATTGGCGTGACAAGTTTAACGACCGCGCGCAAGAGGTAACCATGCTTGACTTTGCACTTGCCGAAAATCTCGATTTCGCAATTGATAAGCTCACCCATTTCGCGCATTGGGTGACACCTGATATGATGCCGAAGCGATTTGACACGCATTTTTATATTGCCCGCATGCCGGCCGACCATTTAGCCGAACATGATGGCAGCGAAGGGATTGATAGTATCTGGATTACCCCGCAAAAAGCATTGGCGGAAGCCGCCGCCAAACGGCTAACGATTATTTTCCCGACCCGTATGAATGTTGAAAAGCTGGCGCAAAGCGTAAATGTTGAGGCCGCCATTGAGAATTGCGGCGAGATTGTCACCGTCACCCCTTTTGTCGAGAAAGAAGGGGATAGAGCTTATTTGCGTATCCAGCCCGATGCCGGTTATGGCGACCCGAAAGAAGATATTACCAATGGTATGTAAGGCGCGCATATGAGCCTTTTTTCAAGCCTATTAATTATCGCGACTTGCCTTATCACCGCCACCATGTCCGGCATGTTTGGGATGGTTGGCGGCATGGTTTTAATGGCGGTTCTGGCGCTGTTTCTGCCGGTTCCCATCGCTTTTGTCTTGCATGGGCTTATCCAGCTTATGTCAAATGGCTATCGGGCATGGCTTACCCGCAATGATATTCAATGGCAGATTATGGTGGGCTATCTTATCGGCTTAAGCACTGCAATGGCGCTTATGGGTTATATTGCCTTCACGCCGGAAAAGGCGCATGTGTTGATTTCGCTTGGCAGCCTGCCCTATATTATTTTGCTCCTCCCGAAACATATCAAGCTGGATATTACCCGCCCGTTTCGTCCCTTTTTGGTGGGGCTTATCACCACATTGGTTAATTTAATCACGGGCGTTGGCGGGCCGGTGCTGGATTTGTTTTTCCAAAATGTACCGCTCACCCGTCATCAAGTTGTCGCCACAAAAGCGGTAAGCCAAGCGGCCTCCCATATCTCAAAAATTATATTTTATGGGCTGGTGGTGAGCGCCGCCGCGCAAGAGGTATGGCAATGGGCGGGCTGGTGGATTCTCATCCCCTGTTGGGCGCTTACAATTATCGGCACCCGCTTGGGCAAAGCGATTTTGGATAATATGCAAGACGCGCAATTTTTCCGCTGGACGCAGCGCATCATCCTTACTGTCGGGGCAATTTCCATCGCCCGTGGGCTGATGATTTTATAGACATATAAGAGCAGTTTATAAATTGTAATGCTGTTGTCTCTCTTAATTCCTCTAAAATTTATCAATAAATGGTTGCACATTATAAAAATATAAACCAAAAATTGTTTATTGGTTAAGGAGGATATCATGAACACAGTAAATAATATGTTATCAGATACAATTAGGGCTTTGATGTGGAGCCTATTACTAATGGTCTTTTTTAGTATTGGCAAAACAGTTATTGCGGCAGAAATGGTGAATACACCATTTGGGATGTTCCCTAAGAAATGTGTTATCCAGCATCCCAATCATACAGTAATTGAAGAAACAAGCGAGGGATTAAAAGCAAGCTATACGGATGGAACAAGTCAGATTTATAAGCCTAAGCCTAATTGTATACAGCATGTGATGAACATGAAAACTCAATATAAAGATCACTTGCAAAAGAAACCCGCACAATCGGACATCGTATCCTTACCAATTTCGCATAGTTGGTTCAATTTCGTAAGCTGGACTATGCCAAGCGCAATTAAAAACTATAGCGCTGAATATATTGTTCCGCAAACACCAACAAATATTAGCAACCAGACATTATTCTATTTTATAGGAGTTCAAAATTCTTTAACGATAATTCAACCCGTTTTAGGATTTGAAAATCAGGCCTGGAACATTTCAAGCTGGAATTGCTGTATAGCTGGGCACGTAAATTATAGTCCGTTTATTTACGGTATAGAACCAGGGGATATAATTTCCGGATCGATTGAACTAGATGAACAAGGCGGCTATGAGATAACAACGAGCTGGAGAGAGCCGTCTACGACCGCGTCTACCACCCTGATAACAAAAGCTATTTCTGATCCATTTACATGGATAAATGCGACATTAGAAGTTTATTACATTAATAGTTGTGATGAATTTTCTTCAGGGGTAATGACCTTTTATAATATGATGATAGAAGATATGAATGGTTCAGTAACGCCGGACTGGGCTTTTTCACCACCACACGGCAAAACAATTTGCAATGGTCAGCTGCAAGTTGATGGCGATATAATCACGATACAGGAAAATATTATTTATTAAAGTTTAGGAGCAGAACCGATAGGGCGCAACACATCTGCTCTCGACCCACTATTTATAAATAAGGGGGGTGTTAATCTGGCATTTTTGTGAATGTTCATTCGGTTTCCTTTTTATAATCATGACTTTCACAGTCAGTATTGTCGTAATACCAATCACTATAAGTGAAATCGAATGAACAACTTACTGAAAGATCACAGCTAGTCGCATTTCTATTCTCTTGCACCATCCAAATTTTCTCCCTTTGACTTCTTCGCCTTTTATGGTAGCCTGTTAACTGTGGCGGGGAGTTCCCGCACAAGGGGGATTCAAAACCCTCATCTAAGATGGCCGACAATAAGCGGCCGTAAAACCTCTTATTGCCCGATCATTATATCGACACCCATATTTGTCGTTATTATTATGTCGGGGTGACGACGCTATAAAATAGCCGCTTGCGGTAAAAGCGTCGTGGCTATTCTTAGATGGTTTTTTGAACACCCCGGCATCAGATATTGTTTTTCTGATGCTGTTTTGTTTGACCATGTAAAACGGAAAGGAAAAACCAATGCATGAGTATAATTTTTTAGCAGATGTGCTCAATAAATATCACACCTCAACCGATCTTGTCCAAGCTATATGGATTATCTCTTTTACCATCATCATCGTTACCCTGATGATCGGACTTAAAAATACCGTGAAATGGGCGGCGGGCAGGTTCAGCAAGGATAAGCCCAAAGGTAAAGATATGGTTCATCACCCCGAAAGCTATTTGCTTAATATTGATGAAGATCCTCCCAAGCCGAAACTATAAAACCTGCCGGAGGATCAAAATCTAGCCAATATCGCGAATATTCTAATTCTCGCGGAACGCAACCCCGGCGGCCTGTTCAAGCGGGGTGAGGATATATTCCAAAATCGTACGCTTGCGGCCGATAATATCAATAATCGCCGTCATCCCGGGAACCACCTCAACCTCTTGCTCGCTTTTCGATAATTTCGGTTCCGGGATCATAATAATCACCTCATAAAAAGGCGGTACGCCTTCTTGCTGCGTGGTGTTAGAGGCAATTCGTTCAATTTGCCCCTTCATACTACCATAACGCGCCACATCATAGGCCGACAAGCCAACATTCGCGGTCTGCCCAACATAAATGCTGGCAATATCTTCGGCCGGCACACGTGCATTCACCAGCAGGCTCTTTTCAGCTGGTACAATTTCAGCCAGCACCGTGCCATCTTGTACGACCGCGCCAACCGTTTTTATGTGAACCGCAGAGATCTCACCACTTACCGGTGCGCGCACTACAGTCTGGTCGATTTTCCCCCTCAACGCCGCTTCGCGGGCGGCGGTTTGTCCCACCTCCAATTTGGTTCCGGAAAGTTCGCGCGCCGCTTGTGCTTTAAATTCAGAAATGATTGAATCATATTCATCACGCCCGCGTTCTACAGCTAATTCAGACTGCACCTTACCATGCTCGGCTTGTACCAGCTGTTTTTTTTTGTCAAGCAAAGTCATGCGCGGTTCATGCCCTTCTTTTACCAGAGGTTCGAGAATTTGTAATTCTTCTGTAAGGGTTTCAATAAGGATTTGGTTCATTTTCATTTCCGCTTCCTTTTCGCGGATTGAACGCTCCACCAGAACAAGCTGCCCATCCAATGCCTCGCGCCTTTGCCGGAATAATTCTTTTTCTGCAATAACTAAATCAGGGCGGATTTGCTTAAGCTCATCGGGAAATAAAACCTCCTCCGCGCCACTAATTTCTGCGGCCAGGCGAACGGCGGCTGCCCGCGCGGTCGCGTTTTTAATCTCATTATCATCAAAATTGGCAAGCGCATCCGTATCTTCCAGCCGATAGAGCTCCTGCCCCGCTTTTACCTGATCACCAAGTTTTACATAAATATCGACAACCGCACCGGCTTGCCGGTTTTGTACAAGCTGCACCGCGCTTGGCGGTACAATTGTGGCTTCGGCGCGCACCACCTCATCCAGCTCCACCAAGGCTGCCCAGATAAACGCAATTAAGAAAAACAAGGCGATCAGGAAAAATAATGTATTGCCCCGCAATCGCAAATCATCGGTAAAACCGTCTTCATCTCCCCAATCGACATCAGCCAGCTGCATTTTTGCTGCCATATCGGCCGAAGGGGGAGCAAAAAAATTTCGATATATGCGTACCCCCAAATCATTATAAAATTGCAACTGCACATAAGACTTTATATCTGTATTTATATTGATCCTTTCGCGCAATTTTTCTTTCAGTTTCTCCGCCAGCTTTTTCATGATGATTGCGCCTTCTGTTCTTGCAGCACTTTCTCTTTTTGGGCTTTTTCTTTTTGGGCTGTGGCAATATTTTTGCGCGTATCATTGAGCGTTATTTCGCCTTGCTCAATCACAATAAGACGATCTGCAAGGTTTTGCATAATGCCGCGATGGGTTACAAATATCACCGTCATATCAGTGATGGCATTAGCTAATTGTTTTACCAAAAAAGCTTCCGTGCGGGCATCCATAGCGCCGGTCGGTTCATCCATAAGCAGAACCGCCGGTTTGGCGATGAGCGCGCGAGCCAAGGCAATGCTTTGCCGCATACCGCCAGATAATTCACGCCCGCCCTCGCTTAAATGAAAATCAAAGCCGTTTGGCAACATGCCGATAAACTGATCGACACCAGATAATTTTGCCGCCTCGAGCAAATCCGCATCACTCGCATCGGCTTTGCCCATAAGCAGATTTTCACGGATCGTCCCTGAAAACAAAACTGGCTGCTGAAACACAAAACTCACATCACGACGCATATCTTCTGGGCGAATTTGCCTGACATCCGCACCATCAAATAAGACATTCCCTTTATCCGGTTCATAGAGCCCTGCAATAAGTCGCAAAAGCGTTGTTTTGCCGGAACCAATTGGTCCCAAAATAGCAATTTTTTCTTTTTCCTTAATCTCCAGATCAATATTCATTAAGGCGGGTTGCTGTTGGCCTTCATATGTAAAACTCATATCAGAGATTTTTATTTCACCACTTAAGCGCGCCCGCGAAACACGCTTTTTGCCTTTATCTTCCAAGCTCTCCCCCGCAAGCAAATCATCAAGATGACGATAAGCCTCAAGCCCTTGGTTAAACTTTGCCAGTAATTGTGTCACTTGCCCTAAAGGTGCTAATGTGCGCCCCGACAAAATCACACAAGCGATTAATTCGCCCATCGATAGCGTGCCAGATGAAATCAGAAAAACTCCATAAATAACAATCCCGACCTGGCTTACTTGCTGGCCGAGCTGCGTTACATATTGGGTGAACTGGCCAGAAAAACGCATCTTATGCGTCGCCTCGCTTTGGTTGATCACAGACCGCAACCAGCGCCGCCGCAAAATCGACACGCCGGGAATGGTTTTTAATGTCTCCATCCCATTGAGCATTTCCAGCATCACGCTTTGCTTTCCCTGCCCTTGTTGCAATCCCAGTTTTGCAAAACGGCGCATGAAAGGTTGCACAAAAACGCCAACCAGTATAACGGCAGGCACAATCATCGCCGGTACAGCCGCGATAGGTCCACCAATGCCCCAAATCACAATCAGAAACAAAAATATAAAAGGGAGATCCGCAAAGACAATGCCGGAGCCAGAACCGATAAGATCTTTTAAGATTTCAAACTCTCTTACCGTTGTATTTAGCTTGCCCGTGGTTTCACGATTAAGGCCAATATCAAACCGCGAAATGCGTTGGAACAAAGCGTCAGAGACCACCCGATCAATCCGCGCACCGGCCGTATCCACAAATGAGCCGCGAATAATTTTTACCGTAAGATCAAACGCCATAATCACCACCATAATAATGGTGAGCCCCCACAGGCTTTCAATCGCATTATTGGGAATAACCCGATCATATACAGTCATAATATAGAGCGAGCTTGCCAGCGCAAAAATATTAATCAGAACCGAAGCCGCGATCACCTGAAGATAAACCCGCCGACACGCAAAAACGGGGCTCCAAAACCAGTGCTGTTTGGTTTCATCAGTCATTATTCGCACCTTTCCGCTCGCAATGCTATTCCTAGAATTTCAGGTAGCACCCCGGCTAAATGTAAGGCACGCAAGCGTAGCTTCTCGGTTTCAATTTGCAAGGTTATATTTTCATCTTCAACCTGTGCAAGATCAAAATATAATCTGCCAATTGCAACCGCGTTTGAACGTGTCTGCCCTTGCAATTTTAACTCGCTGTTCAACTGCGCACGTATATCATCCAGCTTTTTCGTATTTTCACTTATATAATATAAATTATCGCGCAAACCCTTATTATATTGAAACCGATCAGCCTGATAGTGCCGTTCGAAAGCCGCTATTTCAGATAAAAGTGAGTTTTTACGGGCATTTTCTTGCCCCTGCTGGGCGCGGTTCGAACCGCCATCATAAAGGGGGATAGACACCTCAATATTGCCGGTGACTTCATGCGAGCGGCAATCCTGCAACCGCCGAAACGTGCCACCACTAAAGCGCCCATTCGGGTCTGTCCGCGGCACGGCATTGCCGCAAGATTCTTCAAAATTATCAATATCCCACCCCCGCAAAGTGACGACACCATTAATCGCCGGCCATCGTGCCGCGCGCAAACGTCTTACCTGTTGCTCAGCTTCGCGGGCGCGAATATCTAAAACACGCCACCTTATCGATTGTTTGGCATCAACCTGAGGCGGAATTTCAGGGCGCAAGCGCCTAAATTCAGAAGCAAGCTGGCGTGCTTGTTCAATTGTAATACCAAAATTCGTTGCCAAAGAAGCCGCCAGTTGATCGCGGGTGCGCGCCGCACGTGAAACAGCAAGCTCACTATCAAGCAGAACAACTTGCGCGGCCCTTAGATCAGCAATCCGCCCCGCGCCTGCTTGGTATTGCGCTTCAATACGTTCCACCGTGGTGTTTATATTTTTATAGGCAATTTGATAATTACGGTGCAACTGATCTTGCTGAATATAATCTAAAACATAAGTGATAAGCTCTTCTAGCTGATCGCCTATATTGGCATAAAAATTCAAAATCGCCGCTTGTTCTTCAAATCGCGCTGCCTTCACAGCCGCACCTGTGCGCCCCCAATCATATAATTGCTGTCGCAAAGATAGGGTCGCATTAATGCCTTTGCCATCATATTCTGGACTATTACTACCGCCAAACTCATCAGCGCGTGTGGTTCGGTCAATAATCTTATCACCTCCGCTTAAGGATAAATCGAGATGAGGAAAATATTGGCTACGCGTTTGCAAAACCATATAATGCGCCTGACAAATATTATCTTGCCCTTGTTGAACAGAAGGATGATATTTGACAACATCATCAAAGTTTTTGTCTAATTTTACAGCCTGTTTTGGCAAGGATAAGGCATCTGCCTGAATTGCCTCTGTCTCTTCCGCCCGCTCATCACCTTCCGATAATATTTCTGCTTCTGCCGCAACCGTCATATCCGCAGGCATATCCGTAAGCGATATCGCTTTGGAAGCGTCAGAAACCGGTGACAATGTCGGTTTTTTATCTCCCGCACACGCCGCAAGGCACAAGAGAAAAAGAAAACTGAAAATAAAAGGATTATAATTTCGTTGGATTGGGCGCATCCCCATAGACCTCTTTCGGATCAAATACCCGCTCCGCCTCTTCAAATTTTAATGTGAGGGGCGTATTCTTATCAGCCCCTACCGGCACAGAACGATAAAAACATGAGCGATAGCCGACATGACAACTTGCCCCATTGCCGGCAACATTAACCCGCAGCCAGACGCAATCCTGATCATCATCTATCCGCATTTCGGCGACATGCTGTACCAGACCGCTGGTCGCACCCTTATGCCAGATGGCTTGACGGGAGCGCGAATAATAATGCGCCTCACCCGTCTCAATGGTGCGGATAAACGCCTCTTCATTCATAAACCCATGCATCAGCACCTCACCCGATTGCGCATCCGTGGTCACAACCGGAATAAGCCCATCATAAAATTTAGGTGCTAATTGCGTGCCTTCTTCGACTTGCTCGACAGATATGCGATCAGCAAAAATATTTGTCATTCTTACCCTCTTAAATTTTAGATTTCTTATGCTTTAATTTAGAAACGTTAACATTTTATATAGATATAATCCAGTACTATTGAAAATTATAGGGTTTAGTTCTTAATCATTGCCAGAAAACGGGATTCCAACTGCCGGTCTTCAGCGAAAACGCCGGTAAAGCGGGTGGTGATGGTTGCCACATCCGGTTTCTTAATCCCCCGCGTGGTCATACATTGGTGCTTTGCATCAACCAAAATCGCAATCCCTGCCGGTTCTAACACGCGTTGAATGCAATCAACAATTTGCGCGGTCATGGTTTCTTGCGTTTGCAGGCGTTTGGCAAAAATCTCAATCACGCGGGCGAGTTTTGAAATCCCGACCACTTTATTGACAGGCATATAGGCGATATGAACTTTCCCCAAAATCGCAACCATATGATGCTCGCAATGGCTCTCTAAGCTAATATCGCGCAGCATCACCATATCATCATAACCTTCGACATCTTCAAAGGTACGCCCCAAAACCTCTTCTGGGTCTTCGGTATAGCCGGCAAAAAACTCTTCATAGGCTTTTGTGACGCGCTTCGGCGTATCGATAAGCCCCTCACGGTCTGGATTATCGCCTGCCCATGCAATCAATGTGCGTACCGCCGCTTCTGCCTCTTCCCGACTAGGGCGGTCTGCCTTATTTGTTTTGCGCGTTTGTTCCATAATCTTATCTTTATCTACAATCGCATCCATGCTTATATCTCGCTATTCTTATCCATGCCCATTTGCCGTTACCTATCACAAATAGACCGATAACCCAAGCCTTGTTTTACCCCTATATTTGCATATAGTTTTGCAAGATTGCAATTACCTTTACAAGCCAAAGCAAATGCGTATATTTGCAGCACAATGGCATTGCAAATTTATAATAGCCGTATTCAAAAAAAGCATGAATTCACCCCGATTGATCCGGCATGTGTGAAAATCTATGTCTGCGGCCCCACTGTTTATGGCCCCGCCCATATTGGCAATGCGCGGCCGGCAGTGGTTTTTGATATTTTGGTACGGCTGTTGCGGCATCTTTATCCGCGCGTGATATATGCCCGCAATATCACCGATATTGATGATAAAATAAATAAAGCCGCCGCAGATGAGGGGGTTGATATTTCAGTTATTTCCGCCCGCTATTATGATCTCTATCAGCAGGATATGGCCGCTCTTCATGTGCAACCGCCGGATATAGAGCCTTTTGCGACCGCCCATATTGACGATATTTTAGCGATGATTACCACTCTTATCAAAGCTGAACATGCTTATGAGGCGGAAGGGCATGTGCTATTTGATGTCACTTCGGATGCGGATTATGGCAGTCTGTCGCGCCGCAATCTTGAAGATATGCAGGCCGGCGCGCGGGTGGAGGTCGCGCCCTATAAGCGCAATGCGCATGATTTTGTTTTATGGAAGCCTTCGGACAGCGAGCAACCCGGCTGGCAAAGCCCTTATGGTTATGGCCGCCCTGGTTGGCATATTGAATGTTCGGCGATGATTAAAAAACATCTTGGCAACACCATAGATATTCATGGCGGCGGCATGGATTTGCAATTCCCGCATCATGAAAATGAATGCGCGCAAAGCCGTTGTACAAATCAAAAAGAGCTGGCAAATGTCTGGCTTCATAATGGCATGTTGCGGCTTGGCGGCGAGAAAATGTCAAAATCGCTCGGCAATATTCAACTGCTCAATGAGCTGCTGCAAAGCTATCCGGCAGAGACGATAAGGCTGGCGCTGCTGCAAGGGCATTATCGGCAAGCGATTGATTTTACGCCGACCCTATTGGCGCAATGCACCCGCACGCTGGATGGGCTTTATCAGATTTTAGAAAACACAAAATCGATTGAAACGGAAGACAGCCCGCCGCCGGATGATTTTCTGGCCGCGCTTTGCGATGATTTGAACACCCCGAAAGCACTGGCGATTTTGCATCATCTCAGCAAGAATATTGAGACAAAAGAGCAAAAATCAGCATTTTTAGCGGCCGCGCACATGCTTGGGCTTCTCAATAATAAGAGCGCCACAGATTGGTTTGCCGCCAAAGCGCAGCATATTGATAGAGAAAAAGTCGAGGCGCTGATTGCCGAAAACACCGCCGCACGGCAAGCGAAAGATTATGCCCGCGCCGATGCCATTCGCGACCAATTAGCCGATATGGGCATTGACATAAAAATCACCCCTGACGGCACAGATTGGGTTATCCGTTCATGAGCTTAGACCTTTATAATGAGCGGATTTTGGCACTGGCGGGTAATATTCCCCGTATTGGTAAGCTTGAAAATGCGCAAAGCACCTCCGTCGCGGTATCGCATTTATGCGGTTCAAAAATCTCAGTGCAGTTAAATCTGGATGAAGCGGGGCTTGTTGCCGATTATGCGCATGAATTGCAGGCATGCGCTTTGGGGCAAGCCAGCGCCAGCATTGTCGCACAGAATATTATTGATAGCGCCCCGCAAGAATTGCATGAATTAGCCCGCACAATGCGCGCCATGCTGCAAGAAGACGGCGCGCCGCCCAGCGGAAAATGGCAGGATTTGGAAGTGTTATCGCCGGTGCGTGATTATAAAAATCGCCACACCTCTACGCTGCTTGTATTCAGCGCGATTGAGGATTGCCTGTCGCAGCTTGGCGTATAAAACGCATGGATTATATAATAATTTTTCTTGCCGGAATCGCGGCTGGTGCTGTAAACAGTCTCGCCGGGGGTGGAAGTGCAATCAGTTTTCCGGCACTGATTTTCGTCGGTGTACCGCCAATTATCGCCAATGCAACCAATACGCTCGCCGCAAGCATGGGCTATATAAGTGGCGCATTTGGGTTTCGCAAAGCAATCATACCTTATCAGCGCGACCTTATTTGGCAGGTTCCGATCACCATTATCGCCAGCTTAATCGGAGCTTGGCTTTTGCTTAAAATTGGTGAGCAGACATTCACGGGTCTTGTTCCTTGGTTGATGTTATTCGCGACGACTATTTTAGTGGCTGAACCCTATATCCAAAACATGCGGCAATCTGTCTCCCCGCCGCAAACGCTGTCGCGCAAAATTGCTATGGCGGCACTTATGTTTCCGGTTTATATTTATGGCGGTTTTTTTAATGCTGGTTTGGGGCTTATTACACTGGCATCATTGCTGTTGCTAGGCTATCAGGATTTACGATTGGTAAACGGGCTGAAGCTCGTATTTGCGTCTAGTGCCTCCCTAACAGCGATTTTCTATTTTGTCTTGCATGACCAAATCGATTGGCAAAATGGGGTTTGGCTCATGGGTGGCATATTGATTGGTGGCTATGCGGCGGCACATATTGCAAGCCAACTTCCGCCGCGCCCCTTACGATTGATCATTATCAGTATTGCCATCATCATGACGGGCTATTGTTTTTACCTTTTTAGGTAATTGCATCCCGCTTAATCATCTAACCGTTTAAGTGCTTTTGCGAGCTTGTCATAAATCTCTTGCTCAGCCGCCAGACGTTCATGATTTTCATCGACCACATGGGCGGGGGCTTTTTGCAAAAACCCATCGCTTGCTAATTTGCCAGATAATTTTTTAATCTCTGCCTCACGCTTCGCCATATCTTTGCTGAGGCGCGCTTTTTCCACTTCCATATCAATCACGCCTGCAAGTTCGAGGGCAATGGTGGTTTGCCCATATACGGTCTGAATGGTGGTATCGGATGGGGTGGGTTTCATCTCAATTTTGCTAAGCCGCGCCAATCGCTTGAGTAAAATATCATATGTCTCTACATAAGCAGCAAGGGCGGGCGCGTCGCTTACCAGTTCGACATTAATCTGCGCGCTGGCGGGGACATTCATTTCCGCCCGTACGGAGCGAATTTCACTGACCACGCCAATCACCCAGTCAATCGCGGCATCGGCATCCGGCTTGGTTAAATCATCGGCAAGATTTGGCCAGGAAGACAGCATTAAAAAACCGTCACGCGTGCCGGTTTTCTGCCATAGCTCTTCAGTGATAAAGGGCATGAAAGGATGCAGCAAATGCAGCGCTTGTGTGAACCCCCAATTAAGAGCGGCGCGGGTTTCTTCCGTCTCATGGGGGGCAGCATCAGCTTGCAAAATCGGCTTGGCAAGCTCCACATACCAATCGCAAAACGCGCCCCGAATAAATTGATAAACCGCTTGCGCCGCTTCATTAAAGCGATAGGCTTCAAGCGCATTGGTGATTGCATTTTGGGCGTTTATCACCCGCCCCACCAACCATTGATTAAGCGGTAATTGCGCTTGCGCTGGCTCAAAGGGCGCGGCAGAAAAACAATCATTCATCTCACAAAAGCGCGCCGCATTCCATAGCTTCGTGGCGAAATTGCGATAGCCCTCAACCCGTTGTTCGGAGAGTTTAATATCCCGCCCCATGGCCGCCATTGCGGTGAGGGTAAAGCGCAACGCATCCGCCCCATATGTATCAATCAGCTCTAACGGGTCGATGACATTGCCTTTGGATTTCGACATTTTCGCGCCTTTTTCATCCCGCACCAGCGCGTGCATATAGACAGTAGGAAAGGGAATTTCATCGATAAAATGCAAACCCATCATCATCATGCGCGCCACCCAGAAAAACAAAATATCAAATCCGGTAACCAAAACGCTGGTCGGATAATGGCGCGCTAATATGTCTGTCGTTTCAGGCCAGCCAAGCGTTGAAAACGGCCATAGCGCCGATGAAAACCACGTATCGAGAACATCCTCATCGCGGCGAAGCGATACGCTTTCGCCATAATGTGTAGCGGCTTTTTCTTGCGCTTCTTGCTCATTATAGGCGACAAAAATATGACCATCTGGCCCATACCAAGCCGGGATTTGATGCCCCCACCAGAGCTGCCGCGATATGCACCAAGGCTGAATATTATACATCCATTCATAATATGTTTTCTGCCAATGGGCGGGGGCAAATTGCATCTTACCCTCTTCAACCGCTTTAATGGCAGGCGCGGCAAGCGTTTTCGCATCCACATACCATTGGTCGGTGAGCCATGGCTCGATAATTTCATTTGACCGATCACCAAAGGGAACCATATGCGGGTGGTCTTCAATTGCAACCAAAAGTCCAAGCGCCTGCATTTTATCAACAATTTGGGCGCGTGCCGCCATCCGCGCCATCCCCTGCCATGCATCACGGTCTGGCATATCGGCAAACGCCGGGTCGGATAAATCAATCTGCGCATATTTGTCGAGCATATTTATTTGCGCGAGATTATGCCGCTTGCCAACTTCAAAATCATTAAAATCATGCGCCGGCGTGATTTTAACCGCGCCCGAGCCTTGCTCTGGATCGGCATAATCATCCGCAATGATAGGGATTTTGCGCCCCACTATGGGCAAAATAACATGCTTGCCAATCAGATGCTGATAGCGTTCATCGTGAGGGTGAACCGCAACCGCGCTATCGCCGAGCATGGTTTCAGGCCGCGTGGTCGCGACTGTGATATGGCCATCACTATCCGCCAATGGATAATTAAAATGCCATAAATGCCCGTTCACCTCTTTTGGTTCAACTTCCAAATCAGATATGGCGGTTAGCAAGCCTGGATCCCAATTCACTAGCCGCTTATCTTTATAAATCAGCCCCTGCTCATAAAGCGTGACAAATACCTTTAGAACCGCTTGGCTTAGCCCTTCATCCATTGTGAAGCGTTCGCGGCTCCAATCACAGCTTGCGCCCAAGCGCCGCAGCTGTTGGGTGATTATATTGCCGCTTTCTTCTTTCCATTGCCAAACCCGTTCAACAAAGGCGGCGCGCCCCATATCATGGCGTGATTCTTCCTGCCCTTCGGCTAATTGTCGTTCAACCACCATTTGGGTGGCAATACCGGCATGGTCTGTACCTGCTTGCCATAACACATCGCGCCCCCGCAAGCGTTCGAAACGGCATAAAATATCCTGCAATGTGTTGTTAAGCGCATGCCCCATATGCAGGCTGCCGGTGACATTGGGCGGCGGAATAACAATCGTATAAGGCTCTGCTTCTGGCACGCGCCCGACCTTAAAACAACCCTGCTCTTCCCATTGCTGATAGAGATGGGACTCCCGCTCGCTCGGATTATATGTCTTGTCTAATGCTTGCATGAGGGCATATCCTAAAAATGATAAATAGAAGCGGCTATATTATGAGCCTACTTTTTATAAGCCTATTTTTTATAAGATTGCGTGATTTTTTGCACTTCTTCCCGCACAACCCGCTCGACAATTTCAGGCAGGTTTTTATTGACCCATTCGTGCAAAATAGGGTTAAGCGTTTCCTTTATCAACGCCCCTAATGCGGTGCGTGGATTGGGGCGATCAGCAATATCTTCGACCATGCCCTGCATGACATTTTGAATGCGATCCCGGGTTTCATCATCGATCATTTTTGCAGGCGCAAAGGGTTCTTTTGCCGATTTAGGTTCAGAATCTGGTTCCTCAGATACCGATATTTCAGAGGCCGTATCTTCTTCTATCTCTATATTGGTTTCTTCTGTGGTATCAAGATCAGAAGGGGGAGAGTGAGGGGGCTCAAAAGAACCGTCAGATTCACCTTCATTGGCAATAAGATTAACGCGACCTTGAGTCACAGTCTCTCTTATCTGGGCGATAATCTCCTCTTGCGGATCACCCTCCGATTGTTGAAATAATTTACTATCACTACCTGACATAATCTAATCCTATCCTTTTTTGCAAGATTCGCAACCACTCATTATATAGTCTATTCTATTTCTAAAGCCTTACGCGTTAAGCCACCTATTGACCGAAGCAGACTATAGGCCGCCACCATATGATCCCGCTTAGCACCAACCAAACCAACCCGCGCATCAAGCAAAGCCCGCTCGGCATCCAAAACATCAAGCGTGGTTCGTATACCGACCTTGTTTTCATCAACCACCCCGGCAAGGGCAATTTGGGATGCCTTGATCTGCTCTTCCCGCGCCCCGATTGCCGCGCCGGCAGAAATATAGCGATGCCATAGGCTGGTCACATTACTGGTCAAATTTCGACTGGTTACAAAAATATTTTGCGTTACCGCGCTTGCTTGCTCCTTGGCTGTGCGCACCGCTCCGACAGAACGACCACCGCTAAAAAGAGGGACATTCAAAGTTGCCATAAGTTCAGTTGTTTCAGAATTCCGATTAATTAATGCAGTGCTTGGATTATCGGTTTTTGTATATCGCCCTTGCAGGGAAATAGTTGGTAGGGCTTCACCAATCCGGGCATAGACATCATATTTGCTGGCTTGCGCGGCTTCGCGTATTTCACGAAGCTCAGGGTTCATGCGATACGCAATCCGGATCGCTTCATCAACATCATTCGGCAAAACGGGTGTTTGTTCGGTTGTCGATAAATTACCAGGCGGTTGCCCGACAACGGATATAAAAAGCGCGGTTGAAGATTGTAATTGCGTTTGCGCGGCAAGCAAAAGTGAGTTTGCCTCTGCCAAACGTGCCTGGCTTTGAGCAACATCAGTACGCGTTGCAACGCCAACTTCAAACCGATCTATCGCGGCTTGTAATTGTTTCTCCAGAACCACGCGATTATTTTCGTTAAATTGTAAGATTGCCCGGTCGCGGACAACATCAAAATAAACCGTAATCGCTTGCAGGAAAACATCTTGTTCAGCCTGAATGCGCCGCAAATTTTGTTGTTGTGTATTTGATTTTGCGCGCTTGTAAGTGAAATAATTGCGCCCGCCCGCAATCTCTTGCGTGATAGTGAGGCCATGCGAATTTCTGTACAAATCAGGTTGCGCCTGCCCGGAAACTTTTGTCTCAATATCTGAATAAGATGAGAAGGCTGATATGCGCGGCAACAGAGGTGCGCGCGAAACTGTTTCAGAAAATTGCGCGGCCTTAGCTGTATGCTTGATTGCCAAAAGCGTCGGGTTGGTCTGTAAAACAGCCAAAAGCGTTTCCCGCAAAGCTGAAATATTTATATTATCACCATTAGATGATCGAGGTTCTTCTGCTTGTTCAGCCGCTATAATAACAGCCTCCCCATCAGATTGAAGGGATTGGTGTTCGCGCGGCATTGTGGCCGATAAGGGGGGTTCCTGAATATCTGTGCCAGCTTGCTGCCGATTATACTGATGATCTTCTGTGTCAGATAAATATTTAAGCTCTACATCGGAAAAGCGCTCAGAAAATCGTGATGAATTTTCATCTTTGGGTGATGGCGTATTGCCAACAGTTGCAGCATTATCAGGCCATTTAATATATTGCCCCATAGCCGCGTTCATAATCGCAACGTCCAGGAACAAACCTAGTAAAGCATATAGCCCTCCCCTTGCAATATGGCCGCACATTTCTAAAACTCAAATCCTTTCTCCTGTGCAAATTCCAATAGCACGGGTAAGGAAATATCAAATTTCAAATATTGCGTGAACGCATCACCATCGCGCCGATAAAGGCAGGCTTTCTGAGCACCATCTTCACCAATAAGGGCACAGACAAGTCGTCCCCCTTCTGCTAATTGCGCAAGTAAATGATCCGGAATTTCTGGTAATGCGCCATTTATAAAAATGACATCATAAGGCGCGTCTTTTTCATGCCCCGCCGTTAGCGCACCGGCAACACTAACAATATTATCGCTGCCGGTTTTTTGCCAGGCGGCATTGGCTTTGTTAGAAAAAGTTTCGACCTCAAGCGCAATAATTGTGGTTGCAAATCGTGCCATCACCGCGGCGCTATAGCCCGTTCCACCAGCAATATCTAACACCACATCATCAGTTTGAATATCAGCAAGCTCGCATAAAAGCGCAAAATGAAGGGGGGCTGGCATCTGCCGTTTAATATTTTCATATGATATATCAAGCATACAATCAGCATAAGCCAAATCTCGTAAAGAGGCTGACAAAAATGGTTCACGCGCAATCTGGCGCATGGCTTTAATCACACATACAGACCTCACACCGCCAGCACGAATCTGCCCTTCAATCATATTTTCGCAAATATTACTTTGTATTTTTTCCATCTATATAACTTAGGCTCCACGACTCACCCATATAGCTTATGCTTCAAAACTATGGCTTGTCTATACAGAATCTATGCAAAAAACGAAAGGAATTTTAGTGCTATGTGGAAAACTTATTGCGCATATCCCACAGCTTTGATATATCCCGCTTCATAGCTCAAAATATATGTTTTGGGACATATGTTTTGCGGCATATTATTTTGCGATGAGGTCACGTGGCGGAGTGGCTACGCAGCGGCCTGCAAAGCCGTGTACCCCGGTTCGATTCCGGGCGTGACCTCCAGTTTTAAGCATTATTTCTGATTTTATAGAGCGGATGCTTTTATCGAAACCGTAGATTTTCCGCCGATAAGTCTGAAATCGAGCGACAGCCCATCAGCTTCATGCCGCGTATAATCTCTTCGCGCATTAGCATTAAGGCGCGTTCAACGCCCGTCTGCCCCGCCGCCGCCAGTGGGAACAGATAATAGCGCCCGCCACCTACCGCTTTTGCGCCCAATGAAAGCGCTTTTAAGACATGCGTGCCGCGTTGCACCCCGCTATCCATAATCACATCAATCTTATCGCCAACCGCATCAACAATTTCAGCCAGCTGGTCAAAAGGCGCGCGCGACCCATCCAACTGACGACCGCCATGATTGGAGAGGATAATGCCCGTGCAACCAATATCCACCGCCTTTTTTGCATCCGCCACGCTCATCACACCTTTCAAGCAAAATTGCCCACCCCATTGTTTCACCATTGCTTCGGCATCATTCCAGCTCATCGATTGATCGAGCATTTCACTAAAATAGCGGCCGATTGAGATCGTATCACCGCCCATATCAATATGACTATCCAGTTGCGGCAGGCTAAATTTTTCATGGCATAAATAATTGATACCCCATAAAGGTTTGCGGATAAATTGCAGCACGCCGCCCAGCGTCAGCTGAAACGGGATTGAAAATCCGGTACGCAAATCCCGCTCCCGATTGCCGCCGGTTATCGTATCCACAGTGAGCATCATAATTTCTGTGCCAGCGGCTTTGGCAGCTTCCAACATGGCTCTATTAAGCCCCCGATCTTTATGAAAATAGAACTGATAAATTTGCGGATTTTTATGCTTGCGCAACTCTTCCAGGCCTACCGTTCCTAAAGACGAGACCCCAAACATTGTGCCAAATTTTTCGCTTGCCGCCGCAACCGCGCGTTCGCCTTGATGGTGAAAAACACGTTGCAAAGCGGTGGGCGAGCAATAAAACGGCATGTCCAGCTTCTGCCCCATCACGGTTACAGAAATATCGACATCCTCAACGCCCGCCAAAACCCCTGGCACTAAATCACAATCATCAAAGCTTTGCGTGTTACGGCGATAGGTCAGCTCATCATCCGCCGCCCCATCAATATAATTGAAAATCGGATCCGGCAGGCGTTGTTTTGCTAGGCTACGAAAATCATGAAAATTATGGCAATCTTTTAATCGCATCTGCTTGCAACCCCTTAAAACTTGTAAACCTAGAACATGTCACTTATAAATTGATCCATCAGACACGCGCTAAGCTGTTTTTTTACGCATATCCCAATTTTTTACAAATATGGCGGAAAAGTGCCAGAATTTATTATAAAAGTGCACTTTTCATGAGATATGCTTTAGCTAACGAAACTTTTCTATCTTGTAAACCCTTGAATGATTGTAAACAGATGCAGCAGATAGAAAGAGGCCAAAAATCAATGAAAAACATAAAAACAGACTTGGCGCTGCGAAACATGTTTGCTATAGACGTTGCTATTGTTTGAATATTGTTCCCCGGTAGCTCAGTGGTAGAGCAAACGGCTGTTAACCGTTTGGTCGCTGGTTCGAATCCGGCCCGGGGAGCCACTTCACCTCATTACAGCACTTTTAACTTCGGTGCCTTTAATTCCGGCTAAGCTCACGCATTGCGCCATCCAGCCCCTCGAGGGTGAGCGCGAACATGCGGTCATTAAAAATCTGCTTAATCATTTGCAAAGAGGGCGTATGTTCCCAATAACGTTCAGCGATGGGGTTAAGCCAGACCGCATTTTCATAAATCTCGGTTACCCGTTGCAGCCATAGACCACCCGGCTCTTCATTCCAATGCTCAACACTGCCGCCAGCATAGGAAATCTCATAGGGGCTCATCGACGCATCACCGACAAAAATAACTTTATAATCAGATGGGAATGTGTGCAGCACATCCCATGTACTCATTTTTTCAGTATGCCGCCGCCGATTATCCTTCCACACACCTTCATATAGGCAATTATGGAAATAAAAATATTCCATATTCTTAAATTCGGTACGCGCGGCAGAAAATAATTCTTCGCATAAACGAATATGGCTGTCCATCGAACCGCCAATATCGAAAAACACCAGCACTTTTACATTATTGCGCCGCTCGGGGATCATTTTAATATCGAGATACCCATGCTCGGCAGTTGATTTGATTGTATCATCAAGATCCAACATATCGGGATTGCCTTCCCGCGCGAACCGTCGCAACCGGCGAAGCGCAACTTTAATATTGCGGGTGCCAAGCTCAACACTATCATCGAGGTTTTTATATTCGCGCTTATCCCACACTTTGACCGCGCGCCCTTGCTTGCCTTTATCTTGCCCAATTCTTACGCCTTCAGGGTTATATCCATCCGAACCAAATGGCGATGTGCCGCCCGTACCGATCCATTTACTGCCCCCTTCATGACGTTCCTTTTGTTCTTCGAGGCGCTTTTTCAGCTCCTCCATAATTTTTTCCCATCCGCCGAGCGACTCGATTTTCTCCTTTTCTTCATCGGTCAAATATTTCTCGGTTAAGGTTTTAAGCCAATCCTCCGGAATTTCGGCAATCTGGCCTTCAGCCAGGTTTTCAAGTCCCTTAAACACATGCCCAAAAACTTGATCGAATTTGTCAAGATTGCGTTCATCTTTCACCAAAGCAGAACGTGATAAATAATAAAAATCATTTACGCGCCGCTCAATCACATCCGCATCCAGCGCTTCCAAAAGCGATAAATATTCGCGTAAGGATACCGGAATTGAGGCACTTTTTAGCTCATGGAAAAATTGAACAAACATCGCTTTATTTTCCTTAAAACAGGGGGTTTTCTAATTACGCTCGCGGCGTGCCAAAAATGCCAGACGCTCAAACAAATGAACATCCTGTTCATTTTTGAGAAGCGCCCCATGCAATGGTGGAATAAGTTTGCTCGGGTCCTGCTCGCGCAATGTTTCCAGATCGACATCCTCATTCATCAATAATTTCAGCCAATCCAAAAGCTCAGAGGTGGATGGCTTTTTCTTTAAGCCTGGGACATCGCGCACTTCATAGAATTTCGCCAACGCATCCTTTACCAACCGGTCTTTAATGTCTGGGAAATGCACATTGATAATTTCTGTCATCGTCTCGGCATCCGGAAATGATATATAGTGGAAAAAGCAGCGCCGCAAAAACGCATCCGGCAATTCTTTTTCATTATTTGAGGTGATAATAACAAGCGGACGGGTTTCAGCCTTAATGGTTTCGCCCGTTTCATAAACAAAAAACTCCATCCGGTCGAGTTCTTGCAGTAAATCATTAGGAAATTCAATATCCGCTTTATCAATCTCATCAATCAGCAAAATGCAGCGCCCTTTTTGTTCAAAAGCCTCCCATAATTTGCCGCGATTAATATAGTTTTTCACATCCTTGACACGCTCATCACCAAGCTGGCTGTCGCGCAAGCGGGTGATCGCATCATATTCATAAAGCCCTTGTTGGGCTTTGGTTGTCGATTTAATATGCCAGGTAATCAGCGGCATATCCAAAGCCTTTGCGACTTCTTCCGCCAGCACTGTTTTGCCCGTACCAGGTTCACCTTTCACCAATAAAGGCCGCTCCAGTGTCAACGCCGCGTTTACCGCGACACGCAAATCTTCTGTTGCAATATAATCCTTTGTACCTTCAAATTTTACGGCCATAATCGTCTCCCTTTAGTCTCACTCACATGCTTTAAGTTTTCAGCCTATCTAACGCGGATTCGTAGCAGAAAGCACGCCACATGCAAAGCAAAAACGTATCTTCCAGATGACAGATAATTAGGATAAAAGCTGGGCGGTCAGATTTGTGTCCGCCAGCAATGCGCTAAGATGCTCCTTGTCATCAGCAGAAAGAGCAACATATTGCTCTTTTATCCAGTTCAAGCATTTGACCTGATAGGGAAAGGGATTCTGGCTCCAGCGTTTACCGGCAAGTTCCGTATCCACTTGCTCTGCCCCTGCGATGACCGCTTCGGCATTGGCATGTAAGTAGGGCAGATAAAGTGAACCAATTTCAGTTAATAGCGCAATCAGCGTGGCGGGAAGTTTAGCTGTCTCACACCAATCCTCTTCATCAACTTCATAGCCCGACAAATCTTCCATCACTTCCGTCCAGGCATAGATGCGAGGAAAGGTCTCGGTGATAAGCTCACGCGGGGTGGGATCAAACAGCGCGAGCTGTGTGAGCTGGCCATAAATTGCAAAATCTGCCGAAGCCGGTCGCGCCCCGAATAAAAACCCCGCATCTTGCAAATGCGCATTAAAAATTGCAAGAAAACGCTGAAAGCTCTCTTCAATGACAGATTTTGTGACGTCATTAGACCCAACATAAGAAAGGCGATCAATTTGCCGCTCGCTAATCATTTTCGAAAGTGGGGCAATCTCATCATCCGAAGCGCTAATATTATGCCAGCGCGGTAATATTGAGCCTGCCTTTTGAATATCAGCCTGATAATGCCAGCGATAATGAAACATTGCCTTGGTTAGCCACTCATCAGCATAATCTTCAATCAGCCAATTGAGAAATGCCAGTACAGGATTTGTGGGGATGCAATGCCGCCCCTGATATTCCTCTTCAAACCGCCGTAAGATCGGACTGGAATCTGTCACTGCTTCTAGTTCACCTTGTGCATCTGGTAGATAATAGGTTGGTAATAAAGGGGTTTTCGGTTGCGGATATTGTTTCTGCCGATGTGCGGCAGCGGAAATATTAGCCGTCCGCCAGCGTACCTTATAAGGAATATGCCGAAACCGCATCAGCGCCAGCATTTTGCGGGTATAAGGCGACCCCGGTGCTCCCATTAATTCTACCTGCTGCATTTTCGCGTTCCCTTCATTGCTTAAAAATTAATATTTACCATAATTATCGTGGTTTTGGGATTTTATGGGCGGCGGGCAAGGTGCAAATCCGTTTCATTTTATTCACACTGCCATCGGCATATTCCCAGATCAAAAATTCGCCTTGTCTGTACCGGCGTACCACCACTGGGCCCCACCCAAAGACATGAAAATCAAGCACTTTCTTGTTCCAGATCATGCTTGCCGAGGTGCGAGGGCAATAGGGCTTATCACCGATTGTGAAAACCACCCGCCCTAATGTATCATTGGTATTTAACCCGCCCGTGCTATTGGGACCATAATCATGAATAATACCGGAACTTGTAACCACCACCCGTGAGCCACATTGCTCAACCCGCTCGACATGGCCGGTATGGTCTCCTTCTACGGCTTGCCAGAGACCGCGAATATCATCCGCCCCCTCTACCAATGGTTCGGTACAATCCCGCAGCACGGGGAGCGGAAAATGTGAATAAGCACAATTTGGTGTATTCGCTTTGGGAATATCGATGGCTCTTTTGCCGCTTCCATCCAGCACTGGTAATTGGCAATAATCAACCAAGCTCCCATCGCCTGCCAGAGTTTCAGCTTCGATTGTAAGCGGCGGACGCGGCGAAAAAAATACGCCCCAAAACGCCGCTGCAAATACTAGTGCACATAAGAGCAATAGCCCAATCACCAGATTTCTTATAATCTTCATCCCCGCTTTCCTATATTATGGCCTATATTATGCCAAATCACATATAATTCAAGGACATCTATAGGGGGCAGTCATCCCCTTACTCACACCAGCTTTTTTTAGGGGGATAGGATTGTGCTAGTTTAGCGGCAAGCAAGGCATCCGATAAATCTTGTGTATCACCAGAACGCTGCCGCATCAACCGAGCGAAACGAAGTGAAGTGAGATAAGTTGATGCGGCAGCATTTTACTCGATGCTTACATGGAAAAAGAAGGGCTTGCTGCCTAAAAAGTAAACTGCAAGCCCGCCGCCATCTTTTATGATAAATTGCGGCGCGCCCTCTTTTTTAAGACAATGGGCAGGTATCATGAGCGTGAGCGAAGAAAACTGTGAACGAAAAACGTCTAATTTTGAAAATCATTTAATCCCGAAAATCAGGCGCGAGCTCTGCCGTATAGCCCATATCTTCTAATATTTTGGCAGTCGCAAGTGGGGTATTATCTTCCCAATAGGGGCCGATAATCTGCATCCCCATTGGTAGCCCGCTACTATGCGTGCCAAGCGGAACCGCCGTCGCGGGCAGACCACAAGTGATAGGCAGCGATGCCCAGATGATATTTTCAAAATAGGGGCGGGTTTTGCCATTCACCACCATGGTGCGGGCATGGACATCGTTTGCTTGCGTATGCGGCATGGCAGGGCTTGGCGTGACCGGGCAGAAGAGCACATCAATTTGCTCAAAAAGCCGCGCCCATATTTCACCTAGCTTCCAGCGTTTTTCATTCCACTCATTCCATTCCGCCGCGCCCAATAGGATGCCTTGCGCTTGCCACATGCGCAGATTTTCCTCACCCGCATGGGCGTCAATATACGCACGCAAATTTTTCTTCACCGATGGCGGGAAGCCCATGCCGATAATCGGATTGAGCATCATCATAAAAATTTTCACCTGTTCGGCAAAATCAAAATCTGGCGTGATGATTTGCACCTGCGCGCCTGCTTCTTCCAGCTTTTTACCGGCGGTTTCAATGGTAGCGGTGATTTCCTTATCAACTTCACAATAAGGGTCATCTGCCCAAATGCCAACCCGTAAGCCTTTCGCGGATGTGGCGCGGGGCGCAGGCAGTTGCAACTGCAAAGCGGCTGATTTTGGCGGTAGCAATCCCATTGTTGCGGCGAGTGCCGCGTTCAAATCATCGGTGCTTTTGGCAAGCGGCCCTACCACTGCCAGATTGCTTTCGGCAACATCGCCATGCGCCGGCGGCACATGCCCGCGCGCGCTTACCAGATTAAGGGTAGGCTTGTGCCCAAATAGGCCGCAATAATGCGCCGGAACCCGAATCGAGCCACCAATATCGCTGCCATATTCAAGCGGTGTCATACCCGCCGCAAGCGCTGCACCCGAACCGCCGGAAGAGCCACCTGGTGTATGCTCTAAATGCCAAGGATTATTGGTCGTGCCATGCAAATCATTATAACTTTGCCAATCGCCCGCAAAAAGCGGCGTATTGGTTTTGCCAAGAAAAATCACCCCCTGTTGTCGCAGCTTTTGCGCCACCACGCTATCAGCCTGAGAGAGCTTACCTTGCCATGCTGGATTGCCGATTTCGCAAGTAAGGCCATCCACTTCAAAGCAATCCTTAATCGTCATTGGCACGCCGGCAAATGCACCGGTTTGCGGGTTATTATCAAACGCTTCCGCGTCTTTTAAGGCATCGTCAAAGCGTTCGGCAATGACTGTGTTTATTTTCGGATTATGGGTTTCTATGCGCGCGATGAAATGCGCCGTCACCTCCTGCGATGAAACCTCTTTATGTTTGATAAGCGCGGCGAGTTCCAAAGCCGTTTTTTGGTGAATTTTTTCCATCTTCTCTTGCCCCTTTTGCAATTTGCGACTATCTTTCCAATTCTTTATATAAAAATCAATACTTAAATGAGGGGGATAAATATGTTTGGAGCTATGCAGGATATGCCATTATTAATGAATGGCGTTTTGGATCATGCGCATCGGTATCATGGCGAGCGCGAGATTGTCTCGCGGCTGGTTGAAGGCGATATTCATCGTGAGACATATAATGAGGCGCATTTGCGGGCGCGCAAATTGTCACAAGCATTTGGCAAGCTCGGTTTAAGTCGTGGCGATGTGATTGCAACGCTGGCGTGGAATACGCATCGGCATCTCGAAAGCTGGTATGGGATTACTGGCATTGGCGGGGTCTATCACACGCTTAATCCGCGCCTCTTCCCCGAACAGCTTATCTATATTATTAACCATGCTGAAGATAAGGCGATTTTGCTGGATACGACATTCATCCCTATTTTGGAAGGCATTGCCAATGAGATAAAAGCGGTGAAACATTTTATCATTATGACTGATGCCAAAAATATGCCCGAAACATCTTTGCCAAATGTGCATTGCTATGAAGATTTGGTGGATGGACAAAATGGCGATTTTAATTGGGTTAAAGTGAACGAAACCGATCCGTGCGGCATGTGCTATACCTCTGGCACGACAGGTAACCCAAAAGGGGTTTGCTATACGCATCGCTCCAATGTATTGCACACGCTGGTCGCAAATAATGCCGATGTTATGGGCATTCGCAGTATTGATAATGTGATGCCCGTCGTGCCGATGTTCCATGCCAATGCATGGGGGCTGGCTTTATCTGCCCCTGCCTCTGGTGCGAGCATTGTAAACCCCGGACCGCATATGGATGGCGAGAGCATTTATGAATTGCTGACAGATGAAAAAGTGTCTTTCACCGCTGCGGTTCCGACCGTTTGGCTGATGTTGCTTCAACATATGGAAGCCCATAATCTGAAACTGCCGCATCTTAATTCGGTGGCGATTGGCGGTTCTGCCATTCCGCGCGTGATGCTTGAAAAATTCGAGCGCGATTATGAGGTTGAAGTCAAACACGCATGGGGGATGACAGAAATGTCACCGCTTGGCACTATCGCCACCTTTAAGGCCGGCATGGAAGAGCTCGATTTTGATGGCCAGATGGATATTAAGATTAAGCAAGGCCGCGCCCCTTATCTGGTGGAAATGAAAATCACCGATGATGATAATAATGAGCTGCCGCATGATGGCAAAGCCTTTGGCCATTTGAAAGTGCGCGGGCCGTTCATTATTGGCCAATATATTAAGGGCGATGGCGGCGAGATATTGGATGAAGATGGCTATTTCAATACCGGTGATGTGGCGACGATTGACCCCTTTGGCTTTATGCAGATTACCGACCGCTCGAAAGATGTGATTAAATCCGGTGGCGAATGGATTTCCTCAATCGAGGTTGAAAATATTGCGGTGGGCTGTCCAGGGGTGGCGGAAGCGGCGGTGATTGGTATCGCGCATCCAAAATGGGATGAACGCCCCTTGCTTATCATTGTGAATAAAGAGGGCGAAGAGGTTGCTAAGGAAGATGTGCTTAGCTATCTTGAAGGTAAAATCGCCAAATGGTGGATGCCCGATGATGTAGTGTTTGTCGATGACATACCGCATACTGCAACCGGCAAAATTCAGAAACTCACATTGCGGGAGCAATTTTCTGATTATAAATTGCCTACTGCTTCTTAGGGAAGGGAAGATACATGTTTACGATTGAAGGAATGTCGCGATTAAGCAATCATCTATCTATCTTGGCAGTGATTATGATTGCTGTCTGTATTATTGGTTTTCGGCTGGGTATTGTTGATTATCGGTTTCCGGTTTTCGGCTTTGCGCTGGCGGCTGTTCTGGCAGGGGTTGCGCTTGTTCTGGCGGGCGGCAGCTTGCTCGCGATTTTTTTCAAAAACAGCGATGCCAGTAAGTTCGCTCCAGTGGCGAGCATGGTTTTATCTTTCATCGTGATTTTCCCCTTTTTTGGCGCAGTGCAAAATCGACATGTGCCGCCCATTCATGATATTACCACTGATGTAGAAAACCCGCCGCTTTTTTCTGAGCTTATGCGGCATCGCGGCATGGGGCAAAATAGTTTGGAGATTAAGCCTGAAGCGATTAAGTTGCAGCAAGGTTTCTATAAAGATATTCAACCGCTCATGCTTACAACAAATATAGATGAAAGTTTTGCCGCTGCCCATAAAGCGGCTCTCGCTATGGGCTGGCAGATTATCCGCGCCGATACTGAGGCAGGTGAAATTGAAGCCACTGCCACCACCCGCCTTATCGGATTTAAGGATGATGTGGTCATCCGCCTTACCGCCAGCGACCAAGCAACGCGGGTTGATATGCGCTCGGTCTCACGCGTGGGTATTTCTGATCTTGGTACAAACGCTGCGCGGATAAGAGCTTATTTTGCTTTACTGAATTAATTGATCGAGCTGTTTTTCAAAAAACATTTATGGAAAAGAAAACGGATGGGCTCCCAGTGCTCTTGTTTAGAGAAACAAGGGATTTGGATTTAGGAGAGAGTTATATGGAGGCAGATTATAAAAAAGGGCGGGATTTCCCCGCTCTTTTTAAGAATATATTTGTAAGTCAATATAATATTTGAGGCTAAATTAGCCTTCTGATGGCTGCTCGCTGGTTGTTTCGGGCTCAGGACGATGTTCGAACCAGTCTTCATTGCTCTTGCGCATTTCTTCATAAGCTGCAGTATATCCTTTGAGAGAGATCGGCATAATGCGACGCTCTCCCACATCACTTAGAATTGCGATCGCGGCTTGCCGACCTTCTTTAAAAGCAGCAAGTGCTGAAGATAAGAAAACCCCTTCAACAAAACAACCTGTTGTTTCGCAGCGCGTAAATTGTAAGCCTTCCAGAACATCTTCACCATCAACTTCAACACGCACACCGCCGGAAACCAAAACCCCAGATGAAAACCAAACCTGTACACCGACAATACCTTCATTTCCTAAATGAGCGACAGAGAAGAGCATGCGATCTTCACCCGTTTCACTATCAATAGCACGTTGAATAATGTCGCATGGTGGCACGGCAGGATTATCCGTATTACAACGCAACGCCCAATCTTCATGTGTTACGATGCCAGATTCAACCGATCCGGATTGTCCTGTAAAAATAATCCACCCAATGAGACCAAGTGCAATAACAAGTATAATAGCAATAATATATTTAATAAATTTTCCCATAACGGCTCCCCGCTTCATAATGTAACTATCCCGAATTTTTAAAGGTTAGATCGAAATAGTCAAATACATGTATTTTTATTATAAAATACAATGCCTTGCATGGGATTAAAAAATGATTTAGGCTTATTCTGTGCGTTTTTATGAGAAGTGATTCGGTTAATTGCGAAAATTCTCAACCCGTTTTTGCGCTTCTTTTATGTCTTTGGCGCTCATTTTTGCCGAGAGTTTACCAAGCGCATCCTCAACTAAGGGCGCAAATCCGCGATCCTGCGACAGGCTATAAAATTTATAGGCTTCGATTTGATTTTTCTCTATCCCCTCACCATCCGCATACATGGTGGCAATATTAAACATTGCATGTCCCCAGCCTTTATTGGCGGCTTGCAAATATAATTGTGCGGCTTTTTCTAAATCTTGCGGAACCCCATTGCCATCGACATAAAAATCACCAAGCTCCGCCATCGCGCGCGGGTCACCATCAGCGCTTGCTTGGTTAAGGTAGGTGATGACTTTGACAAGGTCGCGCTCCACCACAATCGCATCAAAATATTCCTGCGCGAGACGGTAGGCCGCTCCAGAATCGCCATTGGCAGCTGCTTTCTCCCAATGTGTGAGTGCTTCATCATAACGCCCTAAGCGGTAGATATTCTGTCCGTTTTTCTCGCTAAATTGTTCGGCAAAAGCGATATGAAGTGATGATAGTGCCATTATCATTGCCATCATGAGTGATAATAGGGATAAGCGCGACAAAAACATTATGATTTCCTCTTTATATATTCATAATCAGAATAGACCGAAAGCGCGGATGATACAATTCATATATTTATTATGCCAGAATGTATCAAGCCTTGACAGCCATTGTAAAATGGCAATGATTGGCGCTCATGTTAAATGCCTTAAAATCTGAGCAGCCGCTTATTTTATATGTCGATATTAAAAGCCCTTATGCCTTTGTGGCGGTACGGCAGAGTTTCGCGCTGCAAAAAGAATTGCGGATAGAGTTTGACTGGCGACCCTTGACGCTTGATATTCCGAGCTATTTGGGCTCAGCGCGGAAAAAAAAGGGGAAAGTCGTTCAATCCAAGCGCAGCCCGCAGCAATGGAATTTTGTCCGCTACGCTTATCGCGATTGCCGCCGCTATGCCGAACGGCAAGGCTATATGCTCAAAGGAACAGAAAAAATCTGGGATAGCAGTATTGCCAATATCGGGATTTTATGGGTCAGGCAAAAAGCACCCGAAAAATTGCAGGATTATTTTGCCGCCGTCTATCCTGCCTTTTGGCGGCGCGAGTTGGATATTGAAAATCCAAGCGTGGTTGAAGCCTGTTTGCGTGATGCGGGGGTGAGCGCCGATGGCTTTACCGATTATCAAAACCATGAAGGGCGCAATATTCACGATGATTTGCAGGCGCAATTACATGAACATGGCATTTATGGGGTACCAAGCTATGTGTTTGACGATGAGATATTTTTTGGCCGCGAGCATTTGCCCTTTATTCGCTGGTATTTTAACGGCAAAAAGGGCGCGCCGCCCGATATTGCTTATGAATTATAAAGTGAATTATGCGATGAAATTTTATATTGACTTCAAATCCGCCGAATCTTATCTCGCGCTGCTGCCGACCCAAAAATGCGCCAGCCATTATGCGGTAGAGATTGACTATTTACCGTTTCGGAGCGCGCATCAGGCGGTTCCTCCCTTGCCGGATGCGCCGAATAAGGGCGAAACGCATCGGCATGTGCGAGCGCTATCGCGGCGGCGCTTACAGCTAAAATATGCCAATATTCAAGGGCGCATCATGCAGTTTCGTGACACGGATACGGATACGGATCTTGCCCTTGCCGCGCTTTTATATATTAAAGATGATCATCCCGAAGCCTATATTGAAGCGGCGTTTCAAACCTATTGGCAAAGCGCGGATGATTTGAATGATGAGGTAATCATCCGCCAGCTGCTTTCCCAGCATCATTATAACGCTGCTGGTTTTGATGCCGCGCTGTGGCGGGCAAAGCTCGATGAGTGTATGAGCCAGAGCATTGAAGACGGTATTTTTGAAACCCCTAGCTATCTTATTGGTGAGCATTTATTTTTGGGGCGCGAGCATTTGCCGTGGGTAGCGGAACTTTTATCCGGCACGCAATAAATGCGCAATCTCACCCGCGCGCACCGGCACTTGTTTTGCCCATAAAGAGTCAAGCGCTTCATCGGCAGCATCGCGCCAGTTGCGGGCATCAATCGCGGCGCGCATTTTGACAAATTTTGCAAAGCCGCTTTCGCCTAAATTAAAAGCCATGCTGACCAGCCCATGATAGCGATTATCGGAAAAATATTGCCATTGCGGAAAGATTTTCTGAACCGTTTTTTCGGCGCGGCGAATATCATTGCGGCATAAAAGCTCTGCTTCAGAAACGCTTACCCCCCCGCCGCGGCGTTTATCGATAAGCCTGCCAAAGCCGATTGTCCAAAACCCTTCACTATCCTGATAAGCATGGCGGCGAAAGCCTTCATGCTGTTTTATAAGCTCGATAAGTTGTTCATCCATATACGGATTATAATATCCGCCCATGAAGCGGGGATAATTTGATTGATTTTTATGCAAAATCAGTAATGATAAGCCATGCGCTATATTTTTCTTATCCCCATCATAATCTATCGTTATACGCTTTCACCGCTTTTGGGGCCAAGCTGTCGCTATGTGCCAAGCTGTTCGGAATATGCACAAACCGCCATTCAAAAACATGGCATTTGGTTTGGCGGCTGGTTGAGCCTTCGCCGCCTCTTATCTTGCCACCCGATAAAATGGTTAGGGGGCGGTGAGGGTTATGACCCCGTCCCCCTTGAGATTTCAAAAAAAAATTGCTATGCCCCCCATAAAGATAGCGATAAATATAGTGACGAAAATGATTAAACTCACCCTGCCTGATGGTTCCCTTCGTGAAGCCGAAGCGCCGATAAATGGCTTTGCTTTTGCTGAAATGATTGCCAAATCTTTGGCGAAAAAAGCATTGGCGTGGAAAATTAATGATGAGCTAAGGGATTTATCCCACCTGCTTAACCATGATGCGCATGTGCAGATTATCACTTCTGCTGATGCGGAAGGGGTTGAGCTTATGCGGCATGATTGCGCGCATGTGATGGCCGAAGCGGTGCAGGAATTATTTCCCAACACGCAAGTGACGATTGGTCCCGTCATCGAGCATGGGTTTTATTATGATTTTGCCCGCGCGGAACCCTTTTCGAGCAGCGACCTTGAGACCATTGAAGCGCGGATGCGCGACATTGTTGACCGCAATGAAGAGATTATCCGCGAAGAATGGCCACGTGATGAGGCGATTGCGCATTTCAAATCAATCGGGGAAATCTATAAGGCAGATATTATTGCGGCCATTCCCGCCGATGAGCCGGTGAGCATTTATCGGCAAGGCGCGTGGCTGGATTTATGTCGCGGTCCGCATCTGCCTTCGACCGGCAAGCTCGGTAAAGCCTTCAAACTTACTCGTTTGGCAGGCGCCTATTGGCGCGGCGACAGCAATAATGAAATGCTGCAACGGATTTATGGCACATGCTGGGGCAGTGAGACAGACCTTAAAGCTCATCTCACCATGCTCGAAGAAGCTGAAAAGCGTGACCATCGCAAACTTGGTCGGGCGATGGATTTGTTCCATTTTCAAGAAGAAGCGCAAGGCATTGCCTTTTGGCATGATAAGGGCTGGACGCTTTATCGCGCGCTTGAAAATTATATCCGCCGACAAATGCAAGCACATGATTATCAGGAAGTTAAAACCCCGCAACTGGTTGACCGCCATTTATGGGAAAAATCCGGCCATTGGGATAAATATCAGGATAATATGTTTACCTCTATGGCCGATGAGCGGGTGCTGGCGTTAAAGCCGATGAATTGTCCGGGTCATATTGAAATTTTCAAACAAGGCATTAAAAGCTATCGCGATTTGCCTTTGCGGATGGGGGAATTTGGCTCGTGCCATCGCTATGAACCCTCCGGCGCGCTGCATGGGTTAATGCGGGTGCGTAATTTTGTCCAAGATGATGCGCATATTTTTTGTACCGAAGATCAAATCACCAGCGAGACCATCGCTTTTAATAATATGCTCATCCCTGTTTATCGCGATTTGGGGTTTGAGGATATTTCCATCACCATTGCTGACCGCCCGCAAGAACGGGTCGGTAGTGATGAGATTTGGGATAAGGCGGAAGCGGCGCTGATTGCGGCGGCAGAAGCGGCGGATTTGCCATATGACATGAACCATGGCGATGGCGCCTTTTATGGTCCCAAAATTGAATATAATTTACGCGATGCGATTGGGCGCTCTTGGCAATGCGGCACATTGCAGGTCGACTTTAATTTACCCGGCCGCTTAAACGCCAGCTATATAGGTGAGGATGGGCAAAAACATGTGCCGGTTATTCTGCACCGCGCCATTTTGGGCAGTATGGAACGGTTTTTAGGCATTCTGATTGAACAGCATGAAGGCAAGTTTCCACTTTGGCTTGCGCCGTTGCAAATTATGGTTTGTCCCATTACCAGCGCGGCAAATGATTATGCTGAACATGTTTTGGCGGCGCTTAAAAAAGCAGGCTTGCGGGCGGATATTGATTTGCGAAATGAAAAAATCAATTATAAAGTGCGCGAGCATTCGGTCGATAAAATTCCGGTTATTTTCGCGCTTGGTGGGCGTGAAGAGGAAGCGCAAAATGTATCCATCCGCCGACTCGGCTCTAAACAACAAAGCGTTATCGGTTTGGATGAAGCGATTGCATCGCTCACGGCAGAAGCCACCCCGCCCGATTTACGTTAGAGTTTTCTTCGCTCACGATAGCGGCTTGCGCCGCATCTCCGCATTATCTTAAAAAAGAGGGGGCGGCGAAACTATTCGCCGGGGCTGTCGCATCAACCGAGCATATGCGAGATAAATTGATGCGCCGACAAAGAACCGCATCAACCGAGCACCCCCATCCGGAAGCATGTTGCCCTTCTTTTGCTGCAAGCAGCTATGCAACATTGCGGGGAGAGAAGAAGAGCGAAGTGAAGTAAGATAAGTTGATGCGCCGACAAAGAGAACCGCGCCCTTATTGTTTTTCCTCGCAATATCCAGTTTTGTTTCTTCTTTGACATCTCACTCTTTTATGATAGTTTGCGGGCAGTGCTAGCAAATTCTGGCACGGGGGCGTAAGAAACCCACTCTAGACGGCAGTAAGCAGTTGTCGTTATTTAATTGCTGCTATCTCGACTTAAGTCGGGGTGGCGGCGCTATAAAATAGCCGTTCGCGGTAAAAACGTCGCGGTCATTCTAGAGTGATTTCTTAACACCCCGGCACCAACGATTTTGAAACAGAAACGTTGGTTGCCATCCCACTATATAAGTCGGGGTGGGAGTCTCATATAATAGGCGCAAGCTAAAAGGACTCTAAGAACGTAGAAAATAAGTCAATCTCACCCCGACACCCTTTAACTCACTTGCGCTATTTTAAGGGGCAGGCTAAAAGCAGCTATGGGGCAAAATCTGCTTTTTACGGCATCTGATGAAGCGGCAAGTCGCGCATTTGCACGCGGCCTATCGCGCATTTTACAGGCTGGTCATATGGTGACGTTTTCGGGCGCGCTCGGAGCGGGCAAGAGTTTTCTCATCCGCGCCCTTATTCACTATCAGCGCGGCGCGATCACCGTGCCAAGCCCTAGCTTTTCGCTCATCCAACATTATGACGGCATTTTACATGCTGATTTTTATCGCCTCAGCCATGCGGAAGAAATTTACGAGCTTGGTCTATTAGATGATTTGCCACAAAATATTAGCCTTATCGAATGGCCGGAATATGGGGCGGGGGTTTTACCGCCAGCAGATATTGCCATCCATATTGAAACCATTGGTGAGAGCGGCGAGACCCGCAATATCTCTGTCACCATGCCGGATATAAGCGCCCTACAAGCCGCCCTTGCGCGCGAAACCACAATTTCCGAATTTATCAATACCACCGCGCATAAAACCAGCCAGCGCCAGCTCATTGCCGGCGATGCCTCGGTGCGGCGCTATGAACGCTTACATGGTGAAACGACAAACCATATTTTAATGGATTGGCCGCAAGGGGCAGATGGCCCCCCTGTCTATGAAGGCAAATCCTATTCGGCGCTGGTGCATTTGGCGGAACGCGCCGACCGCTTTTCCCAGACAAGCGATTATCTCCGTGCACAAGGCCTATCCGCCCCCGCAATATATGCCGCCCAATATGAGGAAGGATTATTGCTGCTGGAAGATTTAGGGGATATGAGCCTAGAACGGCTTGTCCACCAAAATCATGCAATGGTGGATAGTGCTTATTTTGAAGCGATTGAAACATTGGTGCAGCTACATCGCACCTCCGATATACCAGCGCTGCCATTGATGGATGCGGACGTGCTGGCTTATGAGTCAATGCTGTATCTGGATTGGTATTTACCAACCAAAAATATTACAGTCACAGACGCGATGCGCGATGACTGGTTTTCTCTCTGGCAGCCGCTTTTCCGGCAACTACAAGCCCTAAAACCGGTTCTTATATTGCGTGACTATCATTCCCCCAATCTGCTGTGGTGTGACAGACGACAAGCCGCAAGGCGAATCGGACTTATCGATGTGCAAGATGCGCTTATCGGTTCACCCGCCTATGATGTGGTATCGCTTTTGCAAGATGCGCGGCTGGATGTGCCGCCAGACCGACAAGATTTTTTGCTGACGCATTATCTCTCTTATCTTTCATCTGAAGAGCAAGAGGCGTTTCGCAATGCTTACGCCATTTTGGGGGCGCAGAGAAATCTGAAAATTGCCGGTATTTTTATCCGCCTTAGCAAGCGGGATGGTAAGCCAGAATATATGCAGCATTTACCGCGCATTCACTCTTATATTGAGGAAAATCTGGCGCATCCCCTATTATCTGATTTACGGCAATTTCTTGCCGAGCTGGAGGGTAAGACATGATCCCATCACATGCGATGATTTTGGCCGCAGGGCTTGGCAAACGCATGTCCACCGACCCGCATGCGCCCCCCAAACCCTTACGCGAGATTGCGGGCAAGCCCTTAGTGCTGCATATGGCAGACCGGCTGGCGGCGGTGGGGGTGCAAAAAATAATTGTCAATGTCCATCATAAAGCAGACCAAGTGATTAATTGCTTGGCGCAATGGCAAGGCGCAGAGATTATTATTTCTGATGAAACCGATAAATTGCTGGAAACGGGCGGCGGGGTGCGAAAGGCACTGCCGCTATTGGGAGACATGCCTTTTTTTGTTTGCAATGCGGATATTTTATGGCGCTCTGGGGATGGGGGCGGGGATATGGATTTACATAATCTGGCAGCGCGATTTGACCCGACACTTATGGATGCCTGCCTGTTGCTCTCACCTAAAGCAAAAGCAGTTGGCTATGATGAGAATGGTGATTTTGATTGCACGGAAGACGGGCAACTCAGCTTTCATAAGGGCGGGGATTATGCCTATGCGGGTGTGCAGATTATGCAGCCGCAGCTGCTTGCTGCACATCCAGCGCCTGTTTTTTCCCTTCGCGATTGCTTCCAAACAGCCGCAAAAGCCGGCACTCTTTATGGGCATGTCATGCAAGGTCAATGGTTACATGTCGGCACGCCAGAAGGGCTGGAGCGCGCCGAAGCGATAATAATGAATGTAAAGAATAGGTAAAACGATAAGCAGATATATATTTTGTGATATACTGCACCTCTCATGAGTCGTAAGCCACCCCATTTATATACAATTCCACCAGATCAAAGCTTTCTGCATGCACTGGCGGCACAGCTTTGTGATGCAACGGCACGGCAAGCGCTATTTGGCGCGCAAAAACTAGAAGATGCGACCATATTATTGCCGACAAAGCGGGCGCGCCGACAATTGCAGACTGTCCTTTTAGAGATGACCGATACGTATGCTGGCGGGCAGGCGATTTTACTCCCTACCATTCAGGCTCTTACAGATGTGGAAGAGCAAGATTTTTTCTGGCGCTTCATCGCTGATGAGAATATGGCGGCGCAGGCCGAGCTGTCTCTGCCGCCCGCGCTCTCACCATTTCGCCGCCATTTGGTGTTAATGAGTTTTGTCAAACAATGGATGCAGGCCATTAAGCGCCCTTTTACGCAACGGCAATTATCGGAATTGACTGCAGATTTGGAGGGCTTCCTCGATCAATCGCGCAATCAAAATGTTGATTGGCGCAAACTCCCCGATTTGGTGAAAGAAAAAGAGCTTGCTGATAATTGGCAAAAAATCACTGATTTTCTCGAAATCGTGACCCGTATCTGGCCAGATTATTTGCGCGATGAAGGCCGCATGGATGTGGTGGAGCGCCGCCAATATTTACTTGATAAACAGATTGAGCTTTGGCAGAAAGCGCCGCCCAAAGGCCCGATTATTGCCGCCGGTTCAACCGGTTCGCAACGCCACACAGCAAAATTATTGCACGCCATCGCCGCGCTACCGAATGGGGCGGTGGTCTTGCCGGGCTTGGATCAATCCAGCCCCGATCATGTCTGGACAGCGATTGAAACCGATTATAGTCACCCGCAATATCACCTCGCGCAGTTTTTGAAATCTTGTGAGATTAACCGTAAGCAAGTGACATTATGGCCGGGTTGCCAACCGCCATCTGACCGGACAAAAATTATTCATCAGGCGCTCTGGCCGGCACAAAAAACCGATCACTGGATTGAGGTGCGCACCGCCCCTGATCATCAAAAACAGGTAAAATCTGCCCTAACGCATATGCGTTATGTCGAGGCATCTGAAGCACAGATTGAAGCCAATCTCATTGCCCTTTATATGCGGCAAATTTATCAAGATGAAGGCAAAACCGCCGCACTTGTGACCCCTGACCGCAAATTGGCACGGCGGGTTACCGCTCTGCTCGCGCGGTGGAATATTCATATCGATGATTCCGCAGGTCAGCCTTTGGCGCACACCCAAGCGGCGATTTTTATCCGTCTCTTATTGCGGGCGGTGGAGGAAAAGCTCGCGCCCGTCGCGCTACTTGGATTGCTAAAACACCCCTCATGCAATTTATGGCTGCCGGATGAAGTGGCTGATTTTGAAAAAAATATTTTGCGGGGATTTCGTCCCGCCCCTCATATATCTGGACTGCAAAAGCTCATCCAAACCCATGCGGATGAAAAAAAACGCACGCATTATCTTGCTATGATTAAGGGTTTAGAGCAAGCGCTCGCCCCCTTAAGCGCGCTTAAAGATAAGCCTATTTATTTGCTGGATATGGTCACGGCGCTGCAGGAAAGTCTTGAAAATATCGCGGCGGAAGATTTTTTTAATGACCCCGCCGGACAGCAAATTATAGATTTCTTCGACCAGCTGGTTGAAAGTGATACTTATAAATTATCTTTGTCTTTAGCCGATTGGATAAGCTTTTTTGAAAGCTGGTGGTCGCGCCTGACCTTTCGCAACACGCTTAAAGCAGGCCAGCGCTTGTTTATTTGGGGGCCTTTGGAGGCGCGGCTTATGTCGGTTGATTTGATGATTATGGGGGGCTTAAACGAAACCATATGGCCGTTGCAAAACGATACTGACCCTTGGCTGTCGCGGCAAATGCGCGCCGCTTTGGGGATGGCATTGCCAGAACAACGAATTGGTTTATCGGCACATGATTTTGTCCAAACCGCCAATGCCGCTGAGGTTATTTTCACCCGCGCCCAAAAACATGATGGCGCGCCAATGGTTGCCAGTCGCTGGCTCAAACGCTTGCAAGCGCTTTGTGATGATTTGCCAAAAGATGATGACATGCTGGCGCTGGCGGCAAATCTGCATCGTATTGATGGGGTTCCTACCCCCGCGCCGCGCCCCGCGCCCGTGTCGCCAATATCATTGCGCCCCAATCGTCTTTCAGTGACGCAAATCGAAACTTTGATTAAAGACCCTTATGCGATTTATGCGCGGCATGTTTTGAAATTAAAGCCGCTTGACCCGTTGGACATGCCAATATCAGCAGCCCAGCGCGGCACAGTGATTCATAAAATCCTTGAACATTTTAACAAAAACTGGCCGAAAGATTTACCAGCTGATAGCATCGCTGAACTCACGCATCTAGCTGAGCAGTTGCGCAATGATATGCGCGGTGGAACCGAAAGCATGGCGTATTGGCGGGCGCGCTTTCCCGAGATTACAAAATGGCTGGCACAATTTGAAACCGAACAGAGGCAAGATACCCAACATGTTTTTTCTGAAATGAAAGGCACATTGACAATAAACGGCTTCACGCTTAGCGCGGTGGCGGATCGGATTGATCAGAAGAAAGATGGCACTTATGCAATCATTGACTACAAGACAGGGGGGCTGCCCACCCAAAAAGCCGTCAGAGAATTTACCGCGCCGCAACTTCCCTTAGAAGCAGCAATTTTAGAACAAGGCGGCTTTGAAAATATGCCCGCCAAACGGGTGCGTGATCTGATTTATATAAGGCTCAATGGCGGTACGCCGGCGGGCGAATTATTGCGGATAAAAGAGGAAAATATCCAATCGCTTGCCGATAATGCAGTGGCGTTTCTTGAAAAACTAATAACCCAATATCAAAATCCGGAACAGGCTTATATATCGCGCTTGCGCCCCAAGCTAATCTCTTTTGCCAGCGATTATGACCATCTCGCCCGCGTGCAGGAATGGGAAGGAGACGAGCAGCATGGTGAAAACTAATCCTAGCTTTATAGCATCTGATCCAAACATATCAGCATGGGTGGCCGCCAATGCGGGCGCGGGCAAGACCTATCTTTTGGTGACGCGGCTTGTTCGGCTCATGCTCAATGGCGTCGCACCAGAGCGGCTTTTATGCCTCACCTTTACCCGCAATGCGGCGGCAGAAATGCAGAACCGCCTTTTTGCATTATTGGCAGATTGGGCGTTATTGGATGATGACACGTTGGCGGCAGAAATTTTGGCGCGCACCGGTCAGACAGCAGGCGTGCAAGATTTGGCGCATGCGCGGCAGCTTTTTGCCCGCGCGCTGGAAACACCGGGCGGGTTAAGGGTGCAGACGATTCACGGCTTTTGTGAATCGCTATTGCATCGCTTTCCGCTCGAGGCTGGTCTGTCGCCGCAATTCACTTTAATGGATGAGCAACAGACTCAAAGCCTCATTTACGAGCAGAGCTATCAGGTCTTGTCGCAGCGGGCAGATGATACGGATTTATGGCAGCTCACCCGTCACCTCTCGGAAGATGACTTTCTTAAATGCGCGAAGGATATAATCACTCATAAGGATGTGGTGAAGAGAATAGATATTGACGCATGGCACGAAACAGTGTGGCAAAATTCTAATCTAACCCCTTTCGCACCAGATGAGATTACGCGGCGGATGATAGATTTTTGCAAAGAGGTTTCGCAAAAAGCAACCCCCCTATGTGAGGCCTTGCACCGCGATGGAGGCAAAACAGATAAGGCCGCCGCCGCGCGGATACGCGCCATGAGTGCGAAAATTGATACGGATGATATTGACATTATATGGCCGCTTGCCAAGAATATTTTTCTGACCGCAACGGATGAAACTTTGCGCAAAAAACCTTTTACCAAAGCCATTCACGATACTCACCCTGCCTTAAGCGCATTATATGATGAGTGGGCAGAGAATTTTTACGCGCTGTACCAGCTTCATCAGGCAAGCATGGTGGCAACCTCTTCTGCCGCCTTATGTCGGTTCGCAAAGGCACTGGTGGCGGCTTATGAAGATTATAAAAAACAGCATGGGGTGCTGGATTATGATGATTTGATTTTGCACACGGAAAAGCTGCTTGCCCAAGAAAATGGCGCAAGCTGGGTCATGTATAAAATTGATGGCGGCATTGAGCATATTCTAATCGATGAAGCACAAGACACGTCTCCCCCGCAATGGCATATTATTGCCGCGCTGGTGCGCGAATTTTTTGCTGGCCTCACCAGTCATGAAGATGCAACCCGCACTATTTTTGCGGTCGGCGATGAAAAGCAATCTATTTATAGTTTTCAAGGCGCTGCACCAGCCGCTTTTGCTGATATGAAGAAGGAATTTACTGTTTTATCTGAAGCCGCAGGGAAAGGGTTTAAAACCATCCCATTGCAAACCTCATGGCGCTCTGTGCCGCAAATTTTAGAAATTGTTGATAGGGTTTTTGCAGGCGAGCATCATGACACACAACGAAAAAATGATAAGGGTTTGGTCGAGCTATGGGATGTCGAAACCAGCCCCAGACCAAAAGGAGAAGATGATTTTTCCCAAATTCAGATGGCAGATCGCCCTGCTACGCCTGCTGAAAAACTGGCAAAACGGATTGCGCAGAAAATTCGCTTCTGGCTGGGTCACCCTGAATATGGGATTGAAGAAAAAGATATTCTGATTTTGGTGCGCAAGCGCCGCCCCTTCGCCGAATTAATGATTGCGGCGCTACATCAACAAGGCATTAAGGTTTCTGGTGCAGACAGGCTACAGCTTTTGGAAGATATTGCGATTAAGGATTTACTTATTGCAGGCAAGGTGGCACTGCTGCCGCAGGATGATTTGGCGCTGGCGACATTATTGCGCTCGCCCCTATTTGATATAAGCGAAGAAGATTTATTCACCCTAAGGCAGGGTAATCATCCGCAAAAAAGTTTTTGGGAAAATCTGCAAGCCGATAAATCTAAAATCGCAATGGAGATTGTCGAGCAGATGAACCGGCTTATCGCCCGCGCCGCAATCATGCGGCCATTTGATTTTTACATGCATATCCTCACCGCCGATGAGGGGCAGAAAAAACTTGCGCAAAGATTGGGCAATGAAATTCAAGACCCTATTAATGCGTTTTTGGATATGGCTTTATCTTATGAGCAAACAGAAACACCTAATTTGCAAGGGTTCTTACAGTGGTTGGAACAAACCAATGTTGAGTTAAAGCGTGACCTCGAACAGGGGCATCAGGCGGTGCGGGTGATGACGGTTCATGCCGCCAAGGGGCTGGAAGCGCCGATCGTATTTCTGCCCGATACATGCCAAAGGGGGGGCAGTAATAAAATGCGCGCGGCTTTTATTAACGACTCGCAAGGCTTGCTATGGACAGGGCGCAAAAAGGAACGTTTGGCTTATCAGCATGAACGAATTGAAGAACAGACTGGTGAGGCGCAGGCAGAAGAACGTCGCCTGCTTTATGTGGCGATGACCCGCGCCCGCGACCGCCTTTATATAGGTGGCTATTTGCAAGCCGGACAGGATGATACAAAAATTCCAGAAATGAGCTGGTACTGTGATATTGCAAAAATACTAAGGCAAGATAAGTATAAGGTTGAAGCGGAAAAAACCAGTATATGGCGTTATGGGGATGAAGTGCCGCTCGCAAAAGAAGACCCCGAAGCCGTGCCAGCAGAAAAACTGCGCGGCGTAACCCATAAACCGGATTGGCTAGAGCAAGACGCACCCGAAATGCCAGCAGTTCAGTATGTTCAGCCATCGGGCGCGGAGAATCTATCATGGCGCGCGGCAAGCAAAGAAAGTGCGCAAGCCGCTAAGCGGGGGCGGTTAATTCATTATTTACTAGAACATTTGCCGCAATTGCCCGCCGTCAAATGGGAGATAGCCGCCACGCAATATATACAAAATTATGCCAATGATTATGATGAAGCGGCGCGCAAAAATATTGTTGAAAAGGTGACCCGCTTATTAAATCATGTTGATTTTTCTGATATTTTTTCATCCCCTTCGCGGGCAGAGGCGGCGATGATTGGGCAACTCGATTGTAAAGATGGCACTAAAATGATGGTGAATGGGCAGGTGGATCGATTGGTTGAAACTGAAAATGAAATCCTGCTGATTGACTTCAAATCTGGGCAGCATAATCAAAAACCAGCTATGGCATATCAACAACAAATGGCTTTTTATTACGCGCTCACCCGACAAATATATCAGGATAAAACAATCAAATGCTTACTGGTGTGGACAGAACATGCCCAAATCACGGAAATATCCATGCCTGAAATATCTGCCTGCTTAGACGAATCTGGTATAGATGTAAGCCATGACAAATGAAATGAATAGATGAGGATGATATGAGTGTAAAACACGCAAGTGATGATGAGTTTGAAGCAAAAGTGGTAAATGCAGATACGCCTGTTCTGGTTGATTTTTGGGCCGAATGGTGCGGACCATGTAAACAAATCGCGCCCGCGCTTGAGGAATTATCTGAGGAATTTGCTGATAAGGTTTCCATCGTCAAGGTCAATATTGATGAAAACCCCATCGCGCCCACCAATTTTGGGGTGCGGTCAATACCGACCATGATCCTGTTTCAAGATGGGCAGGCGACAGCAACGAAAATTGGCGCAGTTCCCAAAAGCGAGATTAAAAACTGGCTGGAAGAGAATTTATAAACCCACGTCTTTACATATTTTTCCCGTTTACATATTTTTATTGAGAACTGAACCGGCAAGATAAAGCGAACCGCAAATGAGAATACGCGCATCAGACGCGGTGATTTCTGCTAGCGCATCTGTTAGGGATTTATGGGCACTGCCATGACACAGCGCCGCTAGCTCTTCTGCACTGCGGCAATTTTCCTCATTTTCAATCGGGACACAGTGGAAATGAGGGGCGGGGCTTATGGCCTTTAGGTTTTCAAAAAACACATCGCTCAGCTTATTTTTCATCTGCCCGATAATAATATGCAATGGTCGGCTGTTATCCCCCTCATTTGCCCATTCTGCTAAGGCTTGCGCGGCAGCGGGGTTATGCCCGCCATCCAGCCAAACTGTCGCGTGTGGTAATCTGCGGTGAAGATGCTCAATCAGCTTGCCATGCGCAAGGCGCTGCAAGCGCGCCCGCCAAGTGGCAGTGCGTAAGCCTGTGGCAATTTCTGTTTCATCTAACTGCAAAAGCCGCGCCGCCATAATTGCGGTTCCGGCATTGGTGATTTGATGGCTACCCGCCAAACATGGCAGCGGTAAATCTAAAAGCGCATTTGCCGCTTCAAACACCAGCCGGTCTTGCTCTTGCCGCACATGCCAATCTTGATTGCCAATATAAAGCGGGGTATTTTGCACCCGCGCCATATCACCTATCACTTGTTCGGCGGCATGGTCTTGCGGGGCAATCACAGCGGCGCAATTTGGTTTGAGAATACCCGCTTTTTCGGCCGCGATTAATTCGATTGTATCTCCCAAAAAATCCTGATGGTCGAGACTAATCGGGGTGATGATGCTCAAAAGCGGGGTGATGATATTGGTGGTATCGAGCCTGCCGCCCAGCCCCACCTCAAGTAAAAGATAATCTGCCTTATGGCGACTAAAGGCAAGAAAGGCAGCAGCGGTGATGATTTCAAAAAATGTAATCGCTTCGCCCGCATTGGCGCGTTCGCATGTCTCCAAAACCTCGACAAGCGCGCGCTCATCAATATCTGTACCGGCGATTTGAATACGCTCATGAAAGCGTTGCAAATGGGGGGACGTATAGCTATGGACGATTTTGCCTTGCGCCTGCAGCATGGCACGTAAAAAAGCAAGCGTCGAGCCTTTGCCATTGGTGCCAGCAATATGAATAATGGGCGGACATTTATCTTGCGGATTATCAAGCGTGGCCAATAGCCGTTTTATTCTATCTAGCGATAAATCAATCTGCTTTGGATGCAGCCCCTCTAAGCGGTCTAATATCCGGTCACTTTCATACATTCGCAATTGAGGTTACGCCGCCTTTGGCATCAGCAAATCAATAAGAACTGAAAGCCGTTCAGCAAGCCGATGCCGGTGCACCACCATATCTATCATCCCATGTTCAAGCAGATATTCGGCGGTTTGGAAGCCATCTGGCAGCTGTTCTTTAATCGTATCTTGAATAACCCGTGGGCCGGCAAAGCCAACCAGCGCCCCTGGTTCGGCAATGTGAATATCGCCCAACATACCATAAGAGGCGGTTACCCCGCCCGTCGTTGGATGGGTAAGAACCACAATATAAGGCAAGCCGTGATCGCGTAATCTTTGGATGAGAACCGTGGTGCGCGGCATTTGCATGAGTGATAAAATACCTTCCTGCATCCGTGCGCCACCAGCGGCGGTAAACATAATTAAAGGCAAATGTTCAGCAAGCGCTTTTTCTGCTGCCGCAATCACGCCTTCTCCTGCCGCCATGCCCAAAGAACCACCCATAAAGAAAAAATCCTGCACCGCCATCACTGCGCGCTTGCCGCGAATTGCGCCAGTGCCAGCAATAACCGCATCTTTCTGTCCGGTTTTGCTGCGCGCCGCTTTTAAGCGGTCAGGATATTTTTTATCATCCTTGAATTTAAGCGGATCTTCAACAACGTCCGGAATGGCAATCGGCGTGTAGCTGCCATCATCAAAAATATATTTGAACCGCTCTTCGCCGGTTAAGCGCATATGGTGGTCGCAACCAGGGCAAACTTTTTGCGACTGCGCCGCCTCTTCTTCGAAAATCATCTTATTGCAAGAAGGGCAGTTTAACCATAAATGATCGTCATTTGTGGTTTTTGAAAATACGCTTTCTATTTTCGGGCGGACAAAGTTTTTAATCCAGTTCATCGTAATTAGCCTCTTGCTTTATTTTATGAATTTACACCTTTTGCAAGCGCCGATGCAAGCGCTATTGCCGCCTCAACACAAGCCTCTGGACTATCTTTCTGGGCTTCAATTTCGCTAATAAGCGCGGAGCCAACCACCACCGCATCGGCAATTTTTGCCATGGCGGCTGCTTGTGCGGGGGTTTTAATGCCAAAGCCAATCGCAATGGGCAAGTCACTATGGGCGCGAATGCGGGCAACCGCGCTTTCCACTTCCGCAATATCAGGGCTTGCCGCCCCCGTAATCCCACGCACGGAGACATAATATAAAAATCCTGATGTGTTATTTAATAAAACAGGCAATCGCTTATCATCACTTGTCGGGGTAAGGAGGCGAATAAAATCAATATTTTGCATTTTCGCGGGCGTGCATAATTCATCATCCTCTTCCGGCGGCAAATCAACAATGATTAATCCATCCACGCCAGCATGAGCGGCATCTTCAAGAAATTTTAAGCTGCCATATTGATGGATAGGATTATAATAACCCATTAAAATAATCGGGGTTGTTTGATTATGCGCCCGAAAATCTTTGACCATAGACAGGGTTTTATGAATATTTTGCCCCGCCGCAAGCGACCGCAAACCTGCAGCTTGAATTGCCGGTCCATCTGCCATAGGGTCGGTAAAGGGCATGCCCAACTCAATGATATCAACACCTGCTTCTGGCAGTCTATCGAGAATATGCTGGCTGGTTTGCAGGTCAGGATCGCCTGCCATAATATAAGCGATGAAGGCTTTTTTATTTTGGTTTTGCAAATCCGCAAAACAATTCTTAAGCCGCGCGCTCATAAATCCACCCCTAAATGCGCGGCAACCGAAAACACATCCTTATCGCCACGCCCGCACATATTCATCACCAGCAAATGATCGGGCGGCAAATTGGGCGCGATTTTGCGAACATGCGCCAGCGCATGCGCAGGCTCGAGCGCCGGAATAATCCCTTCAAGGCGGGTGATGAATTGGAAGGCTTCAAGCGCTTCCTCATCGGTTGCGGCGACATATTCCACCCGCCCCGTATCGCGTAAATAAGCATGTTCGGGGCCAATGCCCGGATAATCCAATCCGGCAGAAATCGAATGGCCTTCAATAATCTGGCCATCATCATCTTGCAAAAGATAGGTGCGGTTGCCATGCAAAACCCCCGCCCTGCCACCAGCCAGCGAAGCGGCATGGTCATCCGTATCCAGCCCATGCCCGCCGGCTTCCACCCCGATAATCGAAACGTTTTCATCATCCAAAAAGGGATAAAATAACCCCATCGCATTTGAACCACCGCCAATACAGGCAATCAGCGTATCGGGCAAGCGGCCTTCAAGCTCCTGCATTTGGGCTTTGGTTTCGCGGCCAATAATTGATTGAAAATCGCGCACCATTGCCGGATAAGGGTGCGGGCCTGCAACCGTGCCGATAATATAAAATGTATTTTCAACATTGGTCACCCAATCGCGTAAGGCTTCATTCATCGCATCTTTCAACGTACCCGCGCCGGAGGTGACGGGTTTTACCTCCGCGCCAAGCAGCTTCATGCGAAAGACATTGGGCTTTTGCCGCTCAATATCGGTTGCCCCCATATATATTGTACAAGGCAGACCAAACCGCGCCGCCACTGTCGCGGTGGCAACCCCGTGCTGCCCCGCGCCGGTTTCGGCAATGATGCGTGTCTTCCCCATCCGATTGGCGAGCAAAATCTGCCCTAAACAATTATTGATTTTATGCGAGCCCGTATGGTTAAGCTCATCCCGTTTGAGATATATTTTCGCGCCGCCTAGCTCTTCGGTTAAGCGTGGCGCATAGTAAAGCGGGCTTGGACGACCGACATAATGCTTTTGCAAATCTACCAGCTCTTGCTCATAGCTAGGGTCAGATTTAGCTTGGGTGTAAGCCTCTTCAAGCTCAAGGATAAGCGGCATTAATGTTTCGGCGACAAAGCGCCCGCCATAAAGCCCAAACCGCCCTTTTTCATCAGGGCCAGACATATAAGAATTTGGACGATTTTGGGGTTCATGATCCATAATAAATAAATTCGCCTTTTGGTTTTACGATTTGGGTTTCTAATTTGTGTATATCTACTCTTAACCTATGCGGCGCGCCGCTTCAACAAATTGCCGCATTAATATAGGGTCTTTCTTGCCCGGCTCTACCTCGACACTGGAAGATACGTCTACCATGTCAGCATCTGTTTGCAAAATAGCTTGCGATAGATTTTTGGCATTCAATCCACCCGCTAAAAACCACGGACGGGGTGGGTGGCTGTTTTGTAAAATATTCCAGTTAAAGCCAGCGGCATTGCCGCCCGGCCGATCCGATTGCGGTGGCGGCGGCGCATCATATAAAAACCAATCCGCAACATTCTGATACATATTATGGGCGGTTTTAATATGCTCCGGATTTGTAGCGACGATGGATTTGATAATCGGGCGGCCAGTATTTTGCTTTATGGTCTTGATACGATCTGGTGTCTCCGTCCCATGTAATTGTAACCGATGCGGTTCCACCGCCTGCATGACATGCTCGATCATAAGATCATCGGCATCAACAAGCAGCGCCACCCGCTCGATAGAGGGCGCGACTTGCGCCGCTAACAGAGCCGCTTGCTCATAGCTAAGATGTCGCGGTGAGGGCGGGAAGAAAACAAAACCAGCAAAATCAATCGCAAGCTGGTTTGCTTCATCAACTGCCTCTCGGCTTGTAAGGCCACATATTTTTATTTTCACACTCATAACATAATTCTTGCCATTTCATCCCTTAATATTGGAGAGGTTTTTAGAAATGCGATCTCATCGTCCGCCTAGCGCGCGCCAGCTTCTTATGGGTTAGGAGAACAAATAATTAAAAGAGATGATTTATTGATCAGCGTTTAGCCGTTCGCGCAGTTTTTTACCCGTTTTAAAAAGGGGCGTATGTTTTTCTGCCACGGCCACAGCCTCGCCTGTGCGCGGGTTGCGGCCAATTCGCGCGTCCCGTTTTTTCACAGCAAAAGCACCAAAGCCCCTCAGCTCCACCCGATCACCGCGTGCCATAGCATCAGCAATCTCATCAAGAATGCGATTGACAATACGTTCAATATCGCGGTGATAGAGATGCGGGAATTTTTTTGCAATACGATCTATGAGTTCTGACTTGATCATCTGTTTTTTCTCATCATCATCTTCCCTTTAAAGATAATCTACTTTTATTATGTGTAGATAAAGCTGCCAAAATGTTATGGTCTCGTCAAGTCTAAACAGACTCCCGATTACATAAATATGTGACCGGGAATCGATTTAGTCTTTATTTTCTTGCTTATTAAGGGCAGCACCGAGAATATCCCCAAGCGATGCACCACTATCAGATGAGCCATATTGGGCAACGGCTTCTTCTTCTTCCGCAATCTCCAAGGCTTTGATCGATAGACCGATACGACGCGCTTTTTGATCCAGATTTGTGACCATGGCATCCAGCTTGTCACCAATATTAAAGCGTTCCGGACGCTGATCTTCACGATCACGCGATAAATCACTACGCCGGATAAAGGCCGCAATATCCCCATCACCAACCGAGACTTCCAGCCCGCCATCGGTGACCTTAACAACTTCGCATGTGATCACATCACCGCGGCGCTTATCGCCAAGGCTTTCAAATGGATCTGCCTCAAGCTGTTTGAGACCAAGACTAATACGCTCTTTTTCCGCATCAATCGCCAGCACTTGTGCTTCAACCACTTGCCCTTTACTAAATGTGCCAAGCGCTTCTTCGCCTGAAACATTCCAGCTAATGTCGGACATATAGACCATGCCGTCAATATCATCATCCAGCCCGACAAAAAGCCCAAATTCGGTAATATTTTTAATCTCGCCAGAGATTTTTGAACCAACTGGATGGGTGGTTACAATTTTCTCCCACGGATTTTCCTGACATTGTTTCAGGCCAAGTGAAATGCGGCGTTTTTCATTATCAACTTCCAAAACCATAACTTCGACATCTTGTGAGGTTGATAATATTTTGCCGGGATGAACATTTTTCTTCACCCAACTCATTTCAGTGACATGGATCAAACCCTCAACGCCATCACCAAGATCAACAAAAGCGCCATATTCGGCAATATTCGTGACCACGCCATTATGTTTAGACTGTAATGGATATTTGTCACCAATATTTGTCCATGGATCCTCCTGAAGCTGTTTCATGCCGAGGCTGATACGTTGGGTTTCCTGATTAATTTTCACCACTTGCGCCGCCACTTTTTGTCCAATCTCCAAAATCTCGCTGGGGTGGTTAATCCGCCGCCAAGATATGTCGGTGACATGGAGCAAGCCATCAATGCCGCCCAAATCGATAAAAGCACCATAATCGGTAAGGTTTTTCACAATCCCTTCAACCACTTGGCCTTCCATCAGATTATCAACAATTTCATTGCGCGCTTCGGCCAGCGATTCTTCCATAATCGAGCGGCGCGAGACGACAATATTACCGCGCCGACGATCCATTTTCAGAATTTGAAAAGGTTGCTTAATATTCATGAGAGGGGTGACATCGCGCACGGGGCGAATATCAATCTGGCTACCCGGTAAAAAGGCGGTCGCGCCATCCAGATCAACCGTAAAGCCACCTTTGACGCGACCAAAAATAACCCCTTCAACCGCTTCACTGGCAGCATAAGATTTTTCGAGCGTAATCCAGCTCTCTTCACGGCGGGCTTTTTCGCGCGATAAAACCGCCTCACCCATCGCATTTTCAATCCGCTCCAGATAGACATCAACTTCATCATCTACGGCAATTTGTGGGTTTTGACCGGCGGCGGCAAATTCATGTAACGGAACCCGCCCTTCGGTTTTCATACCAACATCGATAATCGCAATGTCATTTTCAATCGCGGTGACACGGCCACGGGTGACTGTTCCCTCCACAGGGGCTGCATATTCAAAACTTTCTTCTAATAAAGCCGCAAAATCATCACGGCTAGGATTTAAACTTTCGGTCGACAAAATTGTCTCCATAAATTATGCCATTCTGTCGCGACGCAAATATCACGCGCCTTGATGACAGCGGACTTCCTTCACAGTTAAGCAAAGGCAATGGTTAAGATTTAGGTGCTTTGCAGGTTGGATTTCGTGCCAATAAAGGCAAGAGCCGCGTTAAGCACCCCCTCTATAGACAAATTAGATGTATCTAGCAAGTGGGCATCTGCAGCTTTTTTCAAAGGCGAATGCGCCCGCTCCTGATCGCTTTTGTCACGGGCGATAATATCTGCCAATAATTGCTCATAAGTAACCTCTTCACTTGCGGCGGAAAGCTCCTTAAACCGCCGCTTAGCACGGATTTGAGGGGTTGCTGTCACAAAAAATTTAACCTCAGCATCGGGGCAGATAATTGTGCCAATATCGCGGCCATCAATAACCGCTCCCATTTTGCCAGCCGGCGGGTGGCTGGCAAAATCACGCTGGCGGTGGCGCAAAATCTCTCGCACAGCTTCAATGCGGGCAGTTTTTGCGGCCGCAAGGCCGGCTTGTGCGGTTCGAATTTTAGCTTCGTCAATATGCCGGAAATCTAGTTCTTGTGCGGCTCTTACCGCCGCCGCTTCATGTTCCGGATTTTCGCCCGCTTCACACACTGCCACCCCAACCGCTCGATAAAGCGCGCCTGTATCGAGATAGGCATAATCAAAATGCGCGGCCAGATTGCGCGCCAATGTTCCCTTGCCGCTTGCGGCAGTGCCATCAATTGCAATCACAATACTCATGCCGCTCTCCCTTTTTCAATCGGCGCACCAAGCTGCTGCATCAGCTCAAAAAAATTGGGAAAAGAGGTGGCGATGCTCCGATAATCATCAATGCAAATTGGCGCTTCTGCAATAAGTCCCAAAATCAAAAAGCTCATCGCGATACGGTGATCATGCTGGGCAGCGATTGTCACTCCTCCTTTTACTTTTCTAGGCGTGATGGTTAGATCATCCGCCCCCTCATCCACCGCTACCCCGCAAGCGGTTAAGCCTTGTGCAATAGCGGCAAGGCGGTCGCTTTCTTTCACCCGCAATTCAGAAAGCCCGGCAAAATGGCTCGACCCTTTTGCATGAACCGCCGCAACCGCCAGCGCCGGATATTCATCAATCATTGCCGGTGCGATGGCGGCAGGTACATTTATACCAGTAAGAGGTGAATATTGCACCCGTATATCGACGACGGTTTCACCGGCGGCTTGGCGCTCATTCATATAGTCAATCCGCCCCCCCATTTGTCGCAACACCCGATACAGGCCATCGCGATGCGGATTTATCATAACATTCTCAATCACCACATCAGAATGAGGGGTGATGAGCGCCGCAACAATCAGAAAAGCGGCTGAACTGGGGTCACCAGGTACATCTATTCTGATCCCACGCAACCCCGCTTCGCCTTTAATAGTTATTTTTTGCCCTGCGTCTAAGGTTTCACTATCAACCCGCGCACCGAATAATTTCAACATGCGTTCGCTATGATCGCGACTGGGATGCGGTTCGATCACGCTGGTCTCCCCAAGCGCCCCCAATCCTGCTAGCAACAGGGCTGATTTTATTTGCGCTGATGCAACTGGCAGTTCATAAGTAAGCGGCAGGCAAGGGCGCGCGCCGGTGATGGCAAGCGGCAATCTATCTGCCTCTGCTGGTGCGACCTGCACTCCCATATCCTGCAATGGCGCGAGCACGCGCTGCATCGGGCGGGATGAAAGAGACGCATCGCCGCAAAGCTGCACGGTGATCGGGCTGGTGGCAAGTGCCCCCATCATTAAACGGCAACCAGTGCCACTATTGCCAAAATCAAGCGTTTTGGTGGTGGCTTGAAAATTGCCAATCCCAATCCCTTTAACCAGCCAGTGCTGCGCGTCTGGGCGGCTTATATCCACCCCCAAATCGTGCAACGCATTAGCGGTTGCCAGCACATCCTCACTTTCTAGGAGCCCATAAATCGGCGTGTCGCCAATCGCCATCGCGCCCAAAATTAGGGCGCGGTGAGATATTGATTTATCGCCCGCAATTTGCATTTTCCCTTCTAAAGGGCGTTCTGCTTTATGGCCAATCGCATGATACGGGTCTGTTTTTCTCGACATAATTGCGTTTTTCCACTTTTTTTATATTGTGTAAATGAAAAAAATCATTATTAGTCTGATAGATGTATGGCTTTTGCAAAAGCATACAGCATATAGATAAAGAAATTAAAAGGATATTAAGCGTGGTTGATTCCAAACTTGGCACAAAACGTATTTGCGAAGAATGTGGGGCAAAATATTATGACCTCAATAAGCTTCCAGCTATTTGCCCTAAATGTGGCGCATCTTATGATCCGACAGCGATATTAAATCAGCGTCCGGAAGATGAAGAAGTACCTGATAACGCCGCGACTTCTGATGATGTGTTGGATGAAGATGCGGAAGAGAGCGGCAGCGATGATGTCAGCCTCGATGAATTTATCGAAGAAGAAAGCGATGATGAGGAAACCGATCCTGATTTGCCAGATTTCGATGATGACACTTTATTGGATGATGATAACGATGATGATTTTCTCAGCGATGATGAGGAAGACGACGACGATATCGACGACGATGATGACTAAATAAGCTTAAGCGCATCATCAAAAGGGGCCATAGCTCAGTTGGGAGAGCGCTTGCATGGCATGCAAGAGGTCGGCGGTTCGATTCCGCCTGGCTCCACCATTTTTCCCATACCGTCTTGATCATAAGCACACAGCGCGGGCGCTAGATTTTGATCCTCCGGCAGGTTTTATAGTTTCGGTTTGGGAGGATCTTCATCAATATTAAGCAAACAGCTTTCGGGGTGATGAACCGTATCTTTACCTTTGGGCTTATCCTTGCCGAATCTATCCGCAACCCATTTCACAGCATTTTTAAGCCCAATCATTAGGGCCACAGTGATGATGGTAAAAGAGATAATCCATATGGCTTGGACGAGATCGGTTGAGGTGTGATATTTATTGAGCATATCCGCCCAGACATTATACTCATGCATTGGCTTTTCCTTTCCGTTTTACATGGGTCAAACAAAACGGCATCAGAAAAACATTATCTGATGCCGGGGTGTTAGAAAGACCATCTGAGAATAGCCACGACGCTTTTACCGCGAACGGCTATTGTATAGCATCGTCACCCCGACACAATAATAACGACATAGCGTATATCTATATAATATCGGGCAATAAGAGGTTTTAAGGCCGCTTATTGTCGGCCATCTCAGATGGGGGTTTCTAATCCCCCTTGTGCGGGAACTCCCCGACACAGTTAACAGACTATCATAAAAAGGGGTGATGTCAAAGGGGAAACAGACTGGATGGTGCATAGGAATAGAGACGTGACTCTATGGTTACATGGGAACAAGGATAGTGCCTAAAAAGTAAACCGTATCCCCGCCCAATCGTTTTGCCATCCTATCGAATGGTTGCAAGGAAATAGAATCACGACTGCGCTTCCGGGCAATCGTTCGCCCGCCCCCTCCACTATATAAATGGCGCAGGTGTGCCGAAGGCAGCTTGTTTATTAAACAGGGGCGTGAGAGAGAAAATCCCCGCATCAACTTATCTCACTTTACTCGGTTGATGCGGCAGTCTCCGGCTGGTAGTTCAGCCGCCCGTATTCTGTTAATATAATGGAGAGCGATACCCGTTAGGGTATTCTCATTCTATGTATCTCCCTTAAGGGGATATTGCATTACGATTTTGGCGTGACAAAATATTAAGCGAAAGTTTTTGCGGTAATAATTTCACAAGTCCCGTAAGCATTTTATAAAACGCGCCCGGCACAATAATAGGATTATCATTTTTTAACACCCGCCTATAGCTTTCGCGGCAGAGATAATTTCTATCCACCCACATAAATTTCGGCAAACGGTTCATTGCCTTACGATTGCCCACAACATCATGAAATTCGCTTAGCACAAAGCCGGGGCAAAGCGCCTGCACATGCACATTGGCAGGCGCATATTCGGCATATAGGGCTTGCGAGAATTTTATCATATAGCTTTTAATCGGGCCATAAAGCGTTGCATAAGGAACCCCCGGCAGCAGACCCGCAACCGATGCGACATTCACAATATAACCACCGCCCCGCGCTTGCATCTGTTTGCCGAATATATGCGCAAGCTCGGTTGGCGCGGTGAGCATAACGTGCAGCAAGTCCTGTTGCGCTTTCCACCGTGTTTTATCGAACTTTCCGGGCACGGCATAGCCAGCATTGTTCAGCAGAAAATCAATGTCCAGCCCCGCTTTTGCAATATCTGCGGCTAGTTTTTTTGGTGTACCGACACGACTCAAATCATACGCAAAGCAATGGGTTTTTATATTGTAAGCCTTCTCAAGCTCTTGCGCAAATTCCCGCAGACGCTCTTCGCGCCGCGCGGTGAGAACAATATCATACCCATTTTCAGCAAGAATATGGGCATATTCCTGGCCAATTCCGGCCGATGCGCCGGTAACCAAAGCTGTTTTCGTTAGTGTCTGTGTCATCCAATTTTCCCTAATTGTAACAGGAGCTATATCAAATATACTCTTTATGAACCAATGGTGCTGCCGGAGAGAATTGAACTCTCGGCCTCTCCCTTACCAAGGGAGTGCTCTACCTCTGAGCTACGGCAGCTTTTATTGTTACATAGTTTAAGCGCTTAACTGCCATATTGCCCCTTTTCATGCAAGAAATATTTCTTCACCACTTGACGCATCGCAACTGACATTGCAAACACATAATATGAGCGAACCAAAATCGACATTAAAATCCAAAACGCCCGATAAAAAAGAGCGGCTACGGCAAGCCTTGCGCGCCAATCTGCAAAAACGTAAGCAGGCGGTGCGTAAACAGGCAGTGCGTGAACAGGGACATAAATCAAGCGAGACGGATAATGGATAAAATCATCATTGAAGGCGGGCAACCCTTAACCGGTGCGGTGCCGATTAGTGGCGCCAAAAATGCTGTATTGCCGTTAATGATTGCCGGGCTACTCACCGACCAGCCGCTTACCATAACCGGCGCGCCCACGCTTGCCGATACGCATACCCTCACCCGCGTGCTAGAGAGTTTGGGGGCAGAGGTTACCCGCACGGGGGATGAGATAAGCGTTCACACGCCAGAGCTACGCTCGATTGAAGCCTCTTATGAATGGGTGTCGAAAATGCGGGCGAGTTTTTGGGTCATCGGCCCCTTATTGGCACGCGGACATAAGGCACGAGTCTCACTACCCGGCGGCTGCGCCATTGGCACGCGTCCGGTTGATATTTATTTGCAGGCGCTTGCCGCTATGGGCGCGGAGATTGATATTGAGGCGGGATATGTCATCGCCGCCGCGCCAAACGGATTGCAGCCTGCGAAAATTGATTTTCCCCTGCCATCAGTAGGCGCAACCCATGTGGTGATGATGGCTGCTTGTCTTATATCTGGCACAACCATAATCACCAATGCAGCACGCGAGCCGGAGATTGTCGACTTGGGCGAATGTCTTATCAAAATGGGGGCGCAGATTGCCGGGCTCGGCACAAGCGAGATTGTGATTACTGGAAACACGAAGCTAACCGGCGCAAGCCATAAACTTATTCGTGACCGGATTGAGGCGGGCGCTTATGCGATGGCGTTTGCCGCCACGGGCAGTGAAGGCGTGTTGCAAGATATATCATTACCTGAATTGGGGGCGCTAGTGCCTGCCCTTATCGAAACTGGCGCCAAGCTGGAGGCACATGCGGATGGGGTCATGGTAAAAGCACCAGAGCAGATTTTGCCAACCAATATCACCACTGCTCCCTATCCTGGTTTTGCGACAGATTTGCAAGCGCCGATGATGGCGCTTCTTAGCTTAGCCGATGGTGTGAGCCATATTCAGGAAACATTATTTGAAAACCGCTTCATGCATGTGCAAGAGCTGGTGCGGCTTGGCGCGCAGATTTCGCTTGATGGCGATACCGCAACCATTGCAGGCCAAGCCGCGTTAATTGGCGCACCAGTGATGGCGACAGATTTGCGTGCCTCTGTCTGTCTGGTGATTGCGGGCTTAATGGCGCAAGGGCAAACGGTGATTTCTCGAGTCTATCATCTTGACCGTGGGTTTGAGAATCTGGAACAAAAACTTGCCGCATGTGGCGCAACAATCTGGCGGGAGCAGACATGACCAAACCGCTTAAACTCATCGCCCAAAGCGCAGCCGATATTGATTTGCTCTCCGCCCATATTCAAGATAGCGTGGTTCAAATCGCCGATATGCTCTATCAACCGCAGGCGCATCGGTTTATCTGTATGCTTAATCGTTATATGTGGGAGCGGGTGGGCGATAATAAACAAGCCCAAAATCCAAGCGGCTGGCGCATCCGTAGCGCGTTGCGGGTGGAAATCATATCCGGATTGAGACAGCGCGATATTCCGCTCCAGCAGCCGCAATCTTTCCTATCGCTTTTATCATTGCAAGTGCAGGATGATAAATTGCGCTTGCTTTTTGCACAAGCTGGTGAAATAGAGCTAACATGCGAGGGCATTCATGTGATATTGGAAGATGTGGGAGCCCCCCGCAAAGCCGTGGCACAACCACAGCATAAGGATATAGACTAGATAAATGGGCAAATGAAATGAGCTGTAAATATTTTGCACATATCAATGATGCTGGTTTTGACCAGCTCTTTGCGACGCTAACCACCAGTAAACGCGAGGCAGCGGCAGATATTGATGCGGTTGTGGCAGAGATTATTACAACAGTTAAAACGAAAGGCAATCAGGCGCTGATAGAGTATAGCGCGCAATTTGATGATATATCCTTAACCACAGAAAATTTACGGATTGCACCTGCCGATATAGAGGCGGCTGAAAGCCACTGCGCGGCTGAGGTTCTGGCAGCGCTGGATTTGGCGGCTGAGCGCATCACCGCTTATCACCAACGGCAAAAGCCGGCTGATGATTTATTTACCGATGCTACCGGCGTTGAGCTTGGGCATAGATGGACGGCAATCGAAAGTGCGGGCATATATGTACCAGGTGGATTGGCAAGCTATCCCTCTTCAGTATTGATGAACGCTATTCCGGCACAAGTGGCAGGTGTCGGGCGGCTGGTGATGGTGGTTCCAACCCCATCTGGCGAGATGAACCCGTTGGTGCTGGCAGCCGCCAAGCGTGCGGGCATTCGCGAGATTTATCGGATTGGCGGCGCGCAAGCCATTGCCGCACTTGCCTATGGCACTGAAACAATTGCGCCGGTTGATGTCATTACGGGGCCAGGCAATGCCTATGTTGCGACTGCCAAAAAACAAGTCTATGGGCAAGTGGGGATTGATATGATTGCTGGCCCTTCCGAGATTTTGGTGGTCGCTGATAGGCATAATAATCCGGATTGGATTGCCTCCGATTTGCTCAGCCAAGCCGAGCATGACAAAACCGCGCAATCGATTTTGATTTGCGATGATCGGGAATTTGCAGCGTCGGTTGAAACCGCGATAGATAAACAAATGGCAGCACTACCGCGCCAAGCGATTGCGCGTGCCTCTTGGCAGGATTATGGCGCAATTTTGCTGGTCGATGAGCTCTCACAAGCAGCAACGCTGATTAATCCGCTTGCGCCCGAGCATTTATTGCTGGCGGTTGAAACCCCAAAAGATATGCTGCCTGCCATCAAAAATGCGGGGGCGATATTTTTAGGCCGCCACACGCCCGAAGCGGTGGGCGATTATGTCGCAGGCGCAAACCATGTGCTGCCGACAGCGCGCACGGCACGTTATGCCTCTGGTCTTTCCGTATATGATTTTATGAAGCGAAGCTCGCTCATTGGCTGCAGCGCAGACAGCCTTGCCGAAATTGGCGAGGCCGCCGCCATTCTTGCCGATGCCGAAGGGTTGGATGCGCATGCGCGCTCTATTCGGATAAGGTTAAATAAATGACGCAAACCTCGCTTATTGATATTCAGATGGATGATCAGGGCTTGGCAAATCGCAGTCCAGATATTGAGCATGAAAAACGTGTCGCCATTTTTGACCTGTTACAAGAAAATCACTTTGCCTTGAAAGATGGCACAAAAGGCCCTTATGTGCTGCACCTCAAACGTGCGGAACGCGGCGTTGTGTTCCAAATCATGAACGAAGAGGGGCAGGATGTGGCGCTTATCACATTGCCATGGATGCGGATGCGGCGGCTTTTGAAAGATTATTTTATGATTTGCGAAAGCTATTATCGCGCCATTCGTGAGGCCTCGCCAGAGCAGGTCGAAACCATTGATATGTCACGCCGCGCCCTGCATGATGAAGGGGCAGAGATTTTGCAAGAGCAACTTTCAGAGCAAATCGAAATGCATAAAGAGACGGCGCGGCGCTTATTCACGCTGATAAGCGTCTTGCAAATGCGGGCATAAAACACTTGATTTTTAATGGATAAAGGTTCATTCTCCGGCAAAATTAATACCGATAAGGGAATATATGGCAAAAGAAGAGCTATTAGAGTTTGAAGCAACCGTTATTGAATTGCTGCCCAATGCGACATTTCGGGTGCGGTTGGAAAATGACCATGAAATTATCGCGCATACGGCGGGCAAAATGCGTAAAAACCGAATCCGCGTTTTGGCAGGCGACAAGGTTTTGGTGGAGATGACCCCTTATGACCTTACCAAAGGGCGCATTACCTATCGCTATAAATAGCTCTTTCTGCTTGGGGTCAGACAGCCCGAGACGGCGCGACTTATTGGCGCAAATAGGCGTTTTTCCGCAACAAATTATCGCTGCCCATATTGATGAAACGCCATTGCCGCGCGAAACGCCCAAACACTATGCGAAAAGAATGGCGCGCGAAAAAAATCAAGCGATTAAAGCTGCCTTACCAGTGTTAACCGCCGATACAGTGGTTTGTATGGGGCGCAAGATTTTGCCCAAAGCGGCAAATGATGACATGGTTGGCGATTGTCTTTACCAATTATCAGGCCGCAATCATCGGGTTTATACCGCGATTTGTTTATCTGATGGGGCAGGTATCTATCACGAGCGATTGGTGGAAACGCGGCTGGCGATGAAACGCTTAAGCACCCCCGAAATTAAACGCTATATTGAGAGTAAAGAGGGTATCGGCAAAGCTGGCGGATATGCTATACAGGGATTGGCGGCGATTTTTATGCGCCGCATTCAAGGCTCATATAGTAATATTGTCGGGCTGCCTTTATATGAAACAGCACAATTGCTTAATGGACTTGGATTGGCTGATCTTGATTTAATTGGGGAGAGGAAACATCATGGCGCATGAAATATTTATTGGCTTGCGAGACCAAGTCATTTGGCTGGTGGTGGTGCAAGATGGCGCGCCACATTATATCGAATTGGCCTCAAGCCGCCATGATGCAACAAGCCTGCAGGGGCGGATTTACCTCGCCCAAGTTGAGCGGGTGATCCCGCGCCTGCAAGCGGCATTTGTTAATCTTGGCACTGAAAAATCTGGCTTTTTGGGGGCGCGCGAGGCGCGTTACCTATCTGCTGATATTGTCCGCGATGCGCCGATTGAAGACTGCCTCGAGGCAGGCGATGAGATTCTGGTACAAATCACCCGTCCGCCTATTGGCGAAAAAGGTGCGCAATTAACCACCAATATTTGCTTACCCGGCAGGGCGATGGTCATCTCACCCTGCCAGGAAGGTGTGTTTATGTCCCGCGCGATTGAGGATGAAACCGAACGGGCACGCTTACGCAATACAATCGAACAAGTGATTGCGGGTGACGAGGAAACTCAAGGCTTAACTGTTGAGGGGATGGATGGGCAGGCGGGGTGGATTGTCCGCACCGCCGCTGCTGACATGGATGAAGCGGATATAAAAACCGATATGCATAATATTGCGACCGCGTGGGAAAATTTATTAGACCGCGCGCAAGAAAGCGCCGCGCCGCTTTTATTGCATAAGGATGCAGACCCGATTGCTGCCTTTTTACGTGACCAGCTGCGCGGTGATACAAAAGCGATTATCATTGAAGGCGATGCGCTATTCCGCCGCACCCAAGCCTATTGCAAACAAAGCCTGCCTGCAGCGCTCGATATTTTGACGCAAAGCGAGGAAGGCGAAATATTATTCGACCGTTATGATGTGAACGCGCAAATTGACATATTGCTGGCGCGCAGCGTGCCGCTTTCTTCGGGCGCAAATCTAATTATTGAAACAACCGAGGCGATGACGACAATCGATGTAAACGCGCAGCAAGCAGACATAACAGCTTTGGAGATTAATTTGCAGGCCGCGCAAGAAATTGCCCAGCAAATCCAGCGCCGCAATCTTGGCGGGCTGATTGCGATTGATTTTATCGATATGAATAAGGATGATGACAATAAACAGGTTTGCGACCGTTTGAAAGCGGGGTTCGCGCAAGACCGCACGCCGGTGCGGATTGGCGACATGTCTGATTTCGGGGTGATAGAAATGACCCGTCGCGGGCGGTTAAACCTTACCCAATCATTGGCGCTGATAAAATCGGAAAGCTAGGAAAATGGCAAAATGTCCGATTTGTAAAAAGCAAGACATAACAAAAAAATATAGCCCGTTTTGCTCTTCCCGCTGTGCCGATATTGATTTGCATCGTTGGTTGGGCGAGCAATATACGGTTCCCGCCTATGAGCCGCCAGATGAATGGGATATGGACGCGGCGATGGAAAATAATGAAGATGCGGATGGTTTTCGTCTCGATCCTTCACAGCTTAATTAGCTATACTCTATAGCACCTTTTAATCACCACCTAATTGCCGATTAATTTGTTCGAAAAGGGCGGATGAAAATTGCCAGCCTTGTCGCCGTAATTGGCTAAGCGAGCTATCAACAGGCAAGAGCAGCTCATCTTCAAATTGGCGCGCTTGCGGCGGCAATCGGTAGGGTTGAGCGGCATTTTCTGGCGGCGTGGCGGTAAGCAGTATCATATTTTGCGCTTGTAAATAAGCCTCCAGCCGCATGATAATGTCTTGCGCCACTGTGCGGGTCGTGCCATCCCAAACGGCGCGGCGCGACAACATTAGATTGGCTTGGCTTTGCAATATAACTCCATCTTCAAGAATGCGTAAATCATTCGCCCGCAGGGTTGCGCCCGTAGAGGTAATGTCAACAATCACATCGGCCGCGCCAGCAGTAGGCGCGCCTTCAGTCGCGCCAAAACTCTCGATAATTTTGAAATCTGTAAGCCCGTGGCGAATAAAATAATCGCGGCACAGATTGATAAATTTTGTGGCGACCCGCAAACGCTTCTGGCTTTGCGTGCTACGAAATTGCGCCGCGACATCTACCAAATCCTGCATATGGGTGACATCAATCCACGCATCTGGTACCGCCACCACAACATCAGCCTGCCCAAAGCCCAGCTTTTCGACAAAAATGATTTTATCTTCCGCCGCATGAATGGATTCGCGAATTAAATCTTCCCCTGTAATACCGGCATGAATGCTGCCATCGCGCAAAGCCAGCGCAATCTCACTGGCGGATAAATAAACCAGATCAAGAGATTTGAGACTGTCTATCCGTCCCTTATAACCGCGCTGATTGTCACGCAAGAGGGGCAAGCCCATATCGGCAAATATGCGTGCTGATTTTTCCTGCAACCGCCCTTTGGAAGGAATGGCGAGAATAAATTTTTCACTCATTATTTGCCCCTTCCGCCGCCTCTTCTGCCACCTTTTCAACTTGCGCCGCTAAAAGTGCACGTTCGACATTAATCGCCGCGCCCATAGCTTGGGTTTTATCCTTCGCGCCAATAATCGTTAACAGATTATGATACGCGCCGCCTGCCGCCAATGATTGCGCAGCCGGTAAAGCAGGGCTATGAATTTCAAACGCCAAATCGGTATAATATGCCATTTTGCGCCCGACAGATGGGTTGAAAATATCGGCATGATTGGCGATGAGGTGGATTTTTTGCCGCAATTCTGCCAGCACAATATCTGGTAAAAAGCGCAGCTCGCCTAAAAATGCCGATTCCAGCTGTGCCACCGGAACATCGATAAAGGATAAATAGAAACGAATAATCTCGGCAATTTGCGGCGAGAGGGTTTGGCGTCTCTGCTCTGTTTTGGTGAGAAGGCGCGCCATTATATCGGCGCGTGAGCGGCCAAAAATCATCTCTTCCGAGCCATAGGTAGATAATTTGGCAATATCGGCTTCACGGGGCGCGGTATTTATATCCTCATCCGCTTTACACAGGCGGTCAAGCTGGTCATCCATATCAAGACCGTTAAGATAGGCTTGAAATAAAATATCGCGGGCATGGGGCGGCATTTTCAACACCCGCAACAGAGAAGCAAAAAGCTGAATATCATTCATCACAATCTGATAATCCGTCACCCCCATTATCGCGAGCATATCCTTTATCGGGCGTAGCACGGCGGCAATATCGGCGCCGCTACCAATTATCTCAATCCCAAGCTGGGTAAACTCTTCTGGCTTGCCCGCGCCGCGCGGCTGATAGCGAAACGCCAACCCCTCATAGCAATAGGCTTTATCGCCTTGATGACCAGCTTGCGCATAATGTAAGGCGGTGGGGATGGTTAAATCTGGCCGCAAGCATAATTCCTCCCCATCTGGTGCGATAAATGTATAAAGGCGCTGCCGCATTTCCTGCCCCATCAGGCTGATAAATGGATCCGCCGGTTGCAAAATCGGCAAAGACAAGGCTTCAAAGCCTTTTGCCGCAAGCTGCTGCACATACTGCCCTTGCTTAATGAATTGATTATAATGGCGGGCGGCAGGCTGATTTTCATCCATATCAGCATAAGCCCCCAAATCGGTTTGCCCAAATAAGCGCGGCTGAAACGCCAGCCCGCGCCGATGACATAGATTTATGAGCTGCAAATATTTGCTTTGCGGAAACCCATTTTTGCGCCAATTTGAAACCGCAGACGCACCGACATTCAACTGCATGGCAAGCTGATTGGTTCCGCCTAAGGCATCAATAATATCTGCTTCGGTTTGTAAAATCATGGCTGCAAACTCATATTTCACTGTTTGAGCATAGTATATCACAATAAAAATGAATGTAAATATAAAAAATAAATATTATTCATTTATTATGAATTCATATTTTATGAATTATTAGCAGAAATAAGGTTATTACCCATCAAAACCCAACCTCATTTTATATGAAATATCTATATTTCTAGAATTTCTTTTATTTTTTGTGAAATATCAGCACGCGGAACATTTATTTGTGCATGCTCGCTAGCGCGCCATGTCGCATTATCGGTAATTTCAGAGGATTTCTCGCGCCCTAGTGCTAAATCCTTAATTGTAATCATCCCTTGCGCCCGCTCATCTTCACCTTCAATCAAAGCAAGGCGGGCGTGCCGCGCATCCGCATAGCGTAATTGTGCTTTCATGCTGCTATCGCCACTATAAAACTCGGCGCGAATGCCAGCGCGCCGCAATTCCTGGACCAGCCGCGCCGTATCGGCAATATAGTCTCGCTCCATGATAAGCGCGACAACCAATGGCGCGGGCGCGGTTTGCACCACCCCCAAATGCGTAAGCGCCGCCGCCAGACGGCTTATCCCGATAGAAATACCGGTTGCTGGCACTTCAACCCCTTTAAACCGTTTGATAAGGTCATTATAACGGCCGCCGCCACCAACCGCACCAAAACGGTTTAACCCATCATCTTCTGTCGCGCTTAACAGCTCAATCTCAAATACAGGTCCGGTATAATAATCCAGCCCCCGCACCACTGACGGGTCAAACATAATTTGCGTTTCATCATAGCCAAGTGCGGCAAACAAATCCGCCATATCGCGCAATTCCTGAACCCCTGATTGCCCGATTTCCTGCCCCACAACCAGCGCTTCGATTGCTGTCAATGTCGCGGCGCTTGTATCCTGCTTACAATTTAGAAAGGCGCTGATTTGCGCGATTTGCTCGGGCGTAAGCCCCGCACCTTTTGTAAAATCACCGCTTTCATCTTTGCGCCCTTCGCCTAACAGAGCCTCCACCCCTTCAATGCCCAGCCGGTCGAGCTTATCCATTGCCCGTAAAATGGTGAGGCGGCGGGATTCATAATCAGCACTATCGGGGGCAAGCCCAATAATTTCCAGCACCGCATCAAGGATTTTACGATTATTAACGCGTATAATATATTGCCCCACGCGAAGCCCAAGCGCGTGCATTGCATCGGCTGCCAGCATACAGATTTCCGAATCCGCCGCTTGATTGGCAGCACCGACAATATCCGCATCAAATTGCATAAATTGCCGAAACCGTCCCGGTCCTGGTTTTTCATTGCGATAGACAATCCCTTTTTGATAACGCCGCAAAGGTTTGGGCAGTTGGTCATAATTTTGCGCGACATAACGCGCTAAGGGCGCGGTTAAATCATAGCGCAAGCTCAGCCATTGCCCGTCATCATCTTCAAGCGCGAACACGCCATCATTGGGGCGGTCATCATCGGGCAGAAACTTACCCAATGCGTCAGCATATTCAAAACTTGGCGTATCCAACCCGTCAAAGCCATAAGCTTCATAAACCCGCGCCAAAGTGCTGGTCATTTGTTCCATCAGCCGCAATTCGCCACCCGCCATATCGCGGAACCCGCGTACCAAACGCGCTTTGGGCTTAAATATTTTCTGCTTTTTCGCCATCACTATTGCCGTAATTTTATCGGCGTTTTGTAACGGATATTCTATATCTTTGCAATCGAAACAGATTCGTTTCGCAAGATAAGCCTTGTGCTACTTATCAGCAATCAACCGTTTGCCATAAGAAAGGACATCATCTTCGATATAACCGATTGCCGCATAAAATTGGGCAACAGCGCTATTCTCCCGACGGATTTGCAAATTCAGCTTCGGGCATCCGATCGCGTGAAGCGCTGCCTCGCCATAGTGCATTAAGGCTTTTGCATATCCTTTTCGCTGATGCAGAGGAGAAACAGCAAGATAATTTACCCAGCCCCGATGCCCTTCATAGCCAAACATCGCACTGGCGATAAGCTCGTCACCCATATCACCAACGAAAAATAAATCGGCCTGATAATCTTGCTTGCGGCGTATATCAGCAATGGGGTCATTCCAGCTACGGATGAGATCACACGCCGCCCATAGGGCAATAACCGCATCTGTATCCCCATTTGTGAATTGTCTTATCTGCATCTATCGCTCCCAAATTAAGATACGCTGTCTATCATACCCTTATCCGTAAAAGCAAGTTAGCGATATTATATTTAGCCGGATAAGATATTATTGGCGAAATTTTGCCATATATCTTCCCGCCACCAGCGCCGCGCCTGCCCGGAGGTGGATGATAATATAAAAATTTGTGTCCGGCCAATCGATTCAGCCTGCAGCCCATAATCCACCTGCCCGACTGGTCGCCGCAAATAAGCCGCGCCGGCTGTCTTGCTGGTAAAGGCAAGATAATCCGGCTGGGTAAACTCTATTTTCGCTTTAAGGCTGGCTACATCAAACGCATTATTTGGCAGATCATTATCATTGCCAGAAGTGGTTTTACATAAATCCGTAAGCCCAATGCCATATGCAAGAAGATGCTTATAGTGGTGCGGTGAAAACTGATGCGGGGTAAGTCCAATCCGATGCAATACTGGCCAGAATTGATTGCCGGGATGGGCGTAATAGGCTTTTTGCCGCAATGATTCATGCCCCAATGCAGTACCGCAAAATATAATTTTCAGCCCCCTTGCAAGCACATCTTCAAGTAAATAAGTATCGGCCATATAATCACAATATTCCCTAAACGGAAAAATAGATTAGATAATCCTGATTCCGATTTTGTTGGAAAAGAGATTAAAGAGATAAAGGCAAAGTGCTGTTAGGATCACGCTTGCGGCAGTGGCGAGCCAAAACCCGTATCTTTCTATGAGCACAGGAAAAATCAAAAACATGGGTAGGGTTGGTAAGACAAAAAACAATGTATAACGCATATGATTGGCAATCTTCACGTCACCTTGACCCTCATAATGCATCCAGAAAATAACCAGGAAAGTTGTAAGCGGCAGCGCCGCAATCAGACCTCCCAATTTATCGCTGTGCTTGGTCAGCGTGCTGATCATCGCAATGATAAAAGCGGTAAATATCACCTTGCTTACAAAAAACATTTCATCCTCCCACACTTTTTATTGGCTTTAGCTGCGTTTTAATAAGCGCGCCTTATCGCGCTGCCAATCGCGCTTTTTCTCAACCTCGCGACGGTCTGCTTTTTTACGCCCGCGTGCAACGCCGAGCAAGAGCTTAGCGCGACCACGCTCATTAAAATAGAGTTTTAAGGGCACGAGCGTCATTCCGTCGCGTTGAACCGCGGCCGCAAGGCGGTTAATCTCACGCCGGTGTAATAAGAGACGGCGGGGGCGGGTAGCTTTATGGTTAAAGCGATTAGCTTTCCCATATTCCGGAATATCAGCATTAATCAGATAGGCTTGCATATTTTCAATCGAGGCATAAGATTGCCCCAGATTAATCTTACCCACGCGTAAGGATTTAACCTCCGTCCCTTTTAATTCGAGCCCCGCTTCGAGCGTATCATGCACTTCATAATCGCGCCGTGCTCGACGATTTTCGGCAATCAGCCCGTCATCGCCTTTTTTCTTACGACCGCCATGCTTGGATGACATGGTTTATAATCCTAAAGCATCCAGCGCCGCATCGACTTGCGCTTTGGCGGCGGCGGAAATATCGACCATAGGTAGCCGCAATTCACCGCTCATTTTTCCCATCCGCGCCAAGGCATATTTGGCAGGCCCCGGGCTAGTCTCACAAAACAGAGCCGCAAAAAGCCCTTGCAGTTTTTTGTCAATCGCCTCTGCCGCCGCAATATCACCAGCAAGGCTGGCGGCTTGTAATTGGGCGCAAAGCGCTGGTGCAATATTGGCAGCAACCGAAATACAGCCAAACCCGCCCGCCTGATTAAATGCTAGCGCGGTGGCATCCTCACCTGAAATCTGGATAAAATCTTCACCACAAGCAGCCTTTTGGGCGGCCACCCGCGCTAAATCCGCCGTTGCATCCTTAACCCCGATAATATTGGCAAGCTGCGCCAGCGCGCCCATGGTTTCAACCTCCATATCAATCACACTACGGCCAGGAATATTATAAATAAATTGCGGTAAATCCGGAACCGCCTCATGAATAGCGGTAAAATGAGCAAGCAAACCCGCCTGTGTTGGTTTATTATAATAGGGGGTCACGATAAGTGCTGCATCAGCGCCGCAATCGCGGGCATGGCGGGTCATGCCGATGGCTTCATTGGTGCTGTTTGAGCCTGTGCCAGCAATTACCGGCACTCGTCCTGCCACGCGCTTTACGGTAAATTCAACCACATGATTATGCTCGACATGGTTTAGGGTTGGTGATTCACCCGTTGTGCCGCACGGCACAAGCCCATCAATACCGCTTTCAATTTGCCAGTCTATCAGTGCGGCAAGAGCTGTCTCATCAACCGCGCCATCCCGAAACGGGGTTACCAAAGCCGTAATCGCTCCTGTAAATTTACTCTCCACACTGCATCCTTATTTTGCGCATCCTTGTTTTGCAATTTTGGGCAAGATAACATAGGCTGCACCCACTGCAAAGAAGAAAGCGGAAAGAAGAAAGCGGAAAGAAAGGAAGAGATTATGAACAATGCCTTAATCACCGGGGTCGGCCCCGAACAAGGGCTCGGTGCTGCCCTATGTCGTAAAGCCGCACAAAAGGGCTTGCATGTATTTGTGAGCGGGCGCACGCAGGAGAAAATCGACGCTGTCGTTCAAAGCATTGAAGCAACCGGCGGCAAAGCAACAGCCATACGCACAGATGTCACCAAGCAGGAGGATATGAACCACCTCGCCGCGACCATACAAGAATATGGTCGCCCTCTCGAGCTTGCGATTTATAATGCAGGCAATAATCGGCCAGAAGCCTTTCTGGATGTTACGCCAGAAATATTTGAAGAAATGTGGCGGGTGATTTGCTATGGCGGCTTTTTATTCGCGCAAGCCTTAGTACCACTTATGCTGGCGTACCCTGAGCATCGTCACAGTCTGCTGTTTACCGGGGCTTCTGGCAGCTTGCGGGGGCGGGCAAATTTCGCCGCTTTTGCATCCGGAAAAGGGGCTTTGCGAATGATGGTACAATCACTAGCACGCGAATTTTCGCCACAAGGCATTCATGTCGGGCATGTGGTGATTGATGGCATCATTAATGGCGATAAAGTCACCGGTAAATACCCTGAATATGCCGCAAGGCTTGGCGATGAGGGCATGTTAAATATTGAGGCGATTGCCGATAATTTCTGGCACTTGCATCAACAAGATAAAACCGCTTGGACACAAGAAATTGACCTGCGTCCTTTTAAGGAAAAGTTTTAAGATTGTTACAAACAGACTTGCAATGATTTGAAAATTCACTAGAACAGCAGGTGGAGAGGTGGCCGAGTGGCTGAAGGCGCTCCCCTGCTAAGGGAGTATGGGTTAATCGCCCATCGAGGGTTCGAATCCCTTCCTCTCCGCCACTATTCCAAAACCTATCACAATCATAAAACAGTTGCCGAACCCTCGGTCTTTCTCGGTTGCGCGCCCGCAACGGGTGGTTCGAATCCCTTCCTCTTAAGCCACTATTCCAAAACCTATCACAATCATAAAACAGTTGCCGAACCCTCGGTCTTTCTCGGTTGCGCGCCCGCAACGGGTGGTTCGAATCCCTTCCTCTTAAGCCACTATTCCAAAACCTATCACAATCATAAAACAGTTGCCGAACCCTCGGTCTTTCTCGGTTGCGCGCCCGCAACGGGTGGTTCGAATCCCTTCCTCTTAAGCTATTTATATGCGCCCCATTCCACTATTCCCAGTCAATCATACCACTTGATAAATTCCTTATTGTATAGGGGGGCAGGGGGTGTTTGAAAGACTTAGTTGATTGTTAACTAGTAATTTATGGGAATAAACACCTATTTTCTTGCGTTTTTTCATAATTACAACTAGCTTGGGTGATAAATTAGGCTTTTAAGCTTTTTTCTTAATTGGATTATAATAAATTTATGGAATATGTTGTTTTTGTAAACAGCTTAAAATTATCTTTAAGAAATTAAGGTAAAGACATGCAAGCATATCAAAAAAAGGGGTTTTGGATTGGTATCGTCACCCTTTTGGCAGTGATTATCTTGCCTGCACCAGAGGGGTTGGGTCAAACCGGTTGGTATGTTGCCGGCATTGGCGGACTTATGGCAATTTGGTGGGCAACCGAAGCCGTGCCGGTTCCGGTAACAGCGCTTTTACCGCTCGCCCTGTTTCCGCTGCTTGGGGTTGCGGATTTCAAAACAAGCGTTGCGCCTTATGCTAATCCAACGATCTATCTTTTTATGGGAGGCTTTATCCTTGCGTTGGGGATTGAGACATCGGGCTTACATAAAAGAATGGCGCTTACCATGCTGGTTACGATTGGCGCATCTGCCAAGCGTTTGATTGCGGGCTTTATGCTGGTTGCTGCCCTTATCAGCATGTGGATTACCAATACCACAACCACATTTTTGCTTATTCCCATCGGCTTGGCAATATACCCAACCATTATTGAAACCATGCCGCATCTTAATGATAAGGAAAAAGCGCATTTTGAAATTAATTTGCTTTTGGGCATTGCTTATGCCGCAACGATTGGCGGCATGGCAACATTGGTGGGAACCGCGCCCAATATTGTTTTTGCTGCCTTCATGCAAGAAACTTATGGCATTGAAATTTCTTTTGCAAGCTGGATGATGCTTGGCGTACCGCTTGCTGCGTGTATGCTATTTTTCTCTTGGTATGCGTTAACATCGATTATCTATCCGGTTAATTTTAAGGCGGCGGATGAAACCAAAACCACGCTCAAAGACATGCTTCATAAACTTGGACCCATAAGTCGAGATGAGAAAAAAGTGATGGCAATATTTGCGCTCGCCGCATCTCTTTGGGTCTTCCGCCCCCGCATTGATGATTTACAGGGATTTGAGTTATTGACCGATGCGGGGATTGCCATTATTTGCGCGCTTTTATTTTTCTTTATTCCCGCCGCCTCAAAAAAGACCGACTTATTAACTTGGGAACAAGCCAGCAAATTGCCGTGGGGATTGCTTATATTATTTGGCGGCGGCCTATCACTGGCAGCACAAATAGGTGCCTCGGGCTTGGGGCAATGGATTGGCGATGGGCTTACCATATTACGCGCTGTGCATCCGCTTATCTTGACGCTTTGTGTGGCGGCGCTGATTATCTTTTTAACTGAAATGACTTCAAACACAGCGACAACCGCAACTTTCTTACCTGTTGTTGGGGCTGTTGCAGTGGCGATTGGGGTGTTGCCGATCACGCTTACCATTCCGGTGGTGTTTGCGGCAAGCTGCGCCTTTATGCTGCCGGTCGCAACCCCACCCAATGCGATTGTCTATGGCACGGGAAAATTCACCATCGCGCAAATGATGAAGGCGGGCTTCGCGCTTAATATTATCGGCATTATTCTTGTCACCCTATTTTCTTATTACCTCGCCCCAATGATATTTACGGGGTAAGGATAAGGATAAGCCCAAATATTGACCTGCTGGAGTCTGATTTTTATTTCATTAGCAAAAGCATTTCATCGATAACCGGTTTATTATTTCTGTAATAGTAAGACACATGCTCATTTTGTCTTCTTGTCGCAATTAAGCGAATCTCGATTGGAGCTTTATCAGGAACGCCTTTCATATAATGGAGAAACTCTTTTGCTCCTTCTGAATCATTGTATACTTCACTGACACTACCATCACCAACTTCTCTTTCAGTATTAAATATCCCTGAAGTTAACACCATCGCTTTCTTATCTCCAGCTTTAACGCTCACTGTGTCAAAGAACAACCAGTCGTCACCATAATATTCAGTGCGTAGGTAAGGACCTAACCATTTGCCATTCTTTTTAGGAAAGTAAATAGCGAAACGGTTACTATATGTGTTTATCATACCAAAAACATTCTGCCAGCGAGTTTGTGGATAATACCACCTCCACGACATATCTCGAAACTCATCTTTGCTCTCGGTAATTTTATAAGCGTTAGACAAAAAATCAATTCCTTCATAATGTTGAATAAAAGTGGCTTTTCTGTATGTTCCTAACTCTCGGTAATACTTCGCTTCCAACTCAGCGGTGGGAACCCTTACACCAGCCGAATTAATAAATGTGTTTGACGCGCATCCAGCAAAAAAACCAGAAACCAAAATTACCTTGATAATATTTTTCATGCTTACTCCCCTCTTCCTATCAAATAGTCAGTTAGATCTAGAAACAATGGTTATTTCTCTAATCTCACCAGTCTCTTCGTCAGTAATCTGAAGTTCATAGGTCACCCTTTCAATTTCACTCGCCGAACTCTCTCAGCATATATTTGGTATAAGATATTGATTTGTTTCATGGTGGCTTGTTGGGATAAAAAATTTGGATAACGCCTTACCCTTTCTTGCATATCTAAAAAGAAATCATGCTCCCATTTAGTCATTCGCCTTTGTTGTTTCTCAATCACATACATAATTTCACCAAGTGGAGGAATATCTGATAACCGCATCATCATTATTTTTGCAGTAATATGTGCCCATAGGTATTCAAAACCCACCCAAGTACCAGCACCAATCAATAAAGCAAGTAGGAAACTATCCAATCCAAAAATATTTACTGATGCTGAATAACCCAAATAACCAATAAAAAAAGCTCTAATCATAATTAACATATCACTCATCTAAAACCTCATATAGCTCAAAAAATTTTTCCATCTCATCATTTTTGATTTTGCGTGTCTACTCTCCCCAAAGCGGGTAGTCTTTTTACCCAACTCAATAAAATCACGTTACTATGGAGAGTATCTTGTTAAAATAAAAAAGTAAAGGAAAAGCCATTACCCCTTTCATCTCACTCCCATTCAATCGTACCAGGGGGTTTGGAGGTAATGTCATAAGTGACGCGGTTAATGCCTTTGACTTCATTAATAATGCGGGTGGAGACGCGGCTTAAAAACTCATGCGTGAAGGGATAATAATCTGCCGTCATGCCATCGGTGGAGGTGACCGCACGCAGGGCGCAGACATAATCATAAGTCCGTGCATCGCCCATAACCCCAACCGTCCGCACAGGCAGCAGCACCGCAAAGGCCTGCCAAATTTCATCATAAAGACCTGATTGACGAATTTCTTCGAGATAAATCGCATCCGCCTTTCGTAAAATCTCTAATTTTTCTGCCGTGATGTCTCCCGGAATACGGATGGCAAGCCCTGGTCCGGGAAAGGGATGCCGCCCGATAAATTCTTGCGGCAGACCAAGCTCGCGCCCCAATGCACGCACTTCATCTTTGAATAATTCGCGCACCGGTTCAACCAACTCCATATTCATCCGTTCTGGCAGCCCGCCAACATTATGATGGCTTTTAATCGTCACGCTCGGCCCGCCCGTAAAAGAAACGCTTTCAATCACATCTGGATAAAGCGTGCCTTGCGCGAGAAAATCAGCGCCGCCAATCTCTTGCGCTTTTTGCTCAAACACATCAATAAAAAGCCCGCCAATGATTTTGCGTTTTTGCTCAGGGTCAGTAACGCCGTGAAGTTTTGCCAAAAACAAATCCGACGCATCTTCATGAATAAGGCGAATATTGAAATGGTCACGAAACAGGCTTACCACTTGTTCGCTTTCGCCGGCGCGCATCATGCCTGTATCGACATAAACGCAAGTAAGCTGTTCACCAATCGCCTGATGCAGTAAGACAGCCACAACCGAACTATCCACCCCGCCCGAAAGACCGCAAATCACCCGCCCATCCCCGGTTTGATTGCGAATATTATTGATGGCTTGGTCGCGAAAGGCAGCCATTGTCCAATCCCCTTTACACGCGGCGATTTTATGGACAAAATTTTCAAGCATATGCGCGCCTTGTGGCGTATGCACCACTTCGGGATGAAACTGAACCCCATAGATTTTTCGTGCCTCATCAGCAATGGCGGCATAGGGCGCGTGTTCGCTATGCGCAATCACCTGAAACCCTTTAGGCAGGGCGGTGACGCGGTCGCCATGGCTCATCCAGACTTGTAGCTCTTCAGCGTCTGTCGCATGACTATCAGATATAATGCCATCAAAAAGCGGCGATGGCTGGTCGAGGCGTATCATGGCGCGGCCAAATTCTCTTTGCTCAGAGGTTTCAACCTTGCCGCCAAGCTGCGCGCATAAAGCTTGCTGGCCATAACAAATCCCCAAAATTGGCAGGCCGCTTGTCAGCACATTTTGCGGGATACGCGGCGTATCCATATCCGCAACGCTATTGGGGCCGCCCGATAAAATAATTGCCTTGGGCGCAAATTGAGGAAACACCTCTTCTGCTTTTTGGAACGGAATAATTTCACAATAGACACCTGCCTCGCGCACCCGTCGGGCAATTAATTGCGTCACCTGCGAGCCAAAATCTATGATGAGGATTTTATCCATTAATTTACAATTTCGGGCGGTGCCTCTTTTGCATCATCACCTGCCGGTGCGTTTTTATCTTTTGATACATTTTGCAGGCGCGCCGCCAAGTCTTTCTGCACCGCGCAATCGCTACAAAGTGCGGTGAGCTTATCAAGGTTTTTTTGTGCATCCTCAAATTTTTCTTGCTCGATATAAAGCTCGCCTTGCCAAAAATAAGCTTGCTGCAAGGATGGCTCAATCTCAAGCGCAATTTGCATAAGCCGAATGGCTTCTAACGCATCGCCTTGCAAGGCAGAAACCCGCCCCAACCATAAAAATGTTTCCGCCTGCGCTGGGTCTGCAAGCAAGGATTGCTCTAAAATCTGCCGCGCTATTGGCAAGTCTTCCGCCGCAATTTTTTCTTGTGCTGTCTCCAAAAGCGCGGCGCCGAGCGCTTTATAGTCGCGCGCATGGGCGGGCAATCCCAGCATGAGACAGAGCAGTAAGGCTCCCGAACAGAAAAATCGAATCGTTTTTTTGACCATATCTTTTAGTGCCATGCGTGACCAACAAAATCAAGATGCGCGGCGGCGAAATATGGTAATAAACAACCCATCCGCACCGTCATCTTGCGGGGTGATTTGACGCTTATCAGCAAGCTCAAAATCGGGGTGAGCTTTTGAAAATGCCTGCACACGGGCATTATTCTCACAGTGTAAAACCGAGCAGGTGACATAAATCAGCTTCCCATCTGGTTTCACAAATTGGGCGGCTTCATGCAAAATCTCATCTTGCATGGACGTAAATGCGGCTAATTTTTCTGGTGTAAGATGCCATTTGGTTTCGGGATTACGCCGCCACCGCCCGGTGCCACTACAAGGCACATCGGCAAGGCAAATATCCATTTTACCCATTAGCGTTGACAGACGGGAGGCATCTATAATCTCAATGCAATCGCTTTTTTGCTGTGGCGGACAGCTACGCGCATGGCGGGCAGATAAATCCTGCATCCGGTCGGGATATTTATCATAAGCATAAATTTTGCCCTCATGCTGGATAATATCAGCAAGCGCCAACGCCTTGCCGCCCGCACCAGCGCAATAATCTAAAATCTGCATACCGGCTTTTGCCGCGCAAAGCTGGCTCACCATTTGCGCCCCTATATCTTGTATTTCAATAAGCCCGTTTTGATATTCTGCCATATTTTGAATATTGAGCGGCTGATTTATCCGCAAAGCAGCAGGCGCGGATAAGGGCGTGACCTCTATCCCTTGTGCGGTGAATTGCTGCTGAATAGAGTGGCGGCTGGTCCGGTGCAGATTAACCCGTATATCCAAATGCGCGCGGCTTAACAGGCTCTTATATATGTCCAAAGGCGCTTCGGATAAAAGAAAATCCGGAATATTTGCAGATAGTACCGGTTCATCTGGTTCGGTCATATTGCAGGCAAGAAGTTTGGTCTTTTCTGCCTTTGTAAGCGGTGGCGGCGCGTAAGCGGTTTGGCCCGCAAAAGCCGCTACCTCACTGATTGGAAAGCGATGAAAAATCGCCAATGCCGCAAAGGGTAAAAGCCGACTATCGGGCGCGTCACTCACCGCCCATGCTAAGCGCCGCCGATGCCGCAAAACCAGATAGACCAAATCGTAAATTGCATCGCGGTCGCGCTTGCCAGCATAGCGATTTTGCCGCGCCCATTTTTTGAGATATATGTCGGCCGGATAATCGTTTTTATAAAGATAATCGAGACTCTCTATCGATGCCTGCAAGCGGGCGGCAGGGGTCATTAGCGCTTGCCCGCGCCGGGATAATTAGGCGCTTCGCGGGTAATTGTCACATCATGAACATGGCTTTCCGCCAGCGACGCATGACTGATGCGGACAAATTTTGCCCGTGCCTGAAAACTGTCAATATTTGCCGCGCCGACATAGCCCATAGAGGCGCGCAAACCACCGGTAAGCTGGTGGATGGTGCTTTCCACCCCGCCCTTATAGGGAATTTGCCCTTCAATCCCTTCCGGTACGAGCTTTTGGGTTTCGGCAACATCGGCTTGAAAATAGCGGTCGGCAGAGCCGCGCGCCATTGCGCCAATAGAGCCCATGCCGCGATAGGCTTTATAGCTCCGCCCCTGATAGAGAAACACCTCACCCGGCGCTTCATCAGTGCCAGCAAAGAGAGAGCCGATCATCGCGCAATTCGCGCCCGCCGCAATCGCTTTGGCAAAATCACCTGAATATTTAATCCCGCCATCAGCAATCACTGGAATATCATGTGTGCGGGCAATTTCCACCACATCAAGAATGGCAGTGAGTTGGGGAACGCCCACCCCTGCAACAATCCGCGTGGTACAGATTGAACCAGGCCCAATCCCGACTTTCACGGCATCAGCGCCTGCATCAATGAGGGCTTTCGCCGCCTCCGCTGTGGCAATATTTCCGGCCAGAATTTGTACATCCGGATATTGTTTCTTAATCCGCTCCACCGCCTCGCTAACCCGCGTGCTATGGCCATGCGCGGTATCAATCACCAATAAATCAACACCCGCATCAATCAAGGCTTGCGAGCGGGCAAACCCTTCATCGCCAACCGAAGAGGCGGCTGCCACAAGCAAACGGCCTTGCGCATCTTTGGTGGCATTCGGGTGTAATTGCGCTTTTTCAATATCCTTGACAGTGATTAAGCCAATGCAGCGCTCTTGCTCATCAACCACGAGAAGTTTTTCAATCCGGTGCTGGTGAAGCAAGCGCCGCGCTTCATCTTGCTCAATATTTACGCCAACCGTTACCAGATTATCCTTAGTCATAAGGGTTGAGATTTGCGCATCTCCATCATCGACAAAGCGCACATCCCGATTGGTCAATACGCCAACCAGACGGCCATTTTCTTCAGTGACGGGGATGCCGGTAATATCATGATCTTGCATGAGCTGTAAGGCATCATCGAGGTTCTGGTCAGGGCGAATGGTGATCGGATTTACGACCATACCGCTTTCAAACCGTTTCACCCGATTAACTTGCGCCGCCTGCTCTTCAATGGTGAAATTGCGATGCAAAACCCCAATGCCGCCCGCTTGCGCCATAGCGATTGCCATTTCAGCTTCGGTTACCGTATCCATCGCGGCGGATAATAAGGGAATCCCCAATTTTATGGTTTTTGTCAGATTTGTCTGCGTATTGGCTTGCGATGGCAGCACATCCGATTGGGCGGGTTCGAGCAGCACATCATCAAAGGTCAGTGCATCGCGGAAAGAAATTGTTGAAGGCATGGGTCAATATCCTTGATTGCTTGGTTATTGACGCCGCCTTATAACAGAAATTGCGAAAGAGCAAAAGACTATTTTTTGCCGCGTGCGACGACATAAAGCTCGACAGATTCTTTGCGGCTGGCTTTTGGTTTGACATGCTGCACGCTCGTAAATTCGCGCTTGAGATTATCCAATAGCTCTTTTTCTGCTCCCCCTTGAAACAGTTTCGCAATAAACACCCCATTGGGCGCAAGAATTTGAAGCGCAAAATCAGCCGCCGCTTCGGCCAGTGCCATCGTGCGTAAATGATCAGTTTTTTTATGCCCCGTTGCCGGTGCTGCCATATCGGAAAGAACGACATCAACTTTGCCGTTCACTATCGTTTCAATCTCGGTGATGGCATCATCCGCCATGAAATCCATTTCAATAGAATATGCCCCTGCCAGTGAATCCATCGGCAAAATATCAAGCGCCCATACATGCGCCCGCGCGCGCGTTGATTTGGTGCGTGCCACTGCAACTTGCGTCCAGCTACCTGGGGCGGCTCCCAAATCAATCACCCGCGCGCCTTTTTTGAGAAATCGAAACCGGTCATCCATTTCAATTAATTTATAAGCAGCCCGCGCCCGAAACCCATGCTTTTGTGCTTCGCGCACATAGGGGTCGTTAAGCTGGCGTTGCAACCACAAAGTTGAAGAGCGTTTGCGCCCTTTTGCGGTGCGCACACGTTCATGAAACCGATTGCCTGTTTGTTTTTTTTGGGTCATTTTCTAAGCCTAGCCATGACGGCGAGGAGGTAGGTTTTTTTTACGATAAGACCGACGTCTCTTATCGCGCTGCATCATTTTTAATAATATGCCTTCCCGCAAGCCCCGATCAGCAACGCTTATCTGCGCCACTGAATATTGCTGATAAAGTGCTTCAAAAATCGCACATCCCGCCAGCAAAAAATCCGCCTTTCTTCGCCAATAAGCGGATGATCTATAAGCGCGCTATGCGGCATTTTTTTGAGATCCCCAATCACTTTATTTATAGATGTCGTCGAAAAAACCTGCCCATCAATCAGTTTACGATCATAAGCAGCGAGGTTTTTTTGCACCGCCGCCAATGTTGTCACCGTGCCAGATGTGCCAATAATTTGTAGCGCCGATAAATCGGTTAAATCATTTTGGCGGCTGAAAAAATCACTCATTGTTTTATGGCAAAAAGCCAGCATGTCATCATAATGATGACGATCATTCCCATGAACTGAAAACCGTTCGGCCAAACGCACAACCCCTAAGGGAAGGGAAGTCATATCGGTGAGGGCAAATCGATTTTTTATATCCTTATCAAGGCGAATAAGCTCAGTGCTACCACCGCCAATATCAAAGACCAGAAGGCTCTTTGCCGTTTTATCAAATAGAGCTTCACAGCCTTTTACCGCAAGGCGAGCCTCACTTTCGCCATCAATAATTTCCAACCGCAAGCCGGTTTCGCGCCGCACGCGTTTTATAAAATCCACGCCATTTCGGCTGTCACGACAGGCTTCTGTCGCAATACATCGCATCCGCCGGATATTATGTTTACGAATTTTTTGCGCGCATATGCGCAAAGCGCTTATGGTTCGTTCAATCGCCGCTTCCGAGAGTTCGCGATGCTGCTCCAAACCCTCGCCCAAGCGGACAATACGGGAGAAACTCTCATATACCCGAAACCCATTATGGGATGGTTTTGCAATCAGTAAGCGGCAATTATTGGTTCCCAAATCAAGCGCCGCATAAAGTCCGGATAGATGCTGTTTTTGTATATTCGAACCAGAAGGCAGGTGAAATGGCTGTCGGGAAGCCGATTGATTGATAATGGTGGTTTCACCTTGTTTCATTTCATTTTCCATTGCCACAAGATTGTGGATCGATCTAAATCGCTTAAGCGAAAGATTAGCAAGTTTACAGATAAATGCAATGGGGAAGACCCGTCATTTCATGAGGCCGGTCATTTCCTAATTGCAAAAGAGAGGGCGGATGGGATTACACGCCCGATAATTATCCACCATCTCCCCCAAGCCGATAGGCACTAAATAAAATCGGTTATTGTGGTGATGAAATCATTCTCATCAATGCTTGTGTGATCAACACTATCCAGAACTAGTAGATAATTCCCATTACTGGTTTGGCTGATGATTGTATCACCTGCATTATTCGCAATTGTAAGCTCGGCAAATGTTAAATCATCAAGAGCAATCATATCTTGCCCATTTACAAAATCTGCCACTAAATCGGCAGTGGCTTGGGCTGCCGCGCCATTTGATGATTTAATAAAGAAAAAATCATTTCCATCATTGCCGGTTAATTGATCTCTTAATGTATCATCGCCGCCATATAGCTTATTGCTTTGTGCATTTCCGGTGATCATATCTGCATTAGAGCCGCCAATCGCGTTTTCAATAATTGCATCATAGGAGATGCCCAAAAGCCCGCTACCAGAATCCCACGCCGTGCTGCCGCTACCCTTCCCATTAAGATCAGTATCGCTTAAACTGTCAATGATTCCAAAAAAGCTAAACGCGCCACTGCCTAAATTTATTTGTGCATCTGTTGTTTGATCTGCCCATGTGAATGTATCTTCGCCACCGGCATCCCAAATCGAAGCATAGATGAAATTTTGATTCGAGAAACTGCTAAGACTATATGTCGTATCATCGCGATTATACTGCTCATTTACACCATAAATGGCTTGCAATGCCGCAATATCGTCGATCATCAAAGTGGTTGGCATATTGTATAAACCGCTTAAGCTGTCAATATTTTCGCCAACATATTCGGCATAAGACATAACTGTATAAGCGAGGCTATTATTTGCTGTGCCGGCGCTTTGATCAATCCCAAAATTTGAAACAAATGATACGCCCCCATCAGAAATACTGATGTTTCTCGACTCTTCAAAAGGGTGGGCAAGCCCCATCGCATGACCAATCTCATGCATAATGGTTGTGGAGAAATATGTTCCATCTCGTACCCAGTCGGGATCATTAAAGCCATTTATAGAGCTTAAGCTTGTATTGTCAGAATACCAAATTGAACCACCAATAGCTCCCCCCGGATAATAAGCAAATGAGGTTGAGTCTGTTGCCGTAACGCCTAACCGAATTTGTCCCGCTGTGCTTGCCGTCTCGTTCACTTCTGAAAAAGATAACAGGCTTACATTTGCAAAATCAGAAAACACATCCCTAATATATGTTTTTGAACTGTCAGCCCAATCCACCTGATTATTGCGTGCTGTTGTGCTCGTGCTATTAAGGTTGCTTAAAAAGGCGCTCGTGCTCGTATTCATAAAACTATATGTTAAGTCAAACCCATTGCCTAAATTTGCAAAATTATTGCCATCTGATTCACCCCAAGCTCTGCCTGCCAATAATTGTTCCGTTTGTTCTTCCGTGGTTATATAATAGGTTTTATTGGCCGTCGTTACGCCAGCTGCGGTGGCATCGCTTACTTTGCCAAAAAGTTTGGCGAAACCATTTGTGCCCACAGTCGGGTTGATGGAACTGCCTTCCTCAACATTCGTAACAGAAATGTCAAAACTCTTTGTCTGCGAAAGTTCGCCATCACTAACGGTCACACTAATTGTATATAAATTATCAGCTTCATAGTTAAGTTGCGTACCAGATTTTAATTTTAAGGTTGTGTCACTAATTTCGAAAAGTTCATTATCGTCACCACTTGCAAGACTATATGTCAGGCTATCACCGCTATTGCTATCCGTTGCGGAGAATGTGCCAATATTCGCGCCTGCACTATTTTCAGCAATTGTTGCAGAATTTAATGCCAAATTCGCAGGCGCCACATTTATCTCTTCAACCACAATATCGAAACTATCTGTCGCAGTGGCACTGCTGCCATCTGTCGCGGTGACGGTGACGGTCACGGTTCCGATATCCAAATTTGTCGGCGTGCCAGAAAACACCCGCGTTGCCGCATCAAAGCTCAACCAACCAGGAAGGTTCGAGGTGCTATAGGTGAGGCTATCGCCTGCATCCATATCCGAGAATGTATTGGCCGGGATAGTGAAACTAAAGGCGCTATCTTCTGTTGCCGATTGATCAGTAATCGCATTGGCCAGTGTTGGCGCATCATTGGTGTTGTTAACCACAATATCGAAACTATCTGTCGCAGTGGCACTGCTGCCATCTGTCGCGGTGACGGTGACGGTGACGGTCACGGTTCCGATATCCAAATTTGTCGGCGTGCCAGAAAATACCCGCGTTGCCGCATCAAAGTTCAACCAACCAGGAAGGTTCGAGGTGCTATAGGTGAGGCTATCGCCTGCATCCATATCCGAGAATCTATTGGCCGGGATAGTGAAACTAAAGGCGCTATCTTCTGTTGCCGATTGATCAGTAATCGCATTGGCCAGTGTTGGCGCTATATTCCCCTCTCTAATGGTGAGTGTAAAACGAGTTGTTGCTTGCCCACCATTGCCATCGGCAGCCGTGACCATGATCTCGTGAGTTCCTATATCTGCCTCTGCGAGGGTTCCAGAAATTATATTTCCGTCCAGACTTAGAGACGCTGGTAAACCACTAACACTGTAAGTTAACGCATTGCCATCCTCATCACTAAATGCATCTGCCGGAATAGAGATGTTGACATTATCTCTTAATCTTACGGTCTGGTCAGATATGCCATTTTCAACAACCGGCATGTCATCACTATCAGAAATTGTAATTGTAAAACTTTCCGCATATTGTTTACCACCCGCATCGGTAACTTTTATGGTAAGATCGTAAGAGGATTTAACCTCGAAATTAGGGGCTGTTGAAAAGGCAAGCTCATTATTTTCGTTAATTGTAAAACTTGCCGCATCTGCCCCACTAAGAGAGAAAGTAAATATGGTGTCTGCGGCTTGATCCGCATCTACAACAGTGAGTTGTGAAACAACCAGGCTGGAGGCATTTTCAGCAAAACTATCGCGCGCCAGCGTAATGTCGGTTGGAGCAGCATTTTGCAAAGCATTTGTCAATGCCGTCACATCGGTTTCACCAGCATCCAATAATTGATTGGTCGAAAATATTTCTTTCGTCGTCGCTTCATTAAGGTCGGTTGAGGTGATGTTCTCAATCGCTTGCGCAACCGTTTGTATAGCCTCAAAACGGTCACCTATTGCTTGACTGATTGCCTCCGTATCGCCTGCTCCCGACAATGTAATAATAACTTCCTGTCTGATTTGACCATATGTTTCGGTTGATGTTAGATCGACACTTCCCTGCGTGGTTGAAGAAATGACAGAGGCAATAGAGTTAATTGCTGATGACATGCTTTGCTCTTCACTCACACCATTATTCTCTGTAGCCGTCGTGAAGGCGCTCACAATGCTTAATAATTGCTGATATGTTTGCTCGACCCTTAATGCCTGATCTGCATCTACCCCTTCGGCATAGGGGTTGAAATTTAATAAATCAATATCGTCTAACCCTAATCGCGTTGCAACCTCATTAATACTTAACTCATTATTGCTTTGTGAAACAGTTGTCGCGAGCGACACAACCGAACTATCTTGCGGCGCACGCATCACTAATGTTGGCACACTTCCCCCAAAGGAGTGATCAATCGTTGTGCTTGTCGTATGAACAATAATTTCAGCCGCTTGGTTCGTTATATTATTGATTTGATAGCGCCCTTGCGCATCAGTCATGGTACTTGGTTCAGTTGCATCTAAAACTTGATCACCATCATAGTCTATAAAAACCAGTGCATTTTCTAACGGCCCCTTGCTGACAACACCGGATAAATTTACGGGGCTTGGATCAGGAGCCGGGGTGGGATCAGAGCCCGGGGTGGGATCAGGGGTAGAGGTGATTGCACCGCCGCCGCCACCACCGCAAGCAGCTAGAAGCAATCCCCATAGAGGATATAATTGCGATATTTTCTTTTGCTGCTTTATACAATACCCCCTTAGCTCATATGTTAGAATAGGAATAAAGCCCGTAATGTTAATAATACAGGCTTAAGTTAAATCAACGTCAAAGTGTATAACAGTATGATTTAATAGTAAATAAAAGAAAAATATGGTTCTTATATACCTAACTATATAACACCTCTTGAAATTGATTTTTTGAATTAACAATTACATATTCTGGTAATTTAATATCTCTTTTCCTGTGATTATTGGTTCATTAATTTGTTCTAAAATAAATCATATAGTTAGGTATATAAAACCCAAAAAATATAATAGGTAAAAGGTAAACTAGCTTATTGGCAAATAAGGAATATCATTTTCCCAGGTGGTCATGAAAAACCAAACTTATAGAACAAGCAGAATCATAACCCCTAAGCCAATACGGTAAATAATAAATGGCAAGAGGCTTATGCGCTGTAAGAGTTTCAAAAATATATGAATGCTCATAAAAGCAACCATCGCGGCCAAACCTGCCCCCCATAGTGCGTCTGTTAAGGCTTGCGGATTATCACTTTGCGCAAGCTCGATAAAGCCGCTTAGGGTGAGCGCAAAAATAACCGGACACGCCAACAGCATAGAAAATCGTGCCGCTTCCGGCCGCGACAGACCTAAATAGCGTCCCGCCATAATGGTAACACCAGCGCGGCTTGCGCCTGGTATAAGTGAAAAAATTTGCGCCACACCAATCACCATCGCATCTTTCGTCTGCATGTCATCGCGGTTACGGTTTTGCGGGTATTTTTGATCGGCAAAATAAAGCGGAATGGCAAATAAAATACTTGCCCATGCGATAATTTCAGGGTGGCGCACAAGGTTAATCCAGCCTGTGATGAATAAAATACTGGCAAGCAATAATACGGGTAGGGAGGCGACAATAATATGGCTGGCGGCGCTGGCAGCGGGTGTTTTCTGGCGCTGTAGAATATCGATACCGCCGCCGAGCAAATAGGCAATATCGCGCCAGAAATAAACCAAAACCGCAAGCAAAGTGCCGCCATGCAGCGCCACATCCATAATCACACCTTGATCGGGAAAGGTGAATAAGCCATGCACTAAATTTAGATGCCCTGACGAGCTTATCGGTAAAAACTCTGTCACGCCTTGAATAAATGCCAGCAAGATAATATGCTCAAAATCCATAACTCATTTTAAGCCGATTGCAAAATCTTGTACACCACATAATCGGCCACATAATCAGCTTGTCTTGAGCCTCAAAGAGGCTTATTTTAAGCTCCCATGATGACATTATTTTACCAGCCTCTATGCCCGTTTTCGCGCAAAATTCGGCTTATGTTGGCGGAAGAAAAAATCGCGGTACAAGGCATTGAAGAATATCCATGGATGCCGAGCATTGATTTTGAAAGCTTGCTACCAACTGGCGAGCTGCCAACCCTGCTGGTCAAAAGGGAAAACGAAAATGGATTGATTGCAGGTCAATATGCGCTAAGCCAGTGGGTGCAAGATCAAGACGAAGCAGGGCGATTTCTACCAGAAAATGAATTGGAACGCGCCGAAGCACGGCGGCTGGTGGCTTGGTTTGATGAAAAATTTTACCCCGAAGCCGTGCTTCCCATTCGGGGCGAGAAAATAGAAAAACGGATTATCTCTGGCCAGCATATGCCGCCCGATACATCGATTATTCGTGCTGCTGTGACCAATATGAAAATTCATTTTCAATATATGGACTATATTTTATCGCAACGAAGCTGGCTGGCGGGTGAAAAAATGACGATTGCCGACTTAACCGCCGCCGCGCATATATCTTGTCTCGATTATACCGGCGATGTGAGCTGGTCGCAACAGCCAGAATTGCGCGAATGGTATGCGCGGATAAAATCGCGCCCTGCCTTTCGGCCGCTGTTAAAAGAACGCCTGCAAAGCATTCATCCGGTTCCCTATTATATGGATTTGGATTTTTAATGCTCACCACATTTCATAAAGCGGTCAAAGCAGAAGGGTTTATATTTGCCGGTGTCACGGCGGTTAAGGCACTGCCGCAGGCGGCACAATATTTACAAGAATTTATTAATGAAGGCGCACATGGAAGCATGGGCTGGATGGATCAGCCGCGCCGGTTTTCGCCAGAATATTTGTGGCAAGAGGCAAAGACCGCAATTATGCTGGCAATGCCCTATACGCCGCCGCATGATCCGCTACATTTAGTGCAGCAAAAAGATAAGGGTAATATTTCGGTTTATGCGCGCGGGGCTGATTATCATACTGTCATCAAAAAAAAACTAAAGCGATTAGCCCGCCTGCTGGTGGAAGAACATGATTGTGAGGTGAAATTGTTTATCGACACCGCCCCGCTTATGGAAAAGCCACTCGCCCAACAAGCTGGCATGGGCTGGCAAGGCAAGCACACAAATTTGGTCTCGCGCGAGATGGGCTCATGGTTTTTTATCGCCAGTATTTTCACCACCCTCGATTTACCCCTCTCAAACGCCGAAACGGATCATTGCGGTAAGTGCCGTGCTTGTCTGGATATTTGCCCGACAGACGCCTTTCCTGCCCCTTATAAGCTCGATGCGCGGCGCTGCATTTCTTACCTTACAATTGAGCATAAGGGCGTGATTGCGCCAGAATTTCGTAAAGCCATGGGCAATCGGATTTATGGCTGTGATGATTGTCTGGCGGTTTGCCCATGGAATAAATATGCCAAAACCGCGCATGAGGAAAAACTACACGCGCGGCCAGAAAATCAGGCGCCGGCTTTGTTGGCGCTTTTAACACTGGATGATGCCGGCTTTCGGCAACGCTTCACCGCCTCTGCGATTAAGCGAATTGGCCGCGACCGGTTCATCCGCAATGTTTTAATCGCGCTTGGCAATAGTAGCTTGTCTGATCCCACACCGCTTGTTCCTTTTTTACGCGACCCATCGCCGCTGGTGCGGGGCATGGCGATTTGGGCGCTTGCACAAATTGACCGCGCCTATATTTATGGCGTAAAAGAAGAGTATCAACGCCAAGAAACAGATGCAGAGGTGATGGCAGAATGGAACGCCCTATCATAACCGAATTATTATGCTTTGGCTTTGGCTATAGCGCCCGCACCCTATCTGCCCTCCTTCAAAATCAGGGCATAAGCATTGCCGCCACCTGCCGCGATAGGGATAAATATGACGTGTTGCAAAAACAGAATATTCGGCCGATTTTAATCACTGACGATAAGCCCTTTCGGGAAGAAGATTTAGGCGCGGCGGATGCGATTTTGCTAAGCGCCCCACCACAGCAAGACAGTGACCCAATATATGAGTGGGCGGGCGCAACTCTAATCGCCCACAAACAGCAAATAAAATGGGCGGGCTATTTATCCACCACCGGTGTTTATGGCAATCATAATGGCGCATGGGTTGATGAAAAAACGATAGGCGATAAGATGACCGCGCGCGGCAAAAAACGTATTATGGCTGAACGCTTATGGCAGCAAACCGGCTTGCCCTTGCATATTTTCCGACTGGCCGGCATTTATGGGCCCGGTCGCAATATATTTCGGCAATTACAGGCGGGAACCGCACGGCGCATTTATAAACCAGAACAAGTCTTTTCGCGCATTCATGTGGTTGATATTGCCCGCGCCCTTTTTGCCTCTCTTAACCACCCACAAGCGGGCGCGATTTATAATTTGGCGGATGATTATCCTGCTCCGCCGCAAGATATCGTCACATTTGCCGCCCAGCTTATGGGCATCACCCCCCCCCCATTACAGGATTTTGAGACGGCAGATATGTCGGAAATGGGGCGCAGTTTTTATCAGGATAATAAGCGCGTCAGCAATCAGCATATCAAGCAAGCGCTTGGGTTTTATTTTCTCTATCCAGATTATCGCCGCGCCCTATCACTTATGTGGCAGCAGCAGGATATATGAGGTTACACTATGCGCTAAACAAGCTCTAGCGTTTGCATATTGTTTATCGCCAAAACCAGAGATATAAGCCATATATGGTAACAATACATAGCCAGTTTTATAAACCAGATACAAACGAACAACAAACCAATCAGATTGTTGATGTCACGCAATGGTCACTTGGTGATTTATCACCTTATGCGGAAGGTACGCGTGATAAGTTTCTTATATATGCGCCCAACCAAACGGCATATCCTTTCCTTTTACCTGGTCATAAATATTTGCTGAAAAAGACCTATGTCGAGAAAAGCGGAACTATTCTTTTTGAACAATTCTGGAATGAGATTATTGCTTATAAGCTAGGGCGGACACTAAATATACGTGTTCCGCCCGCCTTTATCGCTTGCTATAAAAGTGACGATATACCTCTTTTTTATGGCTGTCTTATTGAATGGTTCTACGATTATGAGGGGGAAGAGAAGGATACCTCCTTACGCGGTGGCGATATAATCACCCGCTATATTGAGAATTATGATGAGAAAAAGGGGGAACAACATAATTTCCAGACAGTCACACAAATCTTTGAAGATGAAAAGGTTGAGAACTGGATAGAAGATTGGGCAGAAATATTATTATTTGATGCTATTATCGGCAATACGGATCGCCATCATGATAATTGGCAAATTATCGAATATAAGGCAAAAGAGAAAAAGCGATGCTCGCCTGCTTTTGATAATGGTACATCGCTCAGCTATCGTATCCGTAATGAGCATATTGATATTCGCCCTCAACAATTAGAAAAGCGTGTTCGTCATGGTTATCATCACATGCGCTGGCAACAAGGTGATCTGAAACAAGCACATCATTTCGAATTATTGCAAAATATTATTTCTCGATTCCCAGAAGCGCGGGGCGTTTATCAGCGCATATTAAATAATATCCTACAGCCAGCATATGATGATATAATGTCGCTAACGAAATTTGCGCTTGAAGACCCGCGCTATCAGTTAAGTGAAAAACGGGCAGAGTTTATTATTGAGCAAATTAAATTTCGTATAAATTATGCTAAAAAGGTTTTAGATTTATGAATCTGATCGAACATATATGGAATCCGAGCAAGATCATCATGATTTGGCAAACCCAAGATCCGAATTCAAATCAGAGGATAGGGCGACGATTTGTTGTTGGTGAAATCAGCAATAATGAATTAACCTATTATGATAATGATGATGTCAAAGACGCGCAAGAATTAGGTTTTACAGGCCTCACCGCCTATCCATATGACCAAGAAAACAAAACCCATCAAAGTGTAGAGACTGTTCTGCAACGCCGATTGCCACCGCAAACGCGGGCTGATTATAAGGATTATCTGTCTTCATTCGGCATATCGCCCGAATACGCTCGTGACATCCCCCATCTTACATTACTATCTTATACGAGAGGTAAACTACCTGGTGATGGGTTTAGTTTTTATCCCATATTAGACGACGCAAACCCACCTTTTGATATTAGTTTTAATATTGCAGGTTTCCGACATCATGGATATAAGATTTACCCTAACCCATCCACCTTAAAAGGCGCGGGCGTGACATTGCAACATGAAAGCAAAAATGAACATGATTCAAATGCTGTTGCCATTATGAGGCAAGATGAACGATTGGGTTATGTGCCAAAAGGGTTGCAAACCTCATTACGACATGCTTTGCAAAACCATCATATATCTGCAACCATAGAACGTATAAATGGCCGCACTGAACGCCCTGATATTCTGGTGATTGTCAAGGTGAGGGGGAAATGAAACGGAAGTTCCATATAAAATCACAAGGTGGAAAATATATTTTAGTAATCCGAGTTTAAGAAACTACTGACTAAACCTCGCAAAAGAGCTGAGCCATTTCCTTCCGGCGAATAATCAAAGACCAATGCGCTTTCAGGTGTGCTTAACCTTCCCGCTTTAATATCAGCTTCCATTTTTTGCAGATGATCAATGACATTTTGTATATTAAGATCCCCCTCAGATGTCGCATTATACGTTTCTGTTGTTAGCTTGAACCCCGTCGATGCGCTTCCCGTCCACTTAATTCCCCCGCTCGCATCGACAACCAGCCCCTTTTTCCAAGTTGTCGTATGCGGGTTTTCGGTATCAGCTTTTATTTCCGCAACAACCTCTGACACGCTGCCAGAATATTGCGTGGAACCATTAAAAATGATTTCAACATCGGTAAAGACACGCTCACTTTCAAGAATGCCGATCGTTTCAAAGCCTCCATCAAATTCTACAATCGCATAGTTTTTTGTCGTTCAGCACCGCCCGTCTTCACAGCAAACAAGAAGCCTAAAACAAGGATGAGTGTTGATAATACAGTCGCTAATGGCTGATTAAAATTCTTCATAATATCTCCCTCCTATTTAATATGATTTTAATATTAAACAGAAAGCGATAAAGGACAATTAAAAAGATTTAAAAAAACTTTGCCAATTTTCGGAAGCAGAATCTAAAAGTGATAGATTTGGTTGCGGGGGTAGGATTTGAACCTACGACCTTCAGGTTATGAGCCTGACGAGCTACCGGGCTGCTCCACCCCGCGTCCATCTAATCCCCGAGCAAAAGCCCGGTAGCAGTTTTTTATTTTGTGAGGTAAACCTCACGGGCGGGGCTGCTCCCCCTACGTCCATCTAATCCCCGAGCATAAGCCCGGTAGCAGTTTTTTATTTTGTGAGGTAAACCTCACGGGCGGGGCTGCTCCACCCACGCCAATATAGTTCTGGCGCTTATAGCATAAAATACAATCACTACCAGAAAATTCTTAAAAATATTACGCTGTCCTCAAATATGATATTGGCACTTAAGCGGCGGCGACGGCTTCCAAATCTTCGCGCAATGTTTTGCTTGCTATATAATAATGGATGCTACCCCAAATATTGAGGCACGCAACTATCGCCAAAGCATAACGCAAGCTGTCCACCCCATAACTGCCTTCCAGCCCATCACTAATAATGCCAACCAGAACCGGTCCTAGCCCCAGCCCCAGAATATTAATGCAGAATAGCAAAATCGCCGCCCCTAAAGCGCGCCGTTCTGGCGGCAGCAGGGCTTGCGTCATCGCAAAGCTGGCGGATAAATAAAAGCCACCAAAAAACGATAAAATCATCAATAGATAAAGCGCCGTGTTCACCGTGGTGGCAAAATAAAAGGCGATGATAAAGGGCATGAGCAGAGTTTTCACCGCCGCCGTAAGCCAGACATAGGCACGGCGATCTTTACGCCCTAAAATATCCGCCCACCAGCCGCCACAAAATGTGCCAATGCCGCCAATAATACCGCCAATAAGTGCCAGCGCCAGCCCCGCATCACTAGAGCCCATTTCCAGCACGCGGCGCAAATAAACCCCATTCCAATTCGTGGTTCCATAACCCACAAATACGACCAAAGTGCAGCCCAAAACCACATGCCGCAAAGCCGGAACCGCCATCATCAATTTGAACGTATCCCATATTTCCGCAAACATATTTGCCGTCTTTTCAGCCCTGGTGTCACCGGCAAGCGGTTTGGCGATTTGGGTGCGCGGCGGCTCTTTCACAGTGAGCATAAGCAGTGCGCCTAACAATATGCCCGGAATGCCAACCACGAAAAAGGCAATCCGCCAGCCATAGGTCTCATCTATATAACCGCCAACCGCAAAGCCTACCAAAATGCCAATATTAATGCCGGCCGAATAAAACCCCATCGCCGCGCCGCGTTGTTCGAGCGGGAAAAGGTCGGAAATCATCGAGTGGCTTGGCGGGCTGGAGCCAGCCTCCCCAACGCCTACGCCGGTACGGGCGAGCAATAATTGCCAATAATTTTGCGCCAGCCCACATAGAGCCGTCATCCCCGACCAAATCACAACCGCCGCCGCGATAATATTGCGGCGATTCATCCTGTCTGCCATCAACGCCACGGGAATACCAAGACCCGCATAAAAAATCGCAAATGTAAGCCCGATCAGCACCCCTAATTGGGTATCACTAATTCCTAAATCAAGTTTGATTGATTCGGCCAAAATGCCGACAATATAGCGATCAACATGGCTTGAGGCATAAATCAGAACAAGCACGAAAAGCGTATAATATCTAGCGCGATTGCTGATTTGCGCACTCTCGTTTTGGTTCCCCTCATTTTGATGAGATGAAGTTGATGACATATGACCTCCCTATTTCTTTCACCAAGCTAGCAGCAAAGTTATTTTTTGCAAGCCCGATCGGCACATTTAATAAAAAAGAGCGGGCAATAAAAAAGAGCGGGGAAAGCCCCGCTCTTTTCAAAACTGATATAAGCTTATGCTTAGAATTTAAGAGCGAGATTAACGCCAAAAATCTGCACGTCTTCCGCCTTCATTCCGGCTTCTTTATATTTTTTCTCAGCATCCTGATAATAATAGCCAAGAGCCACACCTTCAGAAAGTGCGGTTTTGCCACCGATCATATATTCTTTATAATCGATTTTCTTGGTCGGATCATCATCATCCGAACCATCACTTTCGGTATAACCAATGCCCAATGTTGTGCCGCCGGTTTTATAGCTAATTGCCATATTGGTGGTTTCAACATCATTATTTTTCTTATTATTTAGCGATTCATAATCTGTTGTATTCACGCCGAATGACCAAGCCCCTAGCGACACGTTCACACCTAATGAACTTGTTTCAGGATCATCATAACCAGCACCCGATTTGATCGTGTGGCCAGACAAATATGTGCCCCCGACTTTCAATTTCATGTCACCAATACTACCTTTATAATTCAGGCTAAGCGCATTAATATCATTTGTTGTCGCCGCGCTCTTATCAGTATTATTTTCAGCTCCCTTTGGTGCTGCATTGTTAGGCGCATGGCTTAAGCCCAACTGAAAGCCTGCAACACGTGGTGTGAAATAGATGATTTTCATCGCATCACCAGAGGCATGCTCTGAACGGGTTGACATATGTTGATCATCAATACCCGGCAATGCTTTTTCGATGATTGCATCGGTAAAGCTGTTGCCATACATTTTCAAGCCACCGACAAATTTAGGCGCTTGTACAGCACCCAGATCAGCGGCACCATTTTCCGCCCCGATGGTCACCTTACCGAAACCGCCTTTAACATAGGCATAATGCTCATCAACCTGATCACTATCTGAGGCCGCTTCAAGCTGAACCTGAAAACCATATTCAATGCCATTATCAGCAACTGTTTTGGCTTTAAAGTGGATTTCAGCTTCCTGAATAATCGCTGAGCTTTCAACAGCTGTATTATCTGAGTTTACACTTGCGACCCCAGCATTGGCATAACCACCAACTGATACCTTAAATTCATTTGCGACAGCGGGCGCAATAAGCAAAGCGCTTAGTGCTGTCGTTGTTGCAATTTTAGAAATAATTTTTTTCATTTTCTCCTCACTTAATCATTTCAACCAAATATCTGCCTAAAGCCTACCTAAAAGTAATTCAGCTAAGAATTGGTTTTTCAAGCCATAAGCAAATATGATAATTCGAGTTTCCCTCGAATATGGCAAATAATATCTTTTACCTATGAAAGCACAAATCACAATTTGTGACAAAAAGCAACAATCTCATAAAAGTTAAATACTTCCCATGATCGGGCTTTATCGTAGTTTTGTTACATTTTTGTGACGATACATAAAACCTATGCAAAAAGATTGCATCCTCTTACCTTCCGTGCAAAAAAATATAAAACATAAGGGAGATGAGATGATATGTATAAGCAGATTTATGAGACGGCGCGCGATAATCCGGAGGCGTTTTGGCGGATACAGGCGGAAGCGATAGACTGGTCACATTTTCCCGAACAGATATTTGATGGCGAAAATTGGTTTGCGGATGGCATGATGAATAGCTGTCATAATTGCGTTGACCGGCATGTGCACGCAGGCCATGGTGAACGGATCGCATTTATTTATGATTCACCAGTGACGGGGGAAACCAAAACTGTAAGCTATGCGCAATTATTAGATAGGGTTGAACTTGTCGCGGGCATGCTCACCCATAACGGCGTTGGTAAGGGCGACAGGGTGATTATTTATATGCCGATGGTTTTGGAAACTGCCATCGCCGCGCTTGCCTGCGCGCGGATTGGCGCTATCCACTCCATTGTTTTTGGCGGCTTTGCAGCGGCAGAGCTGGCCGTGCGGATTGATGATGCCACCCCCAAGCTGATTATGGCAGCCTCATGCGGCATTGAGCCAAATCGGATTGTCGCTTATAAGCCGCTGCTTGATGAAGCGATAGAATTAAGCCGGCATAAGCCTGAAAGCTGTATCATTTTGCAGCGCCCGCAAGCTAAGGCGGAGATGACAAAATGCGATGCGGATTGGCAAAAGCTCGAAGATGATATGCGCAGGCATAATCATCGCCCCGCCTGTGTCGATATGCGCGCAACTGACCCGCTTTATATTCTCTACACCTCTGGCACGACGGGTATTCCCAAAGGGGTGGTGCGCGATAATGGCGGCCATTTAGTGGCGCTGGCATGGGCGATGCAGCATATTTATAATATCGCCGCCGGTGAAGTGTTTTGGGCCGCCTCCGATATGGGCTGGGTGGTTGGCCATAGTTTTATTCTTTATGCCCCGCTTGCGATTGGCGCCACCAGTATTATCTATGAAGGCAAACCCATAGGCACGCCGGATGCGGGGGCGTTTTGGCGGGTCATATCCGATCATAAAGTGCGGAGTTTTTTCACCGCGCCAACCGCCTTTCGGGCGATTAAAAAAGAAGACCCGCAAGGAAAATTGCTCGCCAATTATGATGTAAGCTGTTTGCGGCATCTTTATCTTGCCGGTGAACGGGTTGACCCTGATACGATTAATTGGGCAGAACAATATTTACGCATTCCGGTGATTGATAATTGGTGGCAAACCGAAACCGGCTGGCCGATTTGCGCCAACCCGATTGGCATTGAACAGCTTCCCATTAAAAAAGGTTCACCGGCGCTTGCCATGCCCGGTTATGAGGTAGTGGTGTTGGATGAGCAGAAACAGCCTTGCACCGCCAATCAAATCGGCGCGATTGTGATAAAGCTGCCCTTGCCGCCAAGCTGCCTTACCACCTTATGGCAAAACCAGAAAGGCTTTGCGGAAGCCTACTTACAAGATTATCCGGGTTATTATAAAACCGGTGATGCGGGCTATTTAGATGAGGATGGCTATCTTTATGTGATGTCGCGCACTGATGATATTATTAATGTCGCAGGGCATCGGCTTTCTACGGGCGGGATGGAAGAAGTGTTAGCGGCTCACCCTGATATTGCCGAATGCGCGGTGCTAGGGGTTCATGATGACCTAAAGGGCGAGCTTCCCTTAGGGCTGGTTGTGTTTAATGATGGTGTCAATCGCCCCACCCAAGAGGTGCTGGATGAATGTGTTGCGCGGGTGCGCCAAGAAATTGGCCCCGTCGCCGCGTTCCGGCTGATTGCCAAAACAGCGCGGCTGCCCAAAACACGCTCTGGTAAAATTTTGCGCGGAACCATTCGCAAAATCGCCAATGGCGAAGATTGGAATATGCCCGCAACCATAGATGACCCCGCTATTTTGGATGAAATCGTCGCAATATTGGAAACATTAGGCTTTCCCGATAAGGATGATAAATAAAGTGCAACAAAATCCCCCTCGCTTTTTTGGTCGCCCGGTTTTTTTCGGCTGGATTGTCATTCTTGGCCTCACCTATGTGACGCTGATCGGCTCTGGTGTGATTTTTTATGCGCAATCGATTTATCTCGCCGCCTATGTTCAACATACCAGCTTTAGCGTTGCCAATATTTCTTTTGGCAATACGGTTTTTATGTTGGGTTCAGCGCTTAGCGGTTTGCTGATTGGCAATATCGTCCAGCGTATCGATATTCGCTGGATATTTGGAATTGGGGTGCTGGCGACATTGGCGGTGTTACAAGCCATGCCGCATGCCCATAGCCTCACCGAGATTTATATTATATATGCAGCGATGGGGGTGGCATTTTCCTGCATTTCGCTAGTACCGATTAATATTCTGGTCGCGCGCTGGTTTGTGGCGCGCCGCGCCTTTGCGCTGTCGCTTGCTCATAGTGGCTTATCATTAGGGGGGATTATGGTGACCCCCATTCTGGCGCAAGGCTTCACCCAATATGGATTTTCGGCATTGCAAAGCCCGTTTATCTGGATTTTATGTTTGGCCGCTTTGCCGATCATTTTACTGTTGCGGGCGCATCCGCAAGATATGGGATTACATGCCGATGGCGCGACAGAGGATATTCATGCTGAAATCGCCACGCAGGGGATGGAAATGCGCGATGTTATCCGCACTCGTTTTTTTATTCTGATTATACTGGCAAGCCTATTGGCGCTTACCGCCCAAGTCGGCACGATCGCGCATGTATTTCGCTGGTCTTTGGAGCGTGCAGATGCCAATATCGCCGCTCTCTCGCTCATGTTGGTGTCGCTTTTTTCATTTAGCGCGCGGCTTGTGTTTGGCCGGTTAATGGATAAATTCCCAATCTATAAAGGCACGATTATTATCTTTGCCTTACAATTTATGGCGCTGGGTTTATTTGCTTATGCCGAAGGCGCGCTGGCGGTTATCATCGCCACATGTTTGTTTGGCGCAACAGTCGGCATTGTGTTGATGAGCGCACCGCTTCTCTTAGGGCAAGCCTTTGGCATGAAAAACTACCCCCGCATTATTGGCATGAGCCAGCTCTTCACCTCTTTCGGGATGGCGATTGGAGCGTTTTTTTTAGGCGTTATATATGATCTCGCCAATGGCTATGAAAGCAGCTTTCTGGTGGCTTCAGGTGCGGCACTGTTGGCAACCATATTTTTAATTCTCGCCGGTAATCCGGATGATGTTATGGCCAGCGAAAACAGCCCCGTGCAATAATCAATCAGCTTATTTCTTATCCGCCCTATCCTATGAAATCAATCTGTTTCGAGCAATGCGATCGTAAGAAACCAAGGCGGAACAGACGATCCATATAAACCCGTTGCGTTTTGTCACCTTCAAAATCATTGCGACCCTTATGATCAAGCAGAGGTTGACATTCTACCTTAACCTATTCGCATGTAAGCGGTTTGTAACTTTACGGTTTGGGGGGAGCTTGGGGAGTGAGAGAGATGGGAGCTTTGCGACATAACCCGGCCGCGCTTCCCATAAACAAGATAAATCTCTATTTACCTTGCTGCCAATAGGCAATCTGTATAAATTTGTAAGATAGATATAATATAGGTTTTAAATATGCCCCATTCGCACCGTGAAGATTTTATCCACCTCCACCGCATGACAAAGGAAGAGGCGCAACAGCTCAACCTTTCTTATGAATTTATCGATAGCCCATTCGGCAATCTTGCCATTGCCGCTAGTAAAACCGGCATATGCTATCTTGGTTTTGCAGATAGTGAAACAGAGACACGAGAAGAGCTGAAAAAGAGATTTCCATCCGCCGCATATGAAAAAAAAGATCATCCCTATCTGCATCTCACAGCGCAATATTTTACAACCGGCTTACAGCCGCACGGGATGATAGACCTTCATCTTAAAGCAACTGACTTTCAGTTCAAAGTCTGGCAAAGCCTGTCGCGCATTCCCTTGAGCGACGTAACCACTTATAGCGCGATTGCTGAAGATATTGGGACGCCACGCGCCGTCCGGGCGGTTGGAACGGCGATTGGTAGAAACCCGATTTCTGTTCTTATTCCTTGCCATCGGGTCATTCGTCAAAATGGTGATTTGGGCGGATATTATTGGGGCTTGCCGCGAAAAAAGGCAATCCTTAAATGGGAAAAATCTCAGTAACATGCCCCATTTTGCGTTTGGCGCGCGCTTCTGTTTTTCCATAAAGGTGAATATCGCAATTTTCTTTTGCCACCCAATCCGCCATATCACCCATATCATCACCCAAAATATTTGTCATCACCGCATTGCTGTGGCGGCGGGTTGAGCCAAGCGGCAAACCCGTAATGGCGCGAATATGATTTTCGAACTGGCTTACTACACACGCGCTTAACGTCCAATGGCCAGAATTATGCACGCGGGGCGCAATTTCATTTATCAATAATTGCGTAGGCGTCACAAAAAATTCCACCCCCAACACCCCAATATAATCGAGCGCGGTTACAAGTTGGGCGGCAAAGCTACGCGCCTCTTCTAATCGGCTTTTGGGTATCCGCGCTGGCACGATTGACTGATAAAGAATATGATCGCGGTGAATATTTTCCGCCGGTGTATAGCTTTCCACTTGCCCATCTTGCCCACGCACAACAATCACTGAGATTTCCATATCAAAAGGAATGCATGCCTCCAAAATTGCGGGGTGGTTTTCTAATGCCTGCCAGGCTTTATCCCGCTCATCAGATGTTTGCAAGCGCCATTGGCCTTTGCCATCATAACCGCCACGCCGTGTTTTCAAAATCCCATCACCCCCGAGCGCATCATGCGCGGCTTGCAAATCTGCTTTCGATGTAATGTCATAAAACGCCGCAACCGGAATATCCAAATCAGCGATAAAGGTCTTTTCATCCCACCGGTCTTGCGCCACTTGCAATGCGCGCGGGGCGGGAAATAAGGGTTTGTCTTTTGCCAAAGCCATTGCGGTGGCGGCTGGTACATTTTCAAATTCATAAGTGATGACATCGACCGCCGCACTAAATTTTTGCAACGCATCCCTATCATCATAAGCGGCGCGAATATGACGGTCTGCAAATTCAGCCGCCGGTGCATCTGCTTCCGGTTCATAAATATCGACATGATAACCAAACTTGCCAGCCGCTTGAGCGAGCATGCGACCAAGCTGCCCACCGCCTAAAATGCCAATACGCGCCCCAGCGGGTAAAGCTACCATTATCCCTCATCCTGCGGTGTATCAGCGACCTTATCAGTTTGCGTTTGCCGCCAAGCACTAAGCCGATCAGATAATTCCGGATCATGCATGGCAAGGGTTGCGGCCGCAAGTAAAGCGGCATTGGTTGCCCCTGCTTTACCAATCGCAAGAGTTCCAACCGGTATACCAGCCGGCATTTGTACAATCGATAAAAGCGAATCCTGCCCCGATAACGCCTTACTTTGCACCGGCACGCCAAAGACAGGAACAATGGTCAGCGCCGCTACCATACCCGGCAAATGCGCTGCCCCGCCGGCTCCTGCAATAATTGCTTTAAGACCACGGTTTTGCGCGTTTTGGGCATAATCATACAACCTTTTGGGGGTACGATGCGCCGAGATGATGCGGCTCTCATAAGCAATATCCAGCGCCTCCATAATCTGCGCGGCATGTTGCATGGTTGGCCAATCAGATTGACTTCCCATAATAATCGAAACAGGGCATGCGGATGCACTCATATTATCCTCCTCCATCAGGAAAGCCGGAGACATAATCAAAAATATAGATGCTTGTCAAGATCGCATCTCTTAATCGCTTTTAAGGATATAATCGTTCGACCGTCCAATCCGTATCATCAGGTGCACGGGCGTAAGCAATCCGGTCATGCAGACGATGCGCGCCATCTTGCCAAAACTCAATATAGGCTGGCACAAGACAAAAACCGCTCCAATAGGCAGGGCGGGGAATATTCTCCGCGCCATATTTTTCTTTCGCGGCTACAAAGCGTTCCAGCAATTTATCACGATGTTCAAGCGGCCGCGATTGGTCAGAAGCCCACGCCCCCAAGCGGCTTTCAGGATGACGGCTATTATAATAAGCATCTGCTTGCGCGTCACTCACACGGGTAACGCTTCCGCGCAAGCGTATTTGTCGGCGGCAGCTTTTCCAATGCAAAACCGCCGCCGCTTTGGCGGTAACTGCAAGTTCATTGCCTTTTTGGCTGTCTATATTGGTATAAAAGGTAAAGCCATCTGCACCATATTCTTTCAACAACACCATCCGCACATTTGGCATGTGCGTGGCATCCACACTTGCCAGCGCCATTGCGGTAGGGTCATTTATCTCTTTTTCCTGCGCCTCAGCCAACCATGCTTCAAATAAAGCAAAAGGGCTTTCGGGCGGGTTATCAAAATCCAAATCAATATTGAGCATGGAAACCTCGCGCATTACCGGCTATAAGAATAATAAAAGAACTCATAATGGAGGAAGATATGTCAGCAACAGCTTTGATGCAAGGAAAACGAGGATTAATTATGGGGGTCGCCAATCAGCGCTCTATTGCTTGGGGAATCGCCCAAGCGCTTGCCGGTGCAGGCGCAGAAATTGCTTTTACCTACCAGGGTGAAGTGTTGGAACGACGGGTGCGCCCGCTCATTGAATCGATTGGGGCAGAGATTATGCTCGAATGTGATGTCACCAATGAAGACAGTATTGACGCCGTATTTGATACGCTCAAACAAACATGGGGCAAAATCGATTTTGTTGTTCACGCCATTGCCTTTGCCGATAAGGATGAGCTGGTCGGGCGTTATGTCGATACCTCGCCCGAGAATTTTGCGATGAGCTTAAATATTAGCTGCTATAGTTTTACCGCCGTGTGTAAACGCGCCGCTGCCATCATGCCGGATGGCGGTTCATTATTGACCCTATCCTATTATGGGGCGGAAAAGGTCATCCCGCATTATAATGTGATGGGGGTCGCCAAAGCCGCGCTTGAAGCCAGCGTGCGGTATCTTGCCGCCGATTTGGGGGTTGATAATATTCGCGTCAATTCAATCTCGGCGGGACCCATTAAAACGCTTGCCGCCGCCGGTATTTCTGGCTTAAGAATGATGCTGAAATGGAATGAGGATAATGCACCATTGCGCAAAAATGTCACGATTGATGAGGTCGGTGGCGCGGCGCTTTATCTCTTATCAGATTTAAGCACGGGGGTAACGGGCGAAAATCATCATGTCGATGCGGGGTATAATGTCACGGCCATGTCGGTGATAGATTAAAAAGCTAAGGAAACACTATGTCGCATAATCGGTTCGGACATTTATTTCAAATCACCACATGGGGTGAATCGCATGGGGCCTCGCTTGGCTGCGTGATTGATGGCACGCCGCCCAATATCGCACTGTGCGAGGCGGATATTCAGCATTTTCTCGAGCAGCGAAAACCAGGCCAGAACCGGTTCACCACCCAAAGGCAAGAGGCCGATCAGGTCAAAATTCTGTCCGGCGTATTTGACGGCAAAACCACTGGCACGCCGATCCAGCTGCTGATTGAAAATACCGATCAGCGCTCGAAAGATTATAGCGATATAAGGGATAAATATCGCCCCGCCCACGCCGATTATACTTATGACGCAAAATATGGCATTCGCGATTATCGGGGCGGCGGCCGCGCCTCTGCCCGCGAAACGGCAGCACGCGTAGCGGCAGGGGCAGTGGCGCGCAAAATTATTGATACTGTCACCATTCGCGGCGCGCTGGTGCAGATGGGGCCGCATAAAATTAACCGCGATCATTGGGATTGGGATGAAGTTCACAATAACCCATTTTGGTGTCCCGACCCCAAAGCTGCGAAACAATGGGAAAGCTATCTCGATGATATTCGTAAAATGGGTTCATCTTGCGGCGCGGTGATTGAGCTATTGGCTGAAAATGTGCCTGCGGGTTGGGGCGCGCCGGTCTATGGCAAGCTCGATAGCGATATTGCCGCCGCGCTGATGAGCATTAATGCCGTCAAAGGTGTTGAAATTGGCGATGGCTTTGCCGCCGCCAGCCTATCGGGAGAAGACAATGCCGATGAATTATTTATGGAAAATGGCGAGGTGAAATTTTCATCCAATCATGCTGGCGGCATTTTGGGTGGCATTTCATCGGGGCAGAATATCGTCGCCCGCTTTGCGGTGAAGCCAACCTCTTCTATTCTCACCCCACGCCAAACCGTAACCACAGACGGGGAAGATACGGAGATTATCACCAAAGGGCGGCATGACCCTTGTGTCGGCATTCGTGCTGTGCCGATTGGCGAGGCGATGCTGGCATGTATATTGGCAGACCATAAGCTGCGCCATATCGGGCAACTTGGCGGGCAGAAAGCGTAAAGCCTATCAATGAGCTGCCAGCTTTATCTCATCACCCCTGCTGATTTTGTGATTGCCGATTTTATCCCGCAATTAAAAAGCGTGCTTGACGCTGCGCCGATTGCCTGCCTCCAATTACGATTAAAAGACAAATCAGATGATGAGATTTGCCGCGCTGCTGAGGCGGTTTTGCCTCTCACCCATGCCCACAATATTCCGCTTCTTATAAATGACCGCCCTGAGCTTGCCCACAAAATCGGCGCGGATGGCTGCCATATTGGGCAAGAGGATATGCCCTATGCGGAGGCACGCCAGCTATTGGGAGATGCGAAAGTGATCGGCGTGACGTGCCATAATTCGCGCCATCTTGCCATGCAAGCAGGTGAAGCAGGTGCCGATTATGTTGCCTTTGGCGCGTTTTATCCAAGCGCCACCAAACAAGCAAAAACCCAAGCGCAACCCGAACTTATCGCGTGGTGGAGTGAATTATTCACCACCCCTTGCGTGGCGATTGGCGGCATTGAAGTTGAAAATGCGCCCCCCCTCATCGAAGCAGGGGCAGATTTTCTCGCTGTATCTGCTGGCATTTGGCAATATGAAGATGGCGCCGCCATTGCCGCGCAAAACTTCAACAGACTATTTTAAGCGGTTTGCATGTGCCCGCAAAACCGTGTATCAAAACAGCAAATAGGAGCAGTAGCATGAAAATCAATGGCAATGAAATTCGTCCAGGGAATGTTATTCAGCATGAAGGTGGGCTTTGGGTGGCGGTTAAAACCCAACATGTGAAACCTGGTAAAGGCGGCGCGTTTGCGCAAGTCGAGCTTAAAAATCTTGTCAATGGCAGTAAATTAAATGAACGCTTTCGCTCATCCGAAACGGTGGAACGGGTGCGGCTTGAGCAAAAGGATTATCAATTTCTCTATGCGGATGGCGAGATGCTGACCTTCATGGATACGCAGACTTACGAGCAAATTGAAATTGCCGCCGATTTTATTGGCGAGCGCAAGGCGTTTTTACAAGATGGGATGATGGTGGTTGTCGAAAGCCATGAAGACAAACCGATTGGGGTGAAACTGCCCGCGCAAATCACTTTGCAAATTGCCGATACCGAGCCTGTGGTGAAAGGGCAAACCGCCGCCTCTTCCTATAAGCCCGCGACAATGGAAAATGGCGCGCGGGTGATGGTTCCGCCTTTTGTGAATACAGGTGATAAAATTATCATTGATACAGAAGAGCTCACCTATTTGAAGCGTGCCGAATAATATGCCCAATAGCCCCTTAATCAATATTATGTGTGCGGCGGCTGAAAAAGCCGGGCAGAAGCTTAGGCGTGATTTTGGCGAGCTTGAAAATTTGCAAGTCTCACGCAAAGGGCAAGGCGATTTTGTCACCAATGCTGATTTGCGAACCGAAACCCTATTGCGTGAAGAGCTTGAAAAAGCGCGCCCCGGTTATGGGTTTTTACTGGAAGAAAGCGGCGCGATTGAGGGCAGCGATAAAACCCATCGCTGGATTATTGATCCGATTGATGGCACCAATAATTTTTTGCATGGGGTTCCGTTTTTTTGTATTTCCATCGCGCTTGAGCGCGAAGGCACATTGGTGGCAGGTGTCATTTACAATCCGATAAGTGATGAGCTATTTACCGCCGAGCGCGGGCAAGGTGCGTTTTTGCATAATCGCCGCTTGCGGGTTTCTGGTCGTACCCGATTGGATGAAGCGCTTATTGAATGCGCCACATCGGTCACCCGTGAAGATGCGCAAAAACAAGCCGCACATTTTACGCAAGTCCAAAATATCACGCCTCATATTGGTGGTTTACGCAGCATGGGCTCGGCTGCCTTAGAGCTTGCTTATGTCGCTGCCGGCAGGCTGGATGCAATGTGGGCGCGCAATTTATCGGCATGGGATATTGCTGGCGGCATTGTGCTTATTCGCGAAGCAGGCGGGATGGTGAGCGATTTTTCCAATCGTGATAAAATGTTTGAAACCCGCGAAATCATTGCCAGCAACAGCCATTTGCACGCATCTTTGCACTCTCTCTTATCCTGATTATAGGCGCTTTTATCGTGATTATAGGCTGGACAAGCCAGTGATTTTTTGTTATCAAGCCCCACTTTAGATGAGAAAGGACATATTTCGTGCAAGTTACCGTTCGTGATAATAATGTAGACCAAGCCTATCGTGTGCTGAAAAAGAAATTGCAGCGCGAGGGTATTTTTCGTGAGATGAAGCTCCGTTCGCATTATGAAAAACCATCCGAACGCCGTGCCCGCGAAAAGGCTGAATCTGTCCGCCGTGTCCGTAAATTAGCGCGTAAAACCGCCATGCGCGATGGCATGTCGCCCAACCAGCGCAAATATTAAAAGCAAATATTAAAGTCATCTTTTTATAAATTAATCGTAATAGCCGCCGGGTAGTTCGCGGCGGCATCTGATCGCAATCTCTGGTGGCAAATCATTTTCGCTGCAAAAGGCAAGCAGCATATCTTCATGGCTTAACAGAAAATCCATCACCCCGCCTAAAAATTCAGCGCTTCCCGCTTGCGCCAATATATCGGGCGCGGCAATGCCTGCCAGATTGGAAAACCGCTCCAGCCGGTCAGTGTCATCGGCAAGCCAGCTTAGCGCTTTAATCGCTATAATTTCTGCCTGTTCGGGAGTCATAATATTATAAGCGCAAGCGCGCGGGGAACCCCGCCACCATAAAGCAGCTTATTTAATTTTGGTTTCCTTAAACTCAACATGCTTACGCGCCACCGGATCATATTTACGAACTGTCATTTTTTCGGTCATTGTCCGCGCGTTTTTCTTGGTCACATAGAAAAACCCTGTATCAGCCGTGCTTTCAAGTTTAATTTTAATCGTTGTTGCTTTTGCCATAACGCCAATTCCTTTAGAGTGCTAGTCCTTTAGCATAATCTCGTTTATGGGCGGCTAACATACGGATATTCCCCCAAAAGTCAAGTACGCGCTATGACAAGAGGCTATAGACCGGTTTCCCATTACGAAATTGAGTAAATGGGGTTGCAGCTGTAAAACGCGTGGCAGGGGCAAGTTTCAGCCGCGCTTCCACCATTTTTATAATCTCACGCGTGATAGCAGGCAAATCAAGCCCAACCGCATCTTTGGTGCTAATCCAGTGAAGGTCTGATAATTCGCCTGAAGCGCGGCTCGTATCATCTGGGTCGCTATGAATATGGCTCGCATCAATCATGAAAAACCGCGTATCAAAGCGGCGGGTACGATAGGTTGGGGTAATCGCACGCGCGATGAAATCCATATGTTTTAGGGGCGGTTCCACCCCATGCGCGAAATAATCCCGCCATTCCGGATGCCGCGTTTGTGGTGGATTTTTACATATCGTCCCAATCACGAGACCGGTTTCTTCAAAGGTTTCGCGAATGGCCGCCAGCGCCAGCCCGCGCAGCCGCGCCTCACTGATGCGGCTTTGCTTTTGCAAGCGCCGCAATACAGGCTTGCGCAAAGATTGGCTGGTTTTCAACCGCCCATCGGCGACATCAACCCGCCCGCCAGGGAAGACAAATTTATTCGGCATAAATTTATGGCTGGCGGCGCGTTTGCCCATCAGTACTTGCGACTGATTGCGATATTTACGGATGATGATAAGCGTTGCCGCATCTTTCGGGCGCACGGCCTTTGCGCCAGCTTCGGCATATTCACCGGCTTGTCCAGGGGTACGCAGATTTTTTAGCGCGTCTATTTTTTGCTTATGTTTTGACATTTTCTCTTCTTCTCTTCCTGTCTTTTGCTCTATTTTCGCTTTTTTCGGGCAAATTGTCGATAATGCCCTTCCTTTTTTTGTGCTTGCCCTTTTTGTAATCGTCTTTTTTGTGGTCTTGCCCGCCCCTTTCTATCTGATTGGGATGGGCGTGATTTTGATGGGCGGGCTGCCAATGAAAAGCGTAAACCCCCTTTAAGCGGCACCGCTTCTTCCAGCTTCACTGTAAGCGCTTGGCCTAAATGAAATGTCTCACCGGTCCGCTCGCCTACCATCTCAAAGCCATTATCGCTTAAGCGATAATAATCTGCCCCCAAATGCGATATGGGGATTAAGCCCTCCGCGCCATATTCATCGAGCCGCACAAACAGACCCGCGCGCGATAATCCACTCACGCGGCTTACAAATTCCTGCCCTATCCGCTCTACCATAAAAGCACTTAAATAGCGTTCAGTGGCTTGTCGCTCTGCCAACATTGCTTGCCGTTCGGTTTGTGAAATATGGCGCGCCGTATCTGCCATATTTTCAATATCAAAAGCAGACAAACCATCTTCGCCCAAATCAAAAGCGGTGATAAGCGCGCGGTGAATGAGTAAATCCGCATAGCGCCGAATGGGTGAGGTGAAATGCGTATAATGCGATAGGTTAAGCCCAAAATGCCCAATATTATCGAGGCTATATTCCGCCTGCATTTGGCTGCGCAAAATCGCTTCCATAATAAAAAATTGTTGCGGGCTATGTTTGGTTTTATCCAAAATCTGATTAAATAATAAGGGCGTTTTGGGCATTGCGCGATTGATTTTCACATCAAAACTTTTCACAAAATCCGCCAAGGCAGTGATTTTCTCTTGCGCGGGCGTGCCATGCACACGATAGAGACAGGGATTATTTTTGCGCTCCAAAATCTCAGCCGCGCAGCGATTTGCGGTTACCATATATTCCTCAATCAGCCGGTGCATTTCCAAAACGGGCGGGGTGTGAATATGGGTGATGCGCCCTGCCGCATCCATCTCCACCTGTCGTTCAGGCAGATTGAGCGCAAGCGGTTGGCGCTTATCCCGCGCCCGCGCCATAATCTGATAGGCATCCCACACGTGCTGCAATGCGTCTGGCACATCCGCTTGGGTGAGCATATCTTGCGCTTGTTGATAGTGTAATTTATGCGCCACTCGAATAGACGCGCGCATGAGTTTCACATGCGAGCGCTTTGCGTCCTCATCAATCCGAAACTGCATCACCATAGCAGGGCGTATCTCACCTTCGCGCAAAGAGCATAAATCATTTGACAGATGCTCCGGCAACATTGGCACAACGCGGTCGGGCAGGTAAATACTATTGCCGCGCTTGCGCGCTTCCTTATCGAGCGCCGAATTAGGCTTTACATAAGCGGCGACATCGGCAATCGCAACATAGATGAGAAACCCGCTTTCATCAGCTTGGGCATAAATCGCATCATCATGGTCGCGGGCAGAGATGGGGTCAATGGTGATAAAGGGGATATGCTGCAAATCCTCCCGCTTGTCATTATCAGCAAGCGATTGCGCTTGCGCGGCCGCCATCACCTCATCGGGAAACTCATATAAAACATCCTGCTCGGCAAGCGCGATGAGCGAAAAACAATGCGGATCAGCCGCCTTGCCGATTTTGCGTATCACTTGTGCCATGCGCTCGGTTTTTTCAGCCATAACCAAATCACCTGCTTCTAAAGCAAGTGAATTTTCTTTCACTCTATAATCATGACGGTGGCGGCGATGCACCCCTTCCAGATAGAGCCCATCATCATAATGGCGGATAATGCCAACCATTTTTTCGCTTGGTTGGTTGAGCCGCCGAATGGGGCGCGCCAGATAGGTTCCCGCATCAGATTTTCGCAAGCGTGCCAGCAGCGTATCGCCAATTTGTAAATTTTTTATCGGCATGGGCTTGCCGCGAATAATCCGCTCATCAATGATAATTTCTGGTGCGGCATCAGCATGGTCGGTAGGTTTTACCACCTCACCAGCAACCACACGGGCAGCGTGAAACTCTTGCTCTTCGCCATAATGGGTAAGCCTAATCACACAGACATTCGGCAACACATCATCCGTATGTATGCCGGTTTTGCGGCCGCCCATAATCAGCCCTTCGGCTTTTAATTCGCGCAATATTTGTTTTAAGCGCACGCGGTCTTTGCCCTTAATCTGAAAGGCGCGGGCGATGTCGCGCTTACCCGTCTTTCCGTCTTGCCTCGATAAAAATGCGATAATTTCAGGCTTGGTTGGAAATGATGCCACAGTCTCGTGCTTATTTTTTCTTCGCCCGCGGCTTGCTTTTTTGGGCCTTTTTACGGGCGGGCTTGGCGGCTTTGGCAGCGATAAGCTCGACTGCCCGCTCCAAACTAATTTCAGCCGGGTCTTCGCCTTTGGGAATAGTCGCATTGATTTTATCATTTTTAATATAAGGCCCAAATCTGCCATCCATCACCCGAATGGGTTTGCCATTATCGGGATGCGCGCCGAGCTCTTTAATTGTGCCACCGCCGCGCGCCTGCCGCGGCTTTTTTTCCGCCAATACAGTAACCGCGCGATTAAGCCCAATCTCAAAAACCTCATCTGGCGTTTCCAGGCTGGCGGTTGATTTGCCACTACGCAAATAAGGACCATAGCGCCCAATATCGGCTAGTATATCTTCCCCTGTTTCGGGATGCGCGCCGACATTGCGCGGCAGAGATAAAAGTTGCAACGCATATTCAAGCGTCATCTCGGCAGGGGTTTTACCTTTCGGGATACCAGCCCGCTTCGGCTTTTTATTCTCTTCGCTCACCTCGCCGCGCTGAATATAAGGACCAAAGCGGCCATCTTTCACATGAATCTCTTCCCCCGTATCGGGGTCAGTGCCAAGCACGCGCTCAATATCGCCTGCCGCTTCTTGGGTGCTGGCAAAGGGGCGGGTATAATTACAGTCAGGATAATTTGAACAGCCGACAAACGCACCAAATCTGCCCGTCTTTAAGCTCAGCTCGAAAGCGCCGCATTTAGGGCAAAGACGCGGATCAGTCCCATCCCCTTTATCTTTGAAAATATGGTTGCCAAGCACGACATTCATCTGGTTGAGAATATCCGTATTCCTTAATTCCAACGTTTCATCAACGCTTGGTTTGAACTCATCCCAAAAGCGTTTGAGCAAATCCTTATATTGCAAATCTCCATTTGAGACCTTATCGAGATCGGTTTCAAGCGCGGCGGTAAAATCATATTCGACATAGCGGTTAAAGAAATTTTCCAAAAACGCGGTGACGAGCCGCCCCTTATCTTCGGGGATAAACCGATTGCGATCCATCCGCACATAATCGCGGTCGCGCAAAACCGATAAGACGCTGGCATAGGTTGATGGCCGCCCAATCCCAAGCTCTTCCATTTTTTTAACCAAGCTCGCTTCACTATAGCGCGGCGGCGGTTCGGTGAAATGCTGATTGGCTTGCGCCTGCTTCAAATCCACCGCCATGCCTTCATTGACTTGCGGCAGGCGGGTTTCGCCATCCTCATCATCGGTAGCCTTATCATCTGTGCCTTCTTCATAAAGCGATAAGAAGCTGGCAAATGTAACGACCGTGCCCGTGGCGCGTAAACCCGTCTCCCCATCGGCGCTTAAAATATCGATGGTGGTGCGCTGCAAGCGCGCATTTTCCATCTGGCTGGCGAGGCTGCGCTTCCAAATTAATTCATAGAGTTTTTGCTCATCACTATTGAGCAAATATGCGACATCTTCAGGCTTTCGCATAATCGAGGTGGGGCGGATGGCTTCATGCGCTTCTTGTGCATTGGCGGCGGTTTTGGTGTAGCGACGGGCTTCCTTTGGTAGATAGTCATCGCCATAATCACGCCCAATCATATCGCGTATTTCAGCCAAGCCTTCGGGCGCAATATCAAGCCCATCGGTACGCATATAGGTGATAAGACCAACCGTCTCGCCGTCGATATTTTTACCTTCATAAAGTTTTTGCGCGGTCTGCATGGTGCGGCTTGCTGCAAATCTTAACTTACGTGCCGCTTCTTGCTGTAGGGTTGAAGTTGTAAAAGGCGGCGCGGGTTTGCGCTGAGTTGGTTTTTGCTCGACCGATTTTACCGTAAATTGGCCGGCTTCAATCGCTGCCTTTGCTTGTTCTGCGGCAGCGGCATTGGCGATTGAAAATTTCGTAAGTTTTTCTTTTTGGTGAATGGTTAGCCGCGTCGGTAGGTTTTTCTGCTCTGGCGTTAGAAAATCGGCCGTGAGCGTCCAATATTCTTGCGGGATAAATTTTTCAATCTCAATTTCGCGCTCACAAATAAGCCTAAGCGCGACCGATTGCACCCGCCCTGCCGAGCGCGCACCAGGTAATTTACGCCACAAAACCGGCGAAAGATTAAACCCCACCAGATAATCAAGGGCGCGGCGAGCAAGATAGGCATCGACCAGTTTTTCATCAATCTGGCGCGGATTTTCCATCGCCTCCAAAACCGCATTGCGGGTGATGGCATTAAACACCACCCGACACACTTCTTGGTCTTTTAAGATATTTTTTTTGCGCAAAACCTCTAGCACATGCCAGCTAATCGCCTCGCCTTCGCGGTCGGGGTCAGTTGCCAACACAATCCGATCTGCGGATTTGGCTGCTGTCGCAATGGCATTCATTTGCTTGCTGGAAGAGGCTTGCACCTGCCAAGACATTGAAAAATCGCGCTCTGGGTCAACTGAACCATCCTTTTCCGGCAAGTCGCGCACATGCCCATAGGATGCCAGCACCTTCGCGCCGCTTCCGAGATATTTATTTATTGTTCCAGCTTTTGCTGGCGATTCTACAATCACAACATCCATAATCAATCACCTGTGCGCATATACTATTTTGCCATAAATGGGGAAATTATATGGATTTGTCAAATCGGAAATATTTTTTATATGTATATACAACTATTAGTTTGTTTAAAAATATAACAATACTATTAATATAATTTCTTAATATGATGCGTAAAAATGAAGTACAATATTTTTATACGGCGTTAAAAAACTTACATAAAGCAGCCGTGGAAGAAAAATGGGGAGAAATGGCCTATTTTCTTGAAATGGCAATGCAACTCGCCGCTGAGGCGCAAGACGCAGACTCATCTAAATAAATTATAAACTGGCTTGTCGAAACCTAATCAAGCCACAATGCCAAATCATAAAAGGCGTGCCGCACTATTTCAGGATATCGCATCGGTATGAAATGGTCAGAGCCGGCAATCGTCTCTATGGTTTTGGGTAATTTTTGCTTTTTGAACACGTGCACGGCGCGGGTTGTGCTTTGCGTTTCGGCCATGAGCAGCTTAAATGGGTGCTGAAGGTTTTTAACAGCCGCGATCGCATTATGGTTCTGGGCGGAAAATGTCGCCGCCTCCCACGCCCCGCTACAGGTCAACGCCACCCCTTGTGGGTACGGGCGCGTACCGCCTTCTAGATAGGCATCCAAAAACGTGCTTTGCCAATTTATAAACGCCCCCCGCCCGGTATAAACTTTCTTAATCGTCGCCATATCTGGCCAGATGGTTTGCCGCTTGCGGGCGCGTTCTGCCATTAAAAGCCCGTGCTTTTTTATCCCCAAAAAGCGGTTAATTTTTAACATCAAACGTGCAACATGCGAGATGATGACCGGATCCACCAATACCAATCCATCGACAAGGTCGGGGCGCGCGGCGGCGGCCATAATGCTCACACAGCCGCCCATACTATGGCCGCCCAATATCAATTTCTGCCCGCCATGGCGCTGCGATAAGTCTTCTAACAATAAAACAAGATCATCGCGATAAATATACCAATCATGTAAATCTTGCGGGCAGGCGGTGGCGGTTGAGTGCCCATGCCCACGCGCATCCCACGCATAAATATTAAAATCTTTTGCGAGCTCCGACAAAAGCGGCGCATAGGTCTGCCCATTAAACCCGGTTGCATGTGCCCAATGAATAAGCGGCTTGTCTTTACCGCTCACCCAGCTGAGGCAAGAAAAATCACCACTTACTAAATTTATCGTCTGTCGTTTCATGCCCCCCCTTATAAGGTGGCTTAACAAAATAGGCAAATCGGTATAAATAATAGGGTCATGCAAATTTACCTTCCGATTGCTGAGATTAGCGCCAATATATTTATCCTCTTATCAATGGGGGGGGTGGTTGGTTTTATGTCTGGCATGTTTGGGGTTGGCGGCGGCTTTTTAATGACCCCGCTTTTGATTTTTATTGGCATTCCCCCTGCTGTGGCAGTGGCGACGGAAGCTAATCAGATTGTCGCCTCATCGGTTTCAGGCGGGCTGGCGCATTGGCGACGGCGCGCGGTTGATGTCAAAATAGGGCTGGTCTTAATGGCGGGCGGGGTTTTGGGCTCGATTGCGGGGGTGCAATTATTTAAGTTTTTGCGTAAGCTTGGGCAGGTGGATTTATTAATTTCAGTAAGCTATGTCGTGTTTTTGGGTATTATTGGCAGCCTGATGCTGCGTGAGTCAATTCGTGCTATGCGGGCAGTGGCGCGCGGACAAGCCATTCATACCCGCCGTGCCGGACAGCATAGCTGGTTTCTCAAAATCCCGCCGCGCATTCGGTTTCGGCAAAGCAAATTATATATTAGTGTTTTCCCGCCTCTTTTAATCGGATTTATTGTCGGCATATTAGCGGCCATTATGGGGGTTGGTGGCGGTTTTATTATGGTTCCGGCAATGATTTATATGCTGCATATGCCAACCAATGTGGTGATTGGCACCTCCCTATTCCAAATTATTTTTGTCACCTCCACTGTTACCATATTACATGCGGTCGAAAATCATACGGTTGATATTATGCTGGCATTTATTCTGATGGTTGGCGGGGTGATTGGCGCACAGCTTGGCGCGGTGCTCGGGCAAAAATTACGCGGCGAACAATTACGCGCGTTGCTCGCGCTTATCGTGCTTGGGGTGGGGGTGAAATTATGTCTCGATCTCATCACCCAACCACAAGAGCTTTATTCTCTTACCTTTACGGGAGTAGGCGGATGAGATATGTCATCATCACAGTTTGCTTGTTTGCGATCCTCCCCCTCATTATTGGGGAGGCAAAAGCGCAACGCCTCATCACCGATATATCGGAAGATGAGATTGCCATTCGGACAAATTTTATCGGCACAAAAATTCTGGTCTTCGGGGCGATTGGCGATGTGAATATAGATGACGCGCATGATGTCATCGTCGCGGTAAGAGGGCCGCGCCGCGCCGTCACCATTCGCAAGAAAGAGAATATTGCCGGCTTTTGGGTTAACCGCGATTATATGCGCTTACGCGCGCTGCCTTATTTTTATGCCCTTGCCAGCAATCGCCCGATTAATGAGATTATCTCGCCCAGCCAGCGCATAGGGCTAGAGATTGGGGCGGCGCATTTGGGCTATCAATATGAAGGGCAGAACCGTGCAAGCCTAAACCAGCAGGATTATATCACCGCCTTGCAGCGGATAAAAACAGCGCAATCGCTTTATAAGGAAGATGAAGCGGGCGTGCAGATTATCGACCAGCATTTATTCCGCGCCGCGATTGAGCTACCCTCTGGTGTTTCAACGGGGGTTTATTATATTCATGTGTATTTATTCAAAAATGGTCACCTCATCCAGCAAACCGTGCGCGATTTACAAGTAAACCATATTGGGCTTGAACAATTTTTGCATGACCTTGCCTATCAAGCGCCGCTCTTATATGGGCTTATCGGCGTATTGATTGCCGCCGCAACGGGCTGGATGGCAGCCCGATTATTTAGGCGTTATTAAATGGATTTTATCGCTTCCCTCATTTTGGCATTTTTAGGTGGCGGGCTGAGCTTTCTCTCGCCTTGCGTCTTGCCGCTGGTGCCAGCCTATATTAGTTTTGCCGCCGGCATATCTTATAATGAGCTGCAAAATGGCAAGATTAAAACAAGCAGGCCTCGACAGATTATCCCCACAGCCTGTTATTTTGTGCTTGGCTTTAGTGTGGTGTTTATTGCTTTGGGCGCAAGCGCCTCCGCTTTGCATGGCTTGCTCTTGGCGCATAAGCAAACGCTCGCCCTTATTTCGGGCGGGGTGATTATTTTATTTGGGCTTCACATGATGCGGCTCATCCCCATCCGCTTACTGCAGGGCGAGGCGCGGCTGCTGCATAAGGTTCCTTTACGCGGCCCATCGCAACCGCTTATCGCTTTTACTTTGGGGCTTGCCTTTGCCTTTGGCTGGACCCCCTGTATTGGCCCGATTTTGGCAAGCATATTGGTATTGGCAGCGCAATATAATCAGTTGGGGCAAGGGGTGTTGCTGCTCACCGCCTATGCTGCCGGATTGGGGGTTCCCTTTCTGATTGTCGCTTATGCGACTGGTCAACTTTCCATCTTAAAAAATATAATGCGCTATAGCCATTATGTTGAACGCATTGGCGGCGGCTTGCTGGTGATAACTGGCATTTTGATTTTCACTGGCGATTTACAAGCCTTAGGCAGTTATTTGCTCGATTGGTTCCCGGCTTTAGGCGCGCTAGGATAATAGCCGTTTTTTGCATGCTGTTTCGATGCGTTCGTGTAATAAGGTGACGCGGGCTGTGAGCCAGTCGAGATCTTCATGGGCGATCTCATAATGTTCCGAATAGCGCGCCTCGACATAGGCACGCCGCAACAACTCAAACCGCCGCCGCGCCAATCGTGTATTGCGCGGCCAGACAGAGATTAAATCTGCATCAATATTCTCGGAGAGACTCCGTAATTTACCAATATGATGCGTATCCGGATTATAATGCGTGTGTACCAATAAAAACGCATTATAAGCATGTTCAGCAGCTTGGTGGAGCAGGAACGCGGCTAAATTATTCATTTTCTCTTCATCCGCAAAACTCTCTATTTTTAAGAAGTCTTGTGCTGTCGGAAATACTTTCTCAAAATGCTTTTGTGAAATAGTCACAAAGGCTTTCTCATCTATCAGCTTAGCTTCAAGCAGAGGTTTGCGACTGGCTTCATATAAGGCAATCCCCTGATCGCGAATATCAGAGAAAAAATACTGCCCCTCAGCCAGCATATCATTTACATGCGCTAGGGGTTCAACTATCAAATCAACATCATGTTTGATGCCGGGATGATGCGCGAGGGTGGTTTCTGCTTGCTCCCAAAATTCAAAGTCGCAAAAGATTTGCGCGCTTACAATCACCAAAATATCAAAGTCACTCTTATAGCCGGTCTTTGTGTCTTCCACCCAATCCTCCCGCGCGAAAGAGCCGAATAGGATAATTTTGACAATCTTGCCGCTTTGCTTTTTTAGTTGGGTTTTACCGGCGCGCGCGGCTTCAAATTCTTCGAGCAGGATTTTTGTAACAAGCTCTAATTCTTTTTGTCTTGCCGGTCGCAAATGGTCAAGTGAATCATTCATGCCCCACCTATAGCATGACTCATAAAATCTTAAGAGGGGTTTTGTTATGGCTTATCAATAAGGGGCGCATCAATAGTGCGAAGGTGCGATTTTATTGCCGCTTCAATTTGTTCTAGGGCTTGCTTATCTTGCCCGCGTGCGACCACGCTCACGCCCGCGCCATCGGGTCCATAAAAAGGGTAAAGCCCAATATTAATATGCGGATAATCCGCTTGCAGAGCCTCCATCGCATCGGCGATTTTCCCCTCCGGCACATTGGCAGTAACACTAATATGGCTGATCGCCTCGCCGCCTTTGAGGGTGGATAAAATCCCTTGCAACATGGCTTGCATGATTTTGGGAATGCCCGCCATCACATAAACATTTTCAATATAAAAACCAGGCGCTGCCGAAACCGGATTATCAATAAGCTCTGCCCCATGCGGGATACGGGTCATGCGCTGACGGGCTTCATTAAACTCTACCCCATTACGTTGATAATGCGCGGTGAGCCGTTCCACTGCTTCGGCGTGCGGACCAATCTCCACCCCAAAGGCTTGGGCGATACAATCGGCAGTAATATCATCATGGGTCGGCCCAATGCCGCCAGTGGTGAACAGATAATCATAACGCACCCGCAAAATATTTACGGCGCTGATAATCTCATCCGCGACATCTTGCACAATTCGGGCTTCCATAAGCTCAATCCCAATCTCGGCAAGCTGGTGACCAATATAAGCCAGATTTTTATCCTGCGTGCGGCCTGAGAGAATTTCATTGCCAATAATCAAAACGGCGGCGGTGACTTGCTTTTGTATCATAAAACTCTTTTTCCTTACGGCAATTTATGGCATTTATAGGGGCAAATGTGAATTGAGAAAAGCGATATGATGAATCTAACCCAAACCGCCGAACCGGTTTTGAGCCAGCACAGCCAAATCAAGCTCCATAATGCCGAAGGGTTTGAAGGCATGCGTGCGGTCGGCAGGCTGGCAGCCAAAGTGCTGGATGAACTGGCTCCCTTTGTGGTCGCTGGCACAACGACTGAAGCATTGGATGAGCAGGCGCTTGGCATGATAAGGGATTTGGGGGCAGCCCCCGCGCCACTTAATTATCGCGGTTTTACCAAATCAATCTGCACCTCGCTCAATCATATTATTTGTCATGGTATTCCGGGTGCGCGGGTTTTGCGCGATGGTGATATTCTCAATATTGATGTCACGCTTTATTATGAGGGTTGGCATGGCGACCATAGCCGCATGTATGCAATTGGCGATGTGCCCGTGCGCGCCCAAAAGCTGATGGATGTCACTTATGAAGCCATGATGCGCGGCATTGAAGCCGTGCGTCCAGGGGCGACGACGGGGGATATTGGTCACGCCATTCAGTCTTATGCCGAAGCGCAAAGATTTTCTATTGTCCGCGATTTTTGCGGGCATGGGCTAGGGCAAGTGTTTCATGATGCCCCCAATATTTTACATTATGGTACGGCAGGGGATGGCGTTATGCTGGAAGAAGGCATGTTTTTCACCATTGAACCAATGTTAAACATTGGCAAACCGGCGGCCAAAATCTTGCGCGATGGCTGGACGGCTGTCACCCGCGACCGCAGCTTATCGGCACAATATGAACATAGTATTGGGGTCACCAAAACCGGCTATGAGATTTTTACAAAATCGCTTGCCGGTCTGGATACACCGCATAAAAACAGCGTGCTGCCGGCATGAATACGGATCATAATAAAGGCCATCGCAGCCGTTTGCGCGAACGCTTTCGAAAAGGCGGCATGGATGCGCTGCAAGATTATGAATTTATCGAGCTGGTTTTATTTCGTGCCATTCCGCGCCGCGATGTCAAACCGCTGGCGAAAAATTTAATTGCTCGATTTGGGGATGTTTCTGGTATATTAGGCGCGGCTCCACAAAGGCTGAAAGAAGTTGAAGGGGTAACCGAAAATATTGTCACCGAGCTGAAAATTGTTGAAGCGGCAGGTCTCCAGCTTGGCAAAAGCAAAATCATGCACCGCACCCCGCTCAATAGTTGGGAAGATTTAATCGCCTATTGTCGCGCCCAGCTGGTGGAAAAAACGATTGAGGAATTTCACGTCATATTTTTGGATAAGAAGCAACAAGTCATGGCAAATGAACTTATGGGGCGCGGCACGGTTGACCATGCGCCCGTCTATACGCGCGAAGTGATTAAGCGCGCCTTGGAATTGGATGCAACTTCGCTTATTCTTGTCCATAATCATCCAAGCGGTGATCCGTTGCCCAGCAAGGCAGATATTGATATGACCCACAAAATCCAAAAGAAAGCGGCTGAATTTGGTATTAGCCTGCATGACCATATTGTGATTGGCCGCAGTAAAGAAACAAGTTTTAGAGATACGGGTATTTTGGTTTAATCCCCATTTTCAGGGGCTATATGTCTTTACCCGAATCTGGCAATTTGCTATAGCATTGTGGATACGATATTGTTTCCGCACCTCAATAAATAGAGATGTAAAAACAATGGCTTATATAAATCTAGCCCCTGTCTAGAAAAAAGGAGACCTTGTCATGATTCCTCGCTATGCGCGGCCTGAACTGACCGACATTTGGACAGATCAAAGTAAATATTCGATCTGGTTAGAGATTGAGACACATGCGCTTGATGCGATGGTTGAGATTGGCATTGTGCCAGCAGAAGCGGCAAAAGCCGTGCGGGCGCGCGGCGGCTTTGATGTTGACCGGATTAATGAGATCGAGCGTGAGGTAAAGCATGACGTGATTGCCTTTCTCACCAGCCTGTCAGAACATGTTGGCGAAGAGGCGCGCTTCGTCCATCAAGGCATGACCAGCTCGGATATATTGGATACATGTTTTAATGTGCAGCTCAGCCGCGCGGCGGATATTTTACTGGCAGATATGGATGCGCTTTTGGATACCTTTAAAACACGGGCGTTAGAACATAAAATGACCCCAACAATTGGACGCTCACATGGTATTCACGCCGAACCGCTCACTTTTGGGGTGAAACTCGCGCAAGCCTATGCCGAATTTGACCGCAATCGGGCGCGGCTGATGTCGGCGCGGGCGGAAATTGCGACCTGTGCCATTTCCGGCGCGGTGGGTACATTTGCTAATATTGACCCCCGTGTTGAAGCGCATGTTGCCACCAAAATGGGGCTGGCGATTGAGCCGGTTTCAACCCAAATTATCCCGCGCGACCGACATGCTATGTTTTTTGCAACTTTGGGCGTGATTGCCTCTTCGATTGAGCGTCTGGCCGTTGAGATACGGCATTTACAGCGCACCGAGGTTTTGGAAGCGGAAGAATATTTTTCCGAAGGGCAAAAAGGCTCATCCGCCATGCCGCATAAGCGCAATCCGGTTTTGACCGAAAATCTAACCGGCTTGGCGCGGCTGGTGCGCGGCATGGCACTGCCAGCGATGGAAAATGTTGCGCTCTGGCATGAACGCGATATTTCCCATTCTTCAGTTGAGCGGATGATTGGCCCCGATGCCACCATAACGCTTGATTTCGCGCTTACGCGCTTAACCAATGTGATGTCAAATCTGGTGGTCTATCCAGAAAATATGCAAAAAAACCTCGACCATTTGGGCGGGCTTATCCACTCGCAGCGCGTGCTTTTGGCGCTCACCCAAGCTGGCATTTCGCGCGAAGATGCCTATCGGCTGGTGCAACGTAATGCCATGCCCGTCTGGCGCGGCGAAGGGCAATTTCTTGAGCTTCTAAAAGCAGATAAAGAGGTGATTTTATCGGATGCAGATTTAGAGGCTCTGTTTGACCTTGATTATCACTTCAAACATGTGGATACAATTTTTGACCGCGTTTTTAATTAAGGAATCATGATAGCACAGCTCATAAGGAAGTGAGATGATGAAGCGGCACCAGATTTATGAGGGAAAAGCCAAAGTTTTGTTTGCAGGAACAGAAGCCGGAACCCTTGTGCAATATTTCAAAGATGATGCGACCGCTTTTAACAATCAAAAGCATGATGTGATTGACGGTAAGGGCGTGTTAAATTGCCGCATTTCTGAATATTTATTTTCCCGTCTTGGCGAGATTGGCATTCCGACCCATTATATCGAGACCCTTAATATGCGCGAGCAGCTTGTGCATGAGGTTGAGATTGTGCCGCTTGAAGTGGTTGTCCGCAATATTGCCGCTGGCTCATTGGTGAAGCGCTTGGGGCTTACGCAAGGCGCGCGGCTTGCCCGCCCATTGGTTGAATATTATTATAAGGATGATGCGCTTGGCGACCCGCTGGTGAGTGAAAATCATATTGAGGCATTTGATTGGGCATCATCGGCTGAGCTGGCTGATATGTCTTCTTATGCGTTGCGGATTAATGAATTTATGAGCGAATTGTTTCAAGATATTGGTATTGAGCTGGTTGATTTTAAGCTGGAATTTGGCCGCCATAAAACAGACACAGACATGCGGATTATTTTGGCAGATGAAATAAGCCCCGATAGCTGTAGGCTGTGGGATATTGAGACCGGCAAGAAAATGGATAAGGATCGGTTTCGGGAAGATTTGGGCGGGCTTACCGAAGCCTATCATGAAGTCGCGCAAAGGCTAGGATTGGTGACATGAAAGCACGCATTTTTATTAATCTGAAATTCGGGGTTCTTGACCCGCAAGGAAAAGCGATAGAAACCGCATTGGCGCATTTGGGGCATGATGATGTGGAAGAGGTGCGGCAAGGCAAGCTCATCGAATTATCGCTTAGCGAGACTGACCGCAAAACCGCGCATGAAAAAATCACTGCCATGTGTGAGCAATTATTGGCAAATACTGTCATTGAAAATTATGAAATTGAGTTAATAGAGTAGCCCCGCAATGCCTGCCGCGATTATTGTTTTTCCTGGATCAAATTGTGACCGCGATATGCAAGTCTCTATCGCGGCGGCTTGCTCTAGCCCCCCTCTTATGGTCTGGCATGGGGATAGCGATTTGCCCGCTTGTGATGCGATTATTTTACCGGGGGGATTTTCTTATGGCGATTATTTGCGCTGCGGCGCGATGGCCGCCAATAGCCCGATCATGCGCGAAGTCATCAAACGCGCTCACGCTGGCACGCCCGTCATGGGCGTGTGTAATGGGTTTCAGATTCTCACCGAATGTGGATTATTACCGGGCGTTTTAATGCGTAATAAAAACCTCAAATTTATCTGCAAAAATGTCAATCTCACCGTCCAGCGCACGCTTTCGCCGTTTACTGATAAATATAAAAAGGGAGAGAGCATCACCATCCCCGTCGCGCATCATGATGGCAATTATTTTGCCGATAATGGCACGCTAAAACAATTACAAGATAATGACCAGATTGCCTTTACCTATGATGATAATCCCAATGGCTCACAAGCCAATATTGCCGGCATTTTTAACGCGCAAGGCAATGTATTGGGGATGATGCCACATCCCGAACGGCGGGCAGAAGCGGCTCTAGGTGGTGAAGATGGCAAGCGTCTATTCGAAAACCTCGCCGAGATAATCGCATGAGCCATACCCCCCCCATAAGCCACGAAATTATCGCCGAACTTGGTCTATCGGATGATGAATATGAGATGATTAAGCAGCATATGGGGCGCGCCCCCAATTATACCGAGCTAAGCGTTTTTTCGGTCATGTGGTCAGAACATTGCTCTTATAAATCATCGCGCTTGCACTTAAAAACCCTACCGACAGAGGGCGAACAAGTCATTCAAGGGCCGGGCGAAAATGCTGGCGTGATTGATATTGGCGATGGCGATGCGGCGATTTTCAAAATGGAAAGCCATAATCACCCCTCTTTTATTGAACCCTATCAAGGTGCGGCAACCGGCGTTGGCGGCATTATGCGCGATGTGTTTACAATGGGCGCGCGCCCCATCGCCAATATGAATGCGTTGAGATTTGGCGAAGCGGCGCATCCCAAAACCCGTCATTTGGTTTCTGGCGTTGTCGAAGGGATTGGCGGCTATGGTAATTGCATGGGCGTGCCGACGGTGGGCGGCGAGGTGAATTTTGACAAAAGCTATAATGGCAATATTCTGGTCAATGCCATGTGCGTTGGGTTGGCACGCAAGGATAATATTTTTTACGCCGCCGCCAGCCAAATCGGGGCGCCAGTGGTTTATGTTGGGTCCAAAACCGGCCGCGATGGGATTCACGGCGCGACAATGGCATCAAAAGATTTTGATGATGATTCACAAGAGCAGCGCCCGACCGTGCAAGTGGGCGACCCATTTGCCGAAAAACGCTTGCTGGAAGCGTGCCTTGAACTCATGGCATCGGATGCGATTATTGCCATCCAAGATATGGGCGCGGCGGGGCTGACCTCTTCATCGGTTGAAATGGCAGATAAGGGCGGGGTGGGCATTGAGCTTGACCTTGATAAAGTGCCATGCCGCGAACACGCCATGCAGCCTTTTGAAATGCTGTTATCTGAAAGCCAAGAGCGCATGCTGATGATTATCAAGCCCGAATGTGAAGCGCAGGCGCGGGCAATTTTCGAACGTTGGGAGATTGATTTTTCTGTGGTTGGCATTTTAACCGATAGCAAGCGGATGGTGATTAAACATCAAGGGCAGGTGGTTGCCGATATGCCGCTCGGTCCCCTTGCCAATGATGCGCCATTATATGACCGCCCGCATCAACCGACACCGGCGGCGACAAAAATCAGGGCGGCGGATATTGCCGCGCCAGATAATCTAAATCATGTGTTATTGCAGATGCTGGCGAGCCCTGAATTATGCTCACGGCGCTGGATATGGGAACAATATGATCACATGGTGATGGGCGATACGCTTGCCCATCCGGGGGGGGATGCAGCGCTGGTGCGGGTTCACAATACCAAAAAAGCACTGGCAATCAGCACCGATGTGACCCCACGCTATGTCTTTGCCAATCCGATTGAGGGGGCAAAACAAGCGGTTGCTGAATGCTGGCGCAATATCACCGCTTGTGGCGCAACCCCGCTTGCCATCACAAATTGCTTGAATTTTGGCAATCCGCAACGGCCTGAAATTATGGGGCAATTTGTGGACGCGATTAACGGTATGGGAGAGGCAGCGCGCGCCCTTAATTTCCCCATCGTCTCCGGCAATGTGTCGCTTTATAATGAAACCAATGGCAGCGGCATTCTGCCAACTCCTGCGATTGGCGGGGTTGGTCTCATCAAAGATTATACCCAAGCGGTGACAATTCCCTTTAAGGCGGAAGGGGAGTATATTTTTGTAATCGGCACGGCTACCGACCATATTGGCTGCTCGCTTTATTTGCGCGATTATTTGGGCGCTGAGGATTTGGGCTCTGGGGATTTGGGCTCTGGGGATTTGGGCTCTGGGGATTTGGGCTCTGGGGATTTGGGATCTGGGGATTTGGGTGAAGCGCCGCCGGTGAACTTAACCCATGAGCGTGAAAATGGTGATTTTTTACGCCAGCAAATCAGCCAAAATACCATCAGTGCGGCGCATGATGTGAGCGATGGGGGGTTACTGATTGCGCTTGCTGAAATGGCGCTTGCCAGCAATATGGGGGCAAAATTAATCGCCAGCCCAACCACCCCGCACGGGTTTTGGTTTGGTGAAGACCAAGCGCGCTATGTGGTGAGCCTTGCGCCTACCAATGTTGATGCCTTTACCCTAGCGGCGAAAACCGCTAACATAGAGATTATGCAAATTGGAACCACAGAGGGAAAATCGCTTATCAGTGAAGATGGATTATCTGTCGCAATAGCGGATTTACGCCATGCGCATGAGAGCTGGTTTCCTGAATTTATGGGGGATGATTAGCCATGCCCATGTCCGCCGGTGAAATTGAAGCCCAAATCAAACAAGCCTTGCCCGATGCAATTGTTGAGATTACCGATTTACGCGGCGATGGCGACCATTATGCGGCGCGCATTATATCATCAGCATTTATTGGCAAAACCCGCATACAGCAACATCAAATGGTTTATGATGCGATTAAAGGCATGGGCGATGCCTTGCACGCGCTGGCGGTGCAAACCAGCCCGCCTGAGCAGGATTAAACCTCTTTTTGCTTATGAATGATTCACTTGACCATTTGCGACCGGCAAGACAAAAAGAATTAGAGCTTGTTACAAAAATCCTGCTCGAAGAATTTGAAGCCGCGCGCGCCGGTAAAACCCAACTAAAAAAGCAAAGCGGCAAGATTGTCAAAATTATCCTATTCGGCTCTTTCGCGCGGGAGGATTGGGTGGAAGACACAAAGACCGGCTATAAGAGTGACTTTGATATTTTGGTGATTGTAAGCGCGCAAATCTTTTGCGACTTTGAATTTTGGGAGCAAGCAGAAACCACCCTCGCGCATCATCCCGGCATCAAACATGATGTTGATTTGATAGTTGAACCCCTAGCGCATGTAAATGATATGCTGGCTGAGGGGCAGTATTTTTTCTCTGATATTCGCGATCAGGGGATTGCCTTATATGAAGCCAGTCGCAAACCTCTGCTTGAAGCTAAGCTGATAGATGAGAAAGCCTTTGTGACTATTTCACAAAAGCATTTTGAGAAAGTATTTCCGACAGCACAAGACTTCTTAAAAATAGAGAGTTTTGCGGATGAAGAGAAAATGAATAATTTAGCCGCGTTCCTGCTCCACCAAGCTGCTGAACATGCTTATAATGCGTTTTTATTGGTACACACGCATTATAATCCGGATACGCATCATATTGGTAAATTACGGAGTCTCTCCGAGAATATTGATGCAGATTTAATCTCTGTCTGGCCGCGCAATACACGATTGGCGCGGCGGCGGTTTGAGTTGTTGCGCCGCGCCTATGTCGAAGCGCGTTATTCGGAACATTATGAGATCGCCCATGAAGATCTCGATTGGCTTACCACCCGCGTCACCCTATTGCATGAACGCATCGAAGCAGCGTGTAAAAAACGGCTAGAAATTTAAAAGCAATATAATTAGAAAAATTCTTGGCGCATGTCACTAAGACTTAATTATAGGATCGCATAATAAGAGATTGGTTTGCCGATCGGCAGGAATATCATCAATGCCAATGCGACTTAGCCGCCCGCCTTTTGAGAGATAGACCGTTTGATAGGATGCAAAAATTGCTTGCTTAAAGCGATCATTATCTTCCGCACTGCGCAAATTCGCGCTAAATTCCAAATAGTAAAAAGGCGGCACGCCAAAGGTGAGCACTTGCATAAATACCTCATAATCCATGCCTTCTAAATCTGACCAGATAAAGGCGACATCGCTAAAATCAATTTTACTTTCAGTGATAAGGCTTTGCAATGATTGACACGGCACTTGCACGGCAATGGCAGAGTCTTGTGCGAGCAAAGAATGTTCGCCATAATTATCGGGGGAGCGATAAAATGTCACCATGCCATCTTCCATCCCCAGCGCAACTTGCTTTACCTCCACCATATCAGTAAACCCATTATCGCTCACATTGCAGCGTAGAAAATCGGCATTCACCGCATCCGCCTCAACCGTGATGATTTTGTGGAACAATTTCGACAAAGCAAAATAGACCGTTTGCGAGCCAATATTGCCCCCAAACTCTAGCGCAATAGCATTGGGCGAAAATCCGCCCGCTTGCCGTAAAACATCTAATATAATTTCGGTTTCATCGCGATTATAGCCATTGCCGCTATAAAGCCGCCTGCCGCCAACACTGTTATGACAGGGAAAAGTAAAAATATGGTCATCAAATTGCTTGGTGATGCGGATAATATCATCCGCCAAAAAGCGATAATGCCATTTTTTGAGCTTGCGCCCAATCGCCGTCCGCAACGACCTGCTTTTATGTTTGTTCCCCATAGGCGCTTGCCTAGCATGATAAAATAAAACTGTAAAGCAACGCTACCGCTTTGTAGCCGCGCTTACTTTAGATCAAACTCTATTTTCTTTCGCAAATATATTTGCGTCTAACTTGGAAAATTGTGCAATTACTATACGCGCCATAGCCATCAGCATAATATGATAAGCCTACACAAGATTGTTGTATTTCTGGCAGGGGTTTGGCCGAAGAATATCCCCTCTTTTCGCATTGCGCTCGTGCTTTAGCCTGAGCTGCCTGCCAATCTATTATATCAGATTTTTTCTTTTGGACGCTCATTATGAGAGAATCAGACGTTTTGTCTATATTAATAACGCCCGGCACCAAAGCTGGCCTACACCCCGCAACAAATAGTGACATGAGTAGAAACAAACAAATTTTATAACTATTATTTATTTTCGTACCTCTTATACAACAAGCATTAATAAACAAAGATTATACCCCATAACGGAGACATGCAAACTAAAACAATAAATCAGCCGCGCACTGAAGCAAAAGGAAGAATATAAAGAAGGGATTTATCTGATTTAGGTTATTCGTTTTTAGGTTATTGGTTGAAAACTATAATCTGTATTGGGCAGACCTGGCAGCGTCCTACTCTTCCACACCTTAAGATGCAGTACCATCGGCGCTGAAGCGTTTAACGGCCGAGTTCGGGATGGGATCGGGTTTAGGCGCTTCGCCATAGCCACCAAGTCGGCGCAATACAGATTGTCGTTCACGGCAATGGCACTGTGTGCCATGCCTCCTCATTATCTTAAAAAAGGGGGCGACGAAACGATTCGTCGGGGACGTGGTCACGTCCCTTTCTTTTACCTTATTTCGCTCACGCTAACGACTTCGTCGTAGCTCCCGCAGGCGTGCCGAAGGCTGCCTGTTTATTAAACAGAGGCGTGAGCGATATAAAGCCACAAATATTGGAAATGAGAACGAATCAAGCCAGTCGAGCGATTAGTACCAGTAAGCTACATGCATTGCTGCACTTACACATCTGGCCTATCAACGTGGTGGTCTTCCACGGCTCTGATAGGGAAATCTGGTTTTGAGGGAGGCTTCCCGCTTAGATGCTTTCAGCGGTTATCCCGTCCATACGTAGCTACGCTGCAATGCCGCTGGCGCGACAACAGCTCCACCAGAGGTATGTCCATCCCGGTCCTCTCGTACTAGGGATAGCTCCTCGCAAATTTCCTACACCTACGGCAGATAGGGACCAAACTGTCTCACGACGTTCTAAACCCAGCTCACGTACCGCTTTAATTGGCGAACAGCCAAACCCTTGGGACCTGCTCCAGCCCCAGGATGCGATGAGCCGACATCGAGGTGCCAAACAACGCCGTCGATATGGACTCTTGGGCGTCATCAGCCTGTTATCCCCGGCGTACCTTTTATCCGTTGAGCGATGGCCCTTCCACGCGGGACCACCGGATCACTATGACCGACTTTCGTCTCTGCTCGACTTGTCAGTCTCGCAGTCAGGCAGGCTTTTGCCATTGCACTCAACGACCGATTTCCGACCGGCCTGAGCCTACCTTCGCGCGCCTCCGTTACTCTTTGGGAGGCGACCGCCCCAGTCAAACTACCCACCATACAGGGTCCCGGAACCGGATAACGGTTCGCGGTTAGACATCAATAAAGGTAAGGGTGGTATTTCACGGGTGACTCCACCTGAACTGGCGCCCAGGCTTCAAAGTCCACCACCTATCCTACACATGCCGTCACTAATGCCACTGTAAAGCTATAGTAAAGGTGCACGGGGTCTTTCCGTCTGACCGCAGGAACCCCGCATCTTCACGGGGAATTCAATTTCACTGAGTCGATGCTGGAGACAGCGGGGAAATCGTTACGCCATTCGTGCAGGTCGGAACTTACCCGACAAGGAATTTCGCTACCTTAGGACCGTTATAGTTACGGCCGCCGTTTACCGGGGCTTCAATTCGGAGCTTGCACTCCTCCTTTTAACCTTCCGGCACCGGGCAGGCGTCAGACCCTATACGTCGTCATAAGACTTCGCAGAGCCCTGTGTTTTTAATAAACAGTCGTTACCCCCTGGTCTGTGCCCCCTGTCAAAAGTTGCCTTAAGACAGGGCCTCCTTCTCCCGAAGTTACGGAGGCATTTTGCCGAGTTCCTTCAGCATCGTTCTCTCAAGCGCCTTGGTATACTCTACCATTCCACCTGTGTCGGTTTCGGGTACGGTCTTGATGTGGGAGCTATTTCCTGGAACCGCTTCACGGCCTTTCCAATCCGATAAGGAAAGACAATTTACGCGATTCGTCACTACCCACTGGCCGGGGAATATTAACCCCGTTCCCATCGACTACGGCTTTCGCCCTCGCCTTAGGGGCCGGCTAACCCTGCGCTGATTAACATTGCGCAGGAACCCTTGGAATTTCGGCGGGAGGGTTTCTCACCCTCCTTATCGTTACTCATGTCAGCATTCTCTCTTCCCATACCTCCAGCAGACCTCGCAGTCTGCCTTCATCGGCCTAGGGAACGCTCCGCTACCGCGCTTGACCCAGATCAAAATCTATTATTTTTATGTTATTCTTTGTACTCTCATTATTTTGTACCATCACTTTTCACAGGTGGGTTTATTCTTTGCAGATGTACTTTCGTTCAATTTGGAAAACCGTACAACCACCATAACCGCCATATTGACCGGCGTAATATGATGAGTCGGCACAAGACTGCCGCGTAGCCTCCAGAGGCTCTGCCAACCAATAGCCAAACTCTTGGCATTGTTTGTTTGCTTTAGCTTGCGCTGCATTCCAGTCTATCGACTGGAACTCACCCTTTTGGACGCCCATCGTTACAGAAGGCTGTGATTTATCAATATCAACAATTCCAGGAATCAAAGTTTGTC